>VGZD01000145.1 GCA_016872715.1 Planctomycetota bacterium
AGCGAGGCCCGGCACTAGGGGGGGCGGCTTGGGAACGGGTTTTGTGGCTTGGCAGTGCGTCCGTGACCCGTGGGCGGCGCGTGGGGAGGGAGAGGCTGTGGGTGGTTTTTTGGGGGGGTGGGGGGGGAACGGGCTTGAGGTTGGGGGGGAGGGGCGGGAAGGTGGGTGGGACATGGATGAGTTCATGACCAGTGCCGAAGTGGCTCGGCTGCTCGGAGTGGGGCCGACGAGTGTGAAGCGGTGGGCGGATTTGGGGAGCTTGCCTTGCGTGCGGACTCAGGGGCGCCATCGGCGCTTTGCGCGGGGGGAGGTCGAGAAGTTTCGGCTGGCGCGGCACGAGGTGCGGGAGATGGAACCGGCGCAGATCGATGAGTGGATCGGGCTGCTCGACTCCGAGTGCAGCCCCTACGAGGTCCACGCGGCGCTGCTGCGCGATCGTGCGCGGCTCGAGGCTTGGTGGTGCGTGGCGGAGTTCGTCGGCGCGGTGCTCGGCGAGCGGGATCGGCGCGGGGAGCGCGGCGAGATCGGTGTCTTGCGGGGGCAACTCGCTGGCGAGCGCCTCGCTCGCGGCCTCGCGCGCTGCACGGAGTCCATCGCCGTGCCGCACCATGGCCCGCGAGCTCTGCTCGTCGGCGCGGAAGGAGATCCCCACACGCTCGGCCTGCGACTGGGCGAGCTCGTTTTGCGCGAGCGCGGCTGGAACGTCCTGTGGGGCGGCTGCTCGGTACCTTCGGCCGAAGTGGTCGAGCGCGTCGTGTACGGCGACTGCGATCTGGTGGCGATTTCGGCGCACGGGCGCGCTCACGAGGCGTCGAACCTGCGCGCACAGGTGCGCAAGGTGGGCGCGGCTTGCCAAGAGCACGACGTGCAGTTGGTCCTCGGCGGCCGCGCTCCGTGGCCCGAGCAGGCCTCCGACCTGCCTCGCTTCCACCGCGTGCACACGTTCCGAGAGCTGCACGAGCTGCTGAGTTCGCTCCATGGCTGAGCCGCTCGCCGCGACGGCGCGACCGATCCGCGTGGGCGCGAGCGCGTGCCTGCTCGGCTCGCACGTGCGCTACGACGGCGGTCACAAGCGCGAGCGCTTCCTCACGGAAATCCTCGCGCCGTACTTCGAGTTCGTCCCCGTTTGTCCCGAGGTGGAGAGCGGGCTCCCGGTGCCGCGGCCGACGCTGCGGTTGGTGGGGGAGCAGGGTGCGCCGCGGATCGTGTTCGGCGAGAGCGGCGAGGACTACACGCCGCAACTCGAGGCCTGGGCGCGCGGGAAGCTCGCGGCGCTCGAGCGGCTCGAGCTGTGCGGTTTCGTGCTCAAGAGCGACAGCCCGAGCTGTGGCATGGAGCGCGTCAAGGTCTACGGCGAGCGCGGCCTGCCCTCGAGCAAGGGGCGCGGCCGCTTCGCCGCGGCGCTCATGGCGCATTTTCCGCTCTTGCCGGTCGAGGAGGAAGGGCGCCTCAACGACGCCAAGCTGCGCGAGACGTTCGTCGAGAGCGTGTTCGCCTACTGGCGCTGGCGCAACCTGCTCGAGGAAGGGCCCAGCCTCGCGCGGCTGGTCGAATTCCATCGCATCCACAAGTACGTGCTGCTCGCGCACAGCCCCGAGCACCACGCCGCGCTCGGCCGACTGATCGCAGCGGGCAAGCGGCTCGGGCGCGCCGAGCTCGTGGAGCGCTACGGCGTCGGACTGATGGCGGCCATGCGCGAGAACGCCAGCCGCCGGCGGCACTTCAACGTGCTCCAACAGCTCTCCGGCTACTTCCGCGACGAACTCGACACGGCGTCGCGCGACGAGCTGCGCCAGACGCTGCACGACTACCGCGCCGGACTTGTGCCGCTCCTCGTCCCGCTGACCCTGATCCGCCACCACGTGCGAGTGCGCGACGTCGCCTACCTGTGCGATCAGGTCTATCTCGAGCCGCACCCCAAGGAGCTGATGCTGCGCAACCACGTCTAGCCGCCGTGGTTTCCCCGGCGCATGCGCTCCCTCCCGCGCTTCTCGACCCGAGCAGCGCCCTGGACGCGCCGCACGAGCGCAAGCCAGCCTCCGCTTCCTAGACTCGTCAGCCCATGTCGCGCCGTCGCCGTCATCACGGGCTTCCCACCAATCCCGGCATGAGCCCGGGCTCGCTCGTGATTCCCGACGGCGCGCCCAAGCCGCGCGTGCGCGTCGTGCGCTACGACGCCACACGCATCGAGGCGTGCGACCACGTGTCGCTGGCCGAGGTGCAGCGGCTCGCCGAAGCACCCGAGATCACTTGGATCGACGTCGAGGGCTACGGCGATCGAGGCCTGTTCGAGTTTCTCGAGGCCAAGCTCGCCGTGCCGCGGCTGGCGCTCGAAGACGTGCTCGGCAACAACTCGCGACCCAAGCTCGAGGCGTTTGGCGACGCGCTGTTCGTGGTGGCGCGCGCGATGAAGGGCGGCGAGCACCCCGAGTCCGAACAGGTTTCGATCTTCGTGCGGGGCACGACGGTCATCACGTTCAGCGACGAGCCGATCGACCTGCTCGCTCCGCTGCGCCAGCGCTTGCACCAGCCCGAGAGCCTCACGCGCCGAAGCGGGATCGACTTCCTCGTCTATCGCATCCTCGACTGCGTCGTCGACAGCTTCACGCCGTGCCTCGAACACCTTGGCGCGCGCCTCGAACTCGTCGAGGCGCAGGCGATCGCGCGCCCCTCGTCCAAGCCGCTCTCGACGCTGTACGAGCTGATGCGCGACCTGCGCATGCTCTCGCGCATCGCGCTGCCGATGAGGGAGCTCGCGGTCGCGCTCGGGCACGAGGCGCGCAGCTTCTTCCGGTCCGAAACGCTGCCCTACCTCTCCGACTTGCGCGAACACACTCACTCGGTGGTCGAACTCTCCGCGCACTACCGCGACCTCGGCATCGACGTGCGCGAGCTCATTCACGGCGCACTCAACTTGCGCATGAATCAGGTCATGCGCTTGATGACCGCGATCACGACCGTCTTCATCCCGCTCTCTTTCGTGACGGGGATCTACGGCATGAACTTCGGCAACATGCCGGAAACGCGCTGGGAATACGGCTATTTCCTCGTGCTCGGGTTGCTCGCCGCGATCGCGTTGCTCACCTTGCGCTGGCTGCGTGCTCAGGGCTGGACGCGCGTCAACGAGGACGAGTGAGCGCGCACGGCGCGCGCTCGGGACGAGGCGATGGCTGAAGTGCGGACGGCTGCGAGTCGACGGCGACGCTGGGCGCTCGCGGCGGCGCTCGTCGCTGCTCTGCTCGCACTCGCGGCGTTGCGCAACGTGCTCGTCGCGCCGTGGCTGGTCGAGCGGCTCTCCGAGCGCCTGCGCCGCGAACACGGCCTCGAGCTCGAGGCGCGCGGCGTTTCCGGCAACTGGATCACGTCGCTGTCGATCGACGAGCTCGAGCTGCGCTCGCTGGACGCGCGCAACGTCTGGAGCGTCCGCGCGAGCGACGTCGAGCTCGAGTACGAGCTGCGCAAGCTCCTGCGCGGGACGGGCGAGGGACTGCGCGGCGTGCGCGTGGGGGGCGTCGCCGGGCGCGCGAGCTTCGGCGCCGATCCGCGCGCGGACGAGTACGACTCGGCGAAGCTGCGGCGCCAATTGGAGTGGCTGCCCGCGCACTTCGCCGTCGAGCGGTTGGACTTCGACTTCGAGTTCCCCGAGCGACGCACGGCCGCTCTGCGCGGCGGAGAGTTCGCGCTGTTCGATGGAACGCTCGAGGCGCGGGTGGAGCGCATCGAGCTCGGAGGGCCGTGGCCCACGACCGCGCGCGAGCTGTGGCTCGACGCACGCGGCCAGCTCAGCGGAGAGGCTCTCACGTTCGAGCGCCTGCGCGTCGGCGGCGCACTCGAGCTGGAGCTCGAGCGCGGGGAGCTGCGCGCGAGCGCGTCCGGCGTGCGCGCGGAGTTCCACGGTCGTCTCGCCGCGGCGCGCCTCGACCTCGTCGCGCAGTCGGCCGAGCGCGCGTGGACGCTGGATTGGAAGCTCGCGGACGTGGACCTCGAGCGCCACGGCGCGGCGCTCACGGCGCTGCGGGAGCTCGCTCTCGCGGGACGCGCGCGCGGCGCGGGCCGGGTCCTGATCGACGATCGCGGCGTGTGGAGCGAGGCGAGCGTGCAGGTCGACGACCTGTGCGTCGATGGAATCGCCATCGACAGTCTCGACGCCGACGTGCTGCTGCGACCTGGATGGATCGAGGTGCCGCGCATCGCCGTGCGCCAGCGCGACAGCCTGCTGTGGGGCGCGGCGCTGGAGCTGCCGCTCGAACGCCGCTCGTGGCTCGAGTTCCTGCAATCCGCGCGCGGGCACGTCGAGCTGTGCGTGCACGATCTCTCCGCGCTCGCGCTCTCGCCGCCGGGCTGGATCGGACCCCACCGCGTTTGGTTGGAGGGCGAGCTCGGTCCGCGGGGGCTCGCGATCGCGAGCGGGCGACTCGAGACGCACACCGGACGCATGGTCGTGCGCACGGGCGAGCTGCGCTGGAGCGAACCGCTAGAGGAGCGCACGGAAGTCGCGCTGGAGGGCGACCTCCAGTTCGCCGACCTCGCGGAGCTCGGCGCGCTCGTCGACACGCGCAGTTGGGCGGGCAGCGCTCGGGGGACGTTGGAGATCGCTGGAACCCTCGCCGAGCCGCAGGGTCGACTGGCGCTGCGCGGCGAGCGCGTCGTGCTCTCGGGGTTCGAGCTCGGAGCGCTCGAGGCGCGCGCGAGAGTCGACGGCGCGCGCGTGGAGGTCCTGTCGCTGGGCGCGCTCGGCGCGCTGGGACAGCTCCATCTCCAAGGCGCCATGGACTGGCGCACGCGCGTCGTCGAGTCGTCGACGCTGCGCGTGTCGATCCCCGCGCTGGAGGTGCTGGCGCCCGAGCGGTTCGCGCGGGGCGTCGTCGCGTTCGACGCGCGGCTCGCGGGCGCGCTGGACGAGCTCGAGGGCGAAGTGGACATCGCGGCGCTCGACGTCGCCACGAGCGCGGGCCACGAACTCGACTGGC
The DNA here is from genome assembly GCA_016872715.1 of Planctomycetota bacterium. Lineage (GTDB taxonomy): Bacteria > Planctomycetota > UBA1135 > UBA1135 > F1-120-MAGs118. The sequence continues at coordinate 4,971 of VGZD01000145.1, forward strand.
TCGACGCGAGCGCGCGCATCGCCGCGCGGCGCATCGACGTGCGCTCGCTGTCCCTCGGCGCGTTCGGGCTCGACGTGCGGGCGAAGGGCGCGCTGGTGCACGAGCGCTTCGGCGGGCCGATGCTGGCGGAGATCGAGGAGGCCTCGCTCGTGCGCGACGGCGTCGGGCTGGTGCTCGCGCGCCCCTGCGCGGTCGCGATCGAGCGCGGCCGCGTTCTTGCTCCGGAGATCGCCATGAACGGGCTGCGCGGCGAGCTCGCGGCGGCGCTCGCGTGGCGCGAGGGGGAGTTCGAACTCGACGCGCGCTTCGACGACGTCGAGCCGATGCCCCTGCTCGCGCCCTTCGTCGGCCGCGATGTTTCCGTGGGGGACGTCGACGGTCGCGCGCACGTGCGCGAGCAGTCCGGTCGGTTCGAGATCGCCGCGGACCTGCGCGCGACGCGCCTCGTTCCCGGAGCGGGTTGGCCCGCACTCGCGCTCGATCTGTCGGCGCGCGCGAGCGGCGCGCGAGCCGTCGTGGAGCGCTGCACGCTGAGCGCGGGCGAGACGCTCGCCCTCTCGCTCACCGGCGAGCTGCCGTTCGACGAACGCGCGCCGTCGCGCTTCGCCGAGGGCGCATTGCAAGCGAGCGTCGACCTGCGCATCGGCGATGCGAGCGTCCTGCCGTGGCAACAACTCGGCCTCCGGGGACCGCTCGCGGGCGCGCTGTCGGCGAGCGGTCGACTGGCCGGGGTCGCGCCCGACCTGCGCGGGTACGTGGAACTCCGGGGCAGCGCGCTCTCGATCGCACCGCGCTCGGATTTCGGCGTCGTGCAGACCCTCGGCTTGGGAGACGGCACCTTGCGGGCGCGGCTCGAGCTCGACGACGGGCTCTCGATCGAGGACTTCGCGCTGGCGGCGAACCCGGGCCTGCGCGTCGAGGCCCGCGGCACGCTCTTCTCGCGCCGCGCGCTCGAGGCGTGGTGGCGCGCGCGGCGCGCGCCCTGGCACGAGCCGGGAACGCAGCTCGCGGCCAGTTGGTCGATCGAGAATCTCGCGCTGCTCGCGGAGCTCACTCCGGCGCTGCGCCGCACGGCCGGTGCGACGCACGGCGAGGTGCGCATCGAAGGCGCGCTCGCGTCGCCGCGTCTGGCGGGTCGCGCGGAGCTGCGCGACGGCGAAGTGCGGCTCGACGCGCGCTTCCCCGCGCTGCAGCGGCTGTCGGGCGAGTTCCGCCTCGAGGGCGAGCGAGTGGTGGTCGAGCGCCTCGTGGGAGAGCTCGGCGCCGGTCCGTTCGAGGTGGCGGGGAATATCCGCCTCGCGCCGCGCGTCGAGCTCGATCTCGCGATCAAGGGCAGAGAGCTGCTGGTCGTGCAGCGGCCCGACCTGCGCGTGCGCGCGGACGCGCAACTGCAGGTCACCGGACCGATCGACGCGCTGCTCTTGCGGGGCGAGCTCGCGCCGCAGGACAGCCGCTGGTCGCGGAACTTCGACTGGTTCCGTCCGCGCGCGCGCGCTGGCGCCGCGCGCGACGCGGTCTTGCCGCTGTTCTCGCTCGACACCGCTCCGTTTTCGACGCTGCGCTTCG
>VGZD01000146.1 GCA_016872715.1 Planctomycetota bacterium
CGAACCCGCTCGGCGTCATCGAGGCCGCGACCACGCCGCAGCGTGTCGTCGTGCGCCTGTGGCATCTCGATCCGCAGACGAGCGTGAGTCAGGTGATCGTCCGCTATTGCGTCATCGACTGAGGCGCGGCGACCTGCAGCGACTCAGCGCTTGGAAGGATCGCCGCCGGGATTCCACGTCGGCGTGAGCGTGCCGTCGGCCAGCGCTCGCACGCCGGGCAACGACGCGCGCACGGCCGCGGCCATGTGATCGAGGTCGAGCCGTTCGAGCTCGTCGTCGACGCCGTGATAGTCCTTGTGGTTTTCTGGATCGAAGGTCGAGAGCGTCTGCGCGACCACGCCGCGGCGCGCGAAAGCGTAGTTGTCGGAGCGCTGGAAGAAGTTCTGGCGCACTCGCGGATCGGCGACGACGGGAACTCCGAGCTCGCGCAGGCGCGCGCCGAGGTTGGAGCGCTCGTCGCCCGTGAGCCACAGCTTGCCCGCGCCGCCGACGAGCGCGTCGGGACGGCCCACCATCTCGTAGTTCAGGTTGCAGGCCGTCTTGTCGAGGGCGAACAGCGGATGCTCGATGTACCACTCGGTCCCGAGCAGCCCGATTTCCTCCGCCGTCGCGAGCAGGAAGACGAGCGAGCGCGCGGGCTTGGGGCCTGCCGCGAGCGCCTCGGCGAGCTCGACCACGGCCGCGCATCCCGAGGCGTCGTCGTCGGCTCCATTGCGGATCGCATCCTCGCCGGGCTTCGTCTCGCCGCGCAGCAGACCGACATGGTCGTAGTGAGCGCTGAACACGATCGCTTCCTCGGCCAGCGCCGGGTTTTCCGGCGTCCCGACGCCGCGCACGATGCCGAGCACGTTGAAGGCGGGAACGCGCGCCTTCTCGACGCTCCCGTGCACGCGCACCGCCTTGATCTTGCCCGCGCGAAACAGCGCCAGCACCTCGCCGTGAACGCGCAGCTGCCCGGTCGGCTGCTCTTCCGGCGTCCCCGCGTTCGTCTGCTGGCGAGGCGGCGTCGTCGTCGCGCTCACGCCCGGCTTGTCACTCCCCGGCGCGATCACGAGCCCGAAGCCGACACCCTTCGAAGCGGAGAGCCAGCGACGCCGGTCCTGCATCGAGCCGTCGAGGAACAGCGCGACCTCGTCGTCTTGGAACGCGATCATCTCGTCGTCCTTCGTCACGACGCGCGCTCGCAGGCGCCGGGTCGCCGGCGCACCCGAGTGCCAGTCGAAGTCGATGCCCGCGATGCACTCGCGCTCCTTGCCGTCCTCGGTCCAAACCGAGAGTCGCGGCACTTCGCGAAACGTCGTGCGCGTGATCGGCACGTGCTGCAGCCACGTGCCCTTGTCGCCCGCGGGCGCGACACCCGCGCGGGCCAGCGCTTCGGAGAGGAACACCGCCGCCTTCTCGAGGCCCGGGCTTCCGGTGTCGCGCCCCTCGAGCTCGTCGCTCGCGAGGTACGCGATCGTGCGCTCGATGTCGGCCCGCGTGACCTCGGAATCCACGCGGCCGGACTTGTCGCCAGCGGCGCACAGCAGCAACGCGAGAACGAGCAGCATTCGAGGCAGGCTACTGCGCGCTCCGCGATCCCGCGATGTTCGCCCGAAAGCGGCGCGAGGCGCGCCGCGCGGGTTCGAATTCGCAAAGTCGGCCCGGCCGCACGCCAGACAGGAACGCGCGCGAGCGTGGCTTGCGCGAGAGAAACGGCCTCGGCGGGAAACTCCGTCTCGACTTCGGGAATCGCGCGCAGGGGCCGGAAATGCGCTGGACGGCCGGTGCGCCCGTTGCTCGAATTTTCGCCCTCGAACTCCGGCCTGCCAAGGCTCGTGTTCGAACCGGCGGCCGAGAACGGGTGGGAATCCTGAGTCCCGCTCGTTCGCGGCCGCCGCGGACCGAATCGGCTCCCGCCTTCCTGAGCGGCAGGAGCCAGCTTCCGTGCCGTAAGCGCGGGGCCGCTTCCTGAGGGCGGCTCCGCGCTCTTTTCTTGTCCGCCCTCGCTCGCGACGCTCGCCGACGGCAGCTCGAGCCGCGCCGATCAAGGCGTGTGGGAGAGCTGATCCGGTGTGAGTGGAGCCGGAGGTTGGCCCAGCGGGGCGAGGCGCAAGTCGAGCTCGGCGCCGCCGGACTTGTTGATCCAGTCGAGGCGCAGGGCGTGGCGGCCGCGGGCGAGGGCGATGCCGCCGCGTTTTTCGAGCGTGCCGTGCAGGCCGTCGTTGTCGACGACGAGCGCGCCGTCGATCCACAGCTTGCTGCCGTCGTCGCTCGCGAGCGCGAAGACGTAGTACTCGTCGGCGGGGACTTCGATCCAGCCGCTCGTGCGCGTGCCGATGCGCTCTTCGCGCGGCGGCGGGGCGACCTGCGCGAGCACCGCGGACTCGCGCTCGGTGAGCGCGGAGAAATCCGGCACCTTGTCCCAGTCGCCCGCGAAGACTTGCCGACGCAGGCCGGGGCGCGTGGCGCCGCTCTCGCTCGCCTCGCGCGGCTCGACGCGTCGGAACGCGCGCTCGACGATCGGCGTGACCGGCTCGCCCTTGTGAAAGCCGCGCACGCGCAGCGTGGCGCTGGAGAGGAGCTCGAGCGCGCCAGCCCAGCTCGACGAACGCATCTGCGGCTCGCTGCCGTCGAGCGTGAAGCGCAGGTCGATCCCCTCCGGGAGCTCCGCGAGATCCACGGTCAAGCGCGACACGAACTCGTCGGACTCCGCGGCGATGCGCGGCGCGCGGTACACGACCGGCGCACCGGCGATCCGCAGCGTCACCACGCTGCAGTCGCTGTCCGGCAGAGTCGGCGGCAGCGCGATCACGAGCTCGGAGCCGCGCCGCTCGGCGCGCAGCGCCGTGCGAGGGCCTGAGAGAAGACCCGCGGACAGCGGCTCGTTGCCGAGGCCGGGGAGCACGAGCTCGCCGGACTGTGGACGCTCGAACACGTGCAGGTAGAGCAGCGTGTCGTCGCCGTCGCGGCGCGTGGTGACGCGTCCCCACGGCAACGATCCGAAGGGACTCGCGCCCGTGCCGTGGATCGCACCGTCGTGCTTGCGCATCCACGCGCCGATCGCGGCGAGGCGCTCGACAGCCTCCGGCGGAAACGTGCCGTCCGCGCGCGGGCCGACGTTGAGCAGGTAGTTGCCGCCCTTCGAGGCGACATCGACGAGCATGCGAACGCAGTCGCGCGCGCTCTTCCAGTTCGCGTCGGCCGCGTTGAAGCCCCAGTGGTCGTTCATCGTCATGCAGGTTTCCCAGTCGACGCCGGCCATGCCGGTCGAGGGAATCTCCTGCTCGGGCGTGCCGAAGTCGCCGACCGCTTCGCGCGAGCTCGAGAAGCCCGCCATGCCGCCGCGGTGCACGTCGACGCGGTTGTTGACGAGCATCCATGGGTCGAGGCTGCGGCACAGCTCGAACAGCTCGACGCCCTGCTCGTGCGTCCACGTGCTCTCCCACTCACCGTCGAACCACATCACCGCCGGCTGGTAGCGCTCGACGAGCTCCGTCACCTGCCCGCGCAAATGCGCGCGGAAACGCGCGAAATCCGCGCCCTCGCTCGAGCGCGTCTCCCACGGACGCCGCGGCAAGTAGTCGGGGTGCTGCCAGTCCATGATCGAGTGGTAGGTCGCGAAGCGCACGCCGTGGCGATCGCAGGCGGCCTTCAACTCGCCGAGCAAGTCGCGCTTGGACTTCGTGCTCCCCATGTCCCACTCGCTCCAGCGCGAGTCGTACAGCGCGAACCCGTCGTGGTGCTTGCTCGTGATCACGAGGTACTTCATGCCGGCGTCGGCCGCCGTGCGCGCCCACGCGTCCGCATCGAAGGCCACCGGATCGAACTGCGGCAGGAAGCGCTCGTACTCCGCGAGCGGAATGCGCGCCGAGTCGCGGATCCACTCGCCGTACCCCGTGCGCTCGCCCCACTTGCCCGCCGGAATCGCGTACAGCCCCCAGTGGATGAACATCCCAAAGCGCGCCTCGCGCCACCACGCCATGCGTTCGTCTTGGCTCGCGGGCGAGCGCGCACGATCCACGCTCTCGCCGCTCGGCGGCACGCACTGGCTCGGTCCGCGGTACGTCCCCTGCGGCTCGCTCCTGCACGCCGCGAGCATCGCCGCCACCGCCGCCGCCACCACCCACCGCCGCTCGCTCATCATGTTCCGCCTCCTGGTTCCGTTGCGCGCGAGCCTACCGTCTCGAACGCCGCGGCGCTGCGAACCGGAACGACTCCATGCGTTGAGCAAAATTACGCAACGTACTGAGTAGTTTTCCGCTGCCTACTCCAGCGGGATGCCGGTGCGCTGGGCGATGTCGCGCAGGTCGTGGACGACGGGGAGGACGAGCGGGATGCCGTGGGTGGAGCGCTCGCGCTCGGCGGCGCGCTCGGGGTCGCCGGGGATCAGCGGGCCAGCGGTGCCGGGCGCGGGCTTGGTCGCGCGGAAGGTGCGGATCAAGTCGTCGATCTGGCGCTTGAACTCGGTGGGATCGATGAAGCCCGCGATCTGCATGGCGCCGAAGAAGTGGCCGATGCCCTTGCCGACGGAGCGCGCGGGAACCTCTTGGCGCAGCGCGAAGGGCGGCGTGAACGGGCCCCAGTTCGCGCCGGAGAGCACGGCGACGAGCACGTCGACGAGCATGCCGAGCGCGTAGCCCTTGTGGCCGCCGTGCTCGCGATCGGAGCCCAGCGGCAGCAGCGCTCCGCCGTCGATCATGCCCTGCGGGTCGGTGGTGACTTGGCCGTGGCGATCGATGGCCCAGCCGTGCGGAATGCGCTCGCCCCTGCGCTTGGCGATCTCGATCTTGCCGTAGGCGACCGCGGGCGTCGCGAGGTCGATCACGATCGGCGGCTCCTCGAGGCCGGGGAACGCGATCGCGATCGGGTTGGTGCCGAGCATGCGCTCGGCGCCGAACAGCGGCGCGACGAGCTTGGTCGAGTTCGTCATCGACCAGCCGATCAAGTCGCGCTCGAGCGCCTTGAGCGGGTAGTAGCCGGCGATGCCGTAGTGGTTGGTGTGGCACACGCTCACCCAGCCCGAGCCCACGGCCGCGGCCTTTTCCATCGCGAGCTCGTTGGCCCACGGGCCGACGACGAGGCCGAGGCCGTTGTCGCCGTCGACCGTCGCGGTGCTCGGAGTCTGCCGCACGATGCTCGGCTTCGGACGCGGATTGATGCGGCCGAGCTCGAGCATGTCGAAGTAGGTGTGCAGGCGCGCGACGCCGTGCGAGTCGATGCCGCGCAGATCGGCGGCGGAGAGCACCTCCGCGGCGAGCTCCGCGTCGCGGCGCGGCACGCCGAAGTGCTGAAACACGCGCGCGCTGAACTCGCGCAGACGCTCGGGAGCGAAGTGCAGGGTCTCGACCATGGCTAGAAGAGCGGCTGAGCGTGGGTCGCGATGTGCTCGCCGATCGCGAGCGAGGCCGTGGCGGCGGGCGAAGGCGCGTTGAGGACGTGCACGACGCGGCCCTCGCGCTGGATCAGGAAGTCGTCGACGAGGCTGCCGTCGGGCGCGAGCGCCTGCGCGCGCACGCCCGCGTCGGCGACCACGAGCTGCTCCTCGCGAATGTCGGGCACGAGCCGCTGCAGCGCCTTGGTGAAGGCGCGCTTGGAGAGCGAGCGCCACATCTCGCCCATGCCCGCGCGCCAGTGCTTCGCCGCGAGCTTCCAAAAGCCCGCGTAGCCGAGCGCGTCGGCGAGCTCCGTCACGCGGATGTCGTCCCAGTGATAGCCCTCGCGCGCGAGCGCGAGCACCGCGTTCGGGCCGCACTCGACGCCGCCGAGCGCCATGCGCGTGAAGTGCACGCCGAGGAACGGGAAGCTCGGGTCGGGCACGGGATAGATCAGGTTGCGCACGAGGTGCCACGCGGAGGGCACCAGCTCGAAGTACTCGCCGCGGAACGGCACGATGCGCGCGGGGCGGCGCGCGCCGGAGAGCGCCAGCACGCGGTCGCTGTGCAGTCCGGCGCAGTTGATCGCGACCGTGGCCTCGACCTCGCCCGCCGTGCTCGCCACGACGACCGAGCCCGAGCGCGATGCGAGACCCGTCGCGCGCGCGCCGAACACGATCTCGCCGCCCGCCATGCGAATATCGACTGCGAGCGCGCGGCACATGCCGCGATAGTCGACGATGCCGGTCACGGGCACGTGCAGCGCGCGCACTCCGGCGCAGTGCGGCTCGAGCTCGCGCAAGCGCTCGGGCCAAATCTCCTCGTTCGGAACTCCGTTCGCCCGCGCGCGCTCGGCGATCTTCGCGAGCTGCGGCAGCTCGACCTCGCTCGTCGCCACCACGACCTTGCCGCAGGTCTCCAAGCGCACGTCGCGCTCGCGGCAGAA
>VGZD01000147.1 GCA_016872715.1 Planctomycetota bacterium
TCACCCGCACCACGAACCCACTCCCCACATCCACACTCGGCCGCCCCACCCCCGACATCTGCGGCAAGCACCCCTGCACCGAAGTCCCCGCCGTGCAGTAGCTGCTCACATTCCCGGTGCAGCACTGCTGCGCCAGCGTCGGCACCGCCATCGCCACGACCCCTGCGAGCACCACACCCACCGCACGAACGAATCGCTTCATGACCACAGACTCCGCGAGCTTTGCACAACAGACTTGGGAACGCCGAGCCCGCCCATCGCCGTGCGACCGCGCGAACTCGATGTCCCCACTCTACCTCACACCCCGATTCCTCGCCCCGCCCCGCCTCAGGCCGCGCTCCGCTCGCTCAGGAGACGAAAACCGGGGGCGAGCACGACCCGCTGCGAAACTTCCTTCCGCGGCGTGGCTCTCAGGCGGCGCGCGAGCCCGATGGGCAGTAGGCGGTCAGAACCAGCGCGTCCTCGACGCCGGCCTCGGTCCAGACGACCTTGAGCCAGATGCGGCGTGCGCCTGCGACCACGGCAGCGAGCGACCAGTGAGCACCCGCCGGGGCGCGGCCCGTCTGGAACGGCTTGCGGAGCACTTCGAAGATCGCCGCGCGCGGGATGCCGCGCTCTTCCAGACGCGCGAGGGCGTGGCCGGTCCAGTACACCTTGAGATCGTCGTGCAGGGCGAGCGGCGTCGATTCAGGCTGCAGCATGGGGAGGGCTCCGAAAGCGAGGGGTAGCGAAGCGAGGGGGAGATCGAAACGAGAAGGAGTGGCGGCGGGTCGGCGAGGGTCCAGGGAGTCAGGGTTTCGTCGCGGGGTCAGGGTTTCGTCACGGGTTCAGGGCTTGGAGAGGCTCGTGGCGCGGGCCGAGAGCGTCGTGCTCTTGGAATGGGACCGCGGTGGCGCGGATTCCAGACCGTCGCGACGGATTCGGTGCTCCGCAGGGAGTTCTAGCCCGAGCGCGGACGCGGTTTCGCTGGCCGGAGAGCCGCGGGAGGCCCGTACGCAGGGGGGCGGAGGGCGCCGCCCCATCCTCGGCACGCGGTCGGCCGCTCGTGCAAGAGCTGCGTAGGAGCGCGTCGGGGCCGGTCGATAAGCTCCACCCCGCTCGGCCCAGCCCATGTCGACCTTCGAGATCGCCGTTCAGTTCCTGTTCCAGCTCGGGGTGATCCTGATCGTGTGTCGGCTGGTCGGGCTGGTGGCGGAGCGCCTCGGGCAACCGCCCGTGGTGTCGGAGATGATCGCGGGCGTGTGCCTCGGGCCGTCGCTGCTCGGCGCGCTGGCGCCGGGGGCGAGCGAGTTTTTGTTTCCGAGGGAGACCATGAAGGTGCTCTTCCCGGTCGCGCAGGTTGGCCTCGCGCTCTACATGTTCATCATCGGGCTCGAGTTCCGCGGCGACATCGTGCGCAAGCGCGCCGGAACTTCGATCGGCGTGTCGCTCGCGGGCATGGCCGTGCCGTTTGGGCTCGGCGCGCTCGTGGGCTGGCTGATGTACGAGCACACGACGCTGTTCCCGCAAGCGATTTCCTCCACGGCCGCGATGCTCTTCATGGGTGCGTCGATGTGCATCACGGCCTTCCCGATGCTCGCGCGCATCATCCAGCACAAGGGCCTGCAGGGCACGACGCTCGGCACGGTCGTGATCGGAGCGGGAGCGATCGACGATGCGGCGGCGTGGTGCATGCTCGCCGTCGTGCTCGCGAGCTTCACCGGCGACTTCACCGATGCGGCCTTTTCGATCGGCGGCGGCTTCGGCTACGCGGTGCTCGTGATCGGCGTCGTGCGGCCGCTGCTGCGGCGCCTCGCGCGCGGAGTGAACGAGCGCGGCCAGCTGTCCGATCGCGAGTACGCGCTGCTGCTCGCGCTGATGTGCCTCGGCGCCTGGTGGACCGAGCGCATCCACTTGCACGCGGTGTTCGGGGCGTTCGTGATGGGCGCGGCGATGCCCCGCGGAGTCGTGGCGAAGGCCCTCATCGCTCGCACCCAGCCGCTCGCCGTGGCGCTGTTCCTGCCGCTGTTCTTCACCTACTCGGGGCTCAACACGCGACTGGGTCTGCTCGACCAAGGCGGGCTGTGGCTGATCGCGCTGGGCGTGCTCACGGCGGCGATCGTCGGCAAGGGCGTGGCGTGCTGGGGCGCGGCGCGCGCGGCCGGCATTTCCAACCGCGAGGCCGTCGGCATCGGCGTGTTGATGAATGCACGCGGCATGATGGAGCTCATCATCATCAACATCGGACTCGAGCGCGGCGTGATCTCGCCGGAGATCTTCGCGATGCTCGCGATCATGGCGATCGTGACGACGCTGATGACCAGCCCGATCTTCGAGCTCGTGCTCGGAGGCGGCCGTCACCTCGACGGCGCACAGGGCGACGGGCGGCCGCAACCCGAGCACTGAGCGCCGCCGTGGGCGAGGGCTCATTGCAGCCCGAGGACGCGCGCGACGCTACGCTCTGCCGCATGCTCCACGCCCTTGCCGCGACCGCGCTCGTCACACTTCAATCCCCCACCGCCCAGCTCGCCGCCGACGCGCTCGAACTAACGGCGGGCACCGAGCTCGTCTACGCGGGCAAGGTCACGCACAAGGACTCCACTTCGAGCATGGGCGCGAGCGTCGAGCTGCGCGCGATCGTGCTCGGCCAAGGCGACAAGGGCACGCTCGAAGTGGCGCTGTTTCACACGCTGGCCGAGGGCAGCGGGTTGGTGGCCGGAAAGGTGCGCCGGGTGCCCGCGTCGACGGACTTCTCGATCCTCGAGCTCGGGGCGGACTGGGTGCGAGCGCCACTGAAGGAAGGGTCGATGCCGGGCATGTCCATGGGCCCTCCGACGACCATGGCGCTCGGCGATCTTCCGCTGCCGCCCGCGAACGTGAGCGTCGTGCCCGGCAGCGCGAGCCTCACGTCGCGCATCGTGCTGCCGACGAACTTCGAATTCGCCGCGCGGCGCGAGTGGACGTGCGCGCAAGATGGCGGAACGCTCGTGCTCACCGCGAGCGCGAGCGGACTGCCCGCGGCGCATGCGATGGTCGGCAGCATGCGTTTGCTCGAGCATGCGCAGGTGCTGCGTGTCGATCCGACGCGGCGCGCCGTCGCCTCGGCGAAGACGAGCTGGAAAGTCGAGTTCTCGGCCGAGCCGCCGCGCTACGGCGAGTTCGGCAGCGAGTTCGAGCTGCGCTCGATCCGCTCGCTCGGCGGCGAGGTCGTGAAGCAGCTGCGCGCCGACCACGCGGAGCTGACGGAGCTGCAGCGCAAGTCGTGGCAAGCGGAGGATCTCGTGGCGCTCGAGCGCGAGGCGGAGGCGCTCGCCGGACGCTGCGAGGAGTCCAAGTCCTACTTCGCCGGCGCGGCGCGCGCGCTCGTCGACAACGTCGTGCGGCGGCGCGAGATAGTCGAGAAGGAACGTCTCGAACGCGAGTTCGCGGAGCGGCTCGTGGGCAGGGACGCGGTCGAAGTGCTCGGCGACGTGCTCGGCGTGGACCTCGACGGCAACGACATCAAGCTGTCGGCGCTGCGCGGCAAGCTCGTCGTGCTCAACTTCTACGCGTCTTGGTGCGGCCCCTGCAACGTCGAGATCCCGATCCTGAAGGAACTCCACGCGGCGCACGCCTCGGACCTCGCGGTGATCGGGCTCAACAAGGAGGCCGAGCGCGAGCGCGAGATCGAGCACGCGCGTCGCCAAGGTCTGACGTGGCCCGTGCTGCTCGGCTCCGACACGGTCAACGCCAAGCTGCTCGTGAGCGCCTTCCCGACGAACTGCTACATCGGCCGCGACGGCAAGATCCTGTTGCGCGAGGTCGGCTTCGACTCCAAGGAGTCGCTCAAGCTCACGATCGAGCGCTTTCTCGCTGGAAAGTGAGCGATGCGGAGCGCGATGCGCGGCTCGTGGATCCTCGGCGCGGCGCTCACGGCGCTCGCGAGCTGCACGGCGCCGACGCCGTCGCACGGACCGATCTCGCGCAGGCCCAACATCGTCCTGTTCGTCGTCGATGACCTCGGCTGGCAGGACATCCGCGTTCCGCTCGCGGAGCAGCCCACCGCGTTCAACGCTCGCTATCGCACGCCCAACGTCGAGCGCCTCGCGCGCGAGGGACTGGCCTTCACGCAGGCATATTCAGCGGCACCGGTGTGCACTCCGACGCGCGCGGCGATCCACACCGGCATCGCTCCCGCGCGCTCGCACATCACGTACTGGACGCTGCGCAAGGACACCGACACGTCCGCCAACTGGCCCGGCCTCGTTCCGCCCGCGTGGGATCTCAACGGCGTGCAGCCGCAGGACACGACGCTCGCGGCGCTGCTCTCGACCGCGGGCTATCGCACGATCCACGTCGGCAAATGGCACTTGGGCGCGGTCGGAACGCCGGGCAGCGATCCGCGCGCGCTGGGCTTCGATGTCAACATCGCCGGACACGGCGCGGGCGCGCCCGCCAGCTTCCATGGAACGCAGAACTTCGCCGCGCCGGCGGGCAAGGGTGATCCCGTGTGGAACGTGCCCGGACTCGAGCGCTGGCACGGACAGGACATCTACCTCGACGAGGCGCTCGCGATCGAGGCGGTCGAGCAGGTCGACGCCGCACTCGCGAGCGGACAGCCGTTCTTCCTGAATTTCGCGCCGTACGCGGTGCACGCGCCGATCCAGCCCAACCCGCGATACGTGGGGAACTACGCGCACCTCGACGCGCGCGAAGCCGCGTACGCGAGCATGGTGGAGACGATGGACGCGGCGCTCGGCGCGGTGCTCGACGAGCTCGACCGGCGCGGCATCGCCGACGAGACGCTGGTCGTGTTCACGTCGGACAACGGCGGTCTTTCCGCCCACGCGCGCGGCGGCGAGCCGCACACTCACAACGCGCCGCTGCGCAGCGGCAAGGGCTCGGCCTACGAAGGCGGCACGCGCGTGCCGCTCATTGTGCGCGGGCCGGGCATCGCGGCGGCGCGCCGCAGCGCGCAGCCCGTGATCAGCTCGGACCTGTTTCCCACGTTGCTCGCGGCGGCGCAGGTCGAGCTGCCCCACGACGGCGTCACGCGCGACGGGCTCGATCTCGCGCCGCACTTGCGCGGCGAGGCGCCCGAGCTCGAGCGCGTGCTCGTGTGGCACCAGCCGCATTTCTGGGGCGCGCGGGGACCGGGGATCTGGCCGTACAGCGCCGTGCGCGTCGGCGACTGGAAGCTGATCTACCGACACCACGACCGCGGCGTCGAGCTGTACGACCTCGCGCACGATCTGGGCGAGAGCGTGGATTTCGCGACGAGCGATCGCAGGCGCGTCGAGGAGCTCTCAGGCATCCTCGGCGAAGAGCTGCGCTCGATGGGGGCGCAGATGTCCCTCGAGGAGGCGACCGGCGAGCCGATTCCGTGGCCCGACGCCGTCGATCAGCTCGGGGCGTTTGGCTACTTCGAGTTCTAGCGAGCGCGCGTCATGCGGCGCGCGCCGCGGCGGCGAGCTGACCTTCGATCATCACCTTCGACACGGCGTTGATCGCGCCGCGCCAGTCGTCCTCGAGCTGCGCCGTCCACGCGGAACCCGCGTACTGGCGCAGCGTGGAGAGCAGCACCTCGCGCACCGCCGCGTAGTGCGTCGGGTGTGCGCCATAGCCGACGTGGCGCTTGCCCATCGCGACCAGCGGCTCGCGCAACGCGTCCAGATTGTCGGCGTGCTTGACCACGAGCCCGACGGCTGCGAGCAGGTGCGCCTTCTGCTGCTTCATGTCCTCGGGGAACATCCCGCGCACGGAGGGCGCAGCGGCGAAGAGGTTGGCGTAGAAGCTGTCGATCACCTCGGCGGCCTTGGGGGCGATCAGTTGGAACGAAGCACGGATGCGGTCGGCGGACATCTGGGTCATGGTGGTGGCTCCTTGGAGTCCGCACTTCGTCCGCGGCGCAGCTCGACCGTGCTAGGAAATCTCATTTTTGAAACACGGGCGGTTCCAAGGCCCGCGAACCGAGCAGTTCCTTCCCACCGGCGGTCCGCCGCGCGCGGGATGGAAAGCGACAGGGCCGGGGTGCCCCGGCCCTGTCGGTGTCGACTGCGACGCCGCGAGTGCGTCGAGAGTGTGAGAATCAGACCGGGTGGTAGGCCGTGGCGCGGGCCTGACCGGTGGTGCGAATGCGCTTCTGCTCGATCAGCTTCTTCATCGGCACGCGCATCGACTTCGTGTCGGTGCCGAGCGCGTTGGCGATCAACTCGCCGCGCAGGCCGGGGTTCTTGATGACATATTCCAGAATCTGGTCAGGGCGAATGTTCGTGTTGAGG
>VGZD01000148.1 GCA_016872715.1 Planctomycetota bacterium
CGGCATGGAACGAACTCGCCGTGGGTCGAAGCGCGAGACGCTTCTGCTGGCATCTCTCGCGCTCTTCACGGGCTTCTTCGTGGCCGCGAACTTCTTGGGCAACAAGCTGTGGGAGTTCACGCTGTTCGGGCTCGCTCCGAACGATTTGGGACTCGAGGACGAGAGCTTCGTCGCAACCGCGGGCATCCTCGCGTTCCCGCTGACGTTCATCCTCACGGACGTCGTGAACGAGTATTTCGGCAAGCGCGTCGTGCGCACGTTCACATGGCTCGCCATCGCCGTGAACGTCGTGCTGCAGCCGATCGTCGTCGGAGCGGTCGCTGCGCCGACGGTGAGCTTCACGGCGGGCATCGACTCGGCGAGCGCGCACAAGGCCTACGAGCTCGCCTACGGCGCGACGTGGACGATCACCATCGCGAGCCTGGTCGCCTTTGCGCTCGGGCAGTTCGTCGACGTCGCGGTGTTTTCGTGGCTGCGCCATCGCACCGGCGGCAAGATGATCTGGCTGCGCGCGCAGGGCAGCACGGTGGTGAGCCAACTGATCGACACGCTGATCGTGATCTACCTCGCGTTCTACCTGTTGCCCGCGCTCGTGGGCGACGAGCACATGAGCGCGGAGCAGGCCGGTCGCATCGCGCTCACCAACTACATCTACAAGTTCGCGCTCGCGGTGGTGATGACGCCGATTCTGTACTTCGCGCGCGGCCTCGTCGTCGCGTGGCTCGGCAGCGAGGAAGCGGCCGCGCTCGCCGAGGAAGCTCACAGCGCCGATCCGCACTGAGAAGGGAGCCAGCGACATGAGCCTCTATTGCCCGCACTGCGGCCAGCCGACGCACGCCGGAGCCGCGTTCTGTCCCGCCACGGGCGCGTCGCTCGCACCGAGCACGCCTGCGCTGGCGCCGCCGTGTCCCTTACCCGCGCCGATGCCGCCTCCGCCGCTCGAGGAATACGGGCCGGGCGGCGTGATCCTGCTGAGTTTCCTGACCTGTGGGATCTTCGGTGTCGTGCGCTTCTACCAGTGCGCGCAGGCCTATCGCCGCGAGTTGCCCGGTGCGGCGCCTTCCTGACCTGCGGGATCTTCGGTGTCGTGCGCTTCTACCAGTGCGCGCAGGCCTATCGCCGCGAGTTGCCCGGTGCGGCGCCGAACTTCGAATGGCAGTTTTGGACCTCCTTGGGCTTGTCGCTCGGCGGCGCCGCGACCTCGGGCGTGGGCATCGGCTTCGTGCTGCTCCTCGGCGCGGTCGTGATCGGGGCACTGATGCTCTCCGAAGTGTGCGCGGCGCGCGAAGAACTCGCGCGTCGCACGGGAGTCGCGGCGCACCTCACGAGCTCGAGCACGCAAGTGACTCTGTGGGTGCTCGGTCAGGTGCTCTCGATCGTCATCGTCGGACTCGTGCTGCTCGTGATTCAGGGCGTGCAGTTCTTCGAGGACCACAACACCGTCGTCCGCGCCCTGCGCAAGCGCGTGAGCTGAACGCCTACGTCGCGGGTTGCTGCTGCGACAGGCAGTGGATCGCGCCGAGGCCCCAGATGAGCTCGGTGCAGTCGATGCCGATCACCTTGCGCGAGCGGCCGTAGAAGCGCTGCAGCGTCGCGAGCGCCTCGGCGTCGTGCTTGCGATGGCGATAGGTGGGCACGAGCAGCGCGCCGTTGACGAACAGGAAGTTCGCGTAGGTCGCGGGGAGGCGCTGGCCGTCGTGCTCGATCGTACCGGGCATCGGCACGGTGACGATGTCGTAGGGCCGACCATCGGCATCGCGCAGGTACTGCAGCCGCAGCAGGTTGTCGGCGAGCAGCTCGTGGTTCTCGTCGCGTGGGTCGGGCTCGATCGCCGTGAGAATCGTGCGCTCGTCGAGGAAGCGGGCGAGATCGTCGATGTGGCCGTCCGTGTCGTCGCCGACGATGCCCTCGCCGAGCCACAGCACGCGCTCGACGCCGTATCCGTCGCACAGCGCGCGCTCGATGTCCGCGCGCGACATGTGCGGGTTGCGGTTTTGGTGCAGCAGGCAGGCCTCGGTCGTGAGCAGCGTGCCGCGGCCGTCGAATTCCACGGAGCCGCCCTCCATCACGATCGGCGCGCCCGCGTGGCGCGGGAGCCACAGGCCGTCGAGCTCGCCCTCGATCGACGGATCGCGCGCCGCCATGAGCTCGGCGACGCGCGTCGGCACGGCGTCGTCCGCATCCCACGGCGGGTACTTGCCGCCCCAGGCGTTGAAACCCCAGTCGACGATCGAGAGGCGCCGCTTGCCGCCGCGGCCGCGCTTGACGAGGAACGCAGGCCCGTGATCGCGGCACCACGCTTCGTTGGTCGGAATGCGATGGAAGCGAATGCGCGAACCGATCCACGCGCGTCGGACGCCGTGGGCGACGAGCTCGCGCGCGACGATCTGCTCGTAGTTGCCGTTGGGCACGTTGATGTGCACCAGCTCGCGCGGCGCGATCTCGCGCACGATCGCCGCGAGGTTGGCGGGCACCGTGTGGTACTTGTCGGGGAACGAGATTCCCTCCGGCCGCGGCCAACTGAACCACGTGCCGCTGTGGCGCTCCCACTCGGCGGGAAACGTCCAGCCATGCTGCGCGGGCGTGCCGGGGAGCAGCTTGGGCTTGCGTGCGGCCATGGTCAGGTGGCGAAGCGGCGCGTGATGCCGTCGTAGGCGTCGATGCGGCGATCGCGCAGGAACGGCCAGTGCGTGCGGCTGAACTCGACCTTGGCGAGGTCCGCGGGCTGCACGATCACCTCTTCCTCGTCGATGCTCGCGCGATATTGGAGCTGTCCGTTGGGCGCGGCCATGAACGACTGGCCCCAGAACTGGATGCCGTCGGGGTTCACGGGCTGGCCGTCGAGGCCGAGGATGTGCTCGTGGCCGATGCGGTTGGGCGCGACGACGTAGCAGCCGTTGGCGACCGCGTGCGAGCGCTGGATCAGCTCCCACGATTCGTGCTGCGCCTTGCCGTATTCGGCCTTCTCGCTCGGATGCCAGCCGATCGCGGTCGGGTAGAAGAGGATCTCGGCGCCCTGCAACGCCGTGAGGCGCGCGCCTTCGGGGTACCACTGGTCCCAGCAGATCAGCACGCCGATCTTCGCGTGGCGCGTGTTCCAAGTGCGGAAGCCGAGGTCGCCGGGAGTGAAGTAGAACTTCTCGAAGTACAGCGGATCGTCGGGGATGTGCATCTTGCGATACACGCCCATCAGCGAGCCGTCGGCGTCGATCACGGCCGCGGTGTTGTGGTAGAGCCCGCTGGCGCGCTTCTCGAACAGGCTCGCGACGATCACGATGCCGTGCTTCTTCGCGAGCTTGCAGTAGCGGTCGGTCGTCGGGCCGGGGATCGTCTCCGCGAGCTGGAAGAAGCGGTGATCCTCGACTTGGCAGAAGTACTGGCTGGTGAAC
The DNA here is from genome assembly GCA_016872715.1 of Planctomycetota bacterium. Lineage (GTDB taxonomy): Bacteria > Planctomycetota > UBA1135 > UBA1135 > F1-120-MAGs118. The sequence continues at coordinate 3,390 of VGZD01000148.1, forward strand.
ATCTCCTGCGTGCAGACGATGTGCGCGCCCTGCTTCGCGGCCGCTTCGATCAGCCTTGCCTGATGGGCGCGGTTGTGGGCGACGTCCTCGACGCAGCGCATCTGCGTGAAGCCGACGTTGACGACGCGGGAGGAGGCCTGCTTGCCGTTCGTGCTCTTTCTGCGTGCCATGGAAGCGCGGATTATGAGCATCGCCGCGGCCGCGCGCGAGCGCCGTGAGTCATCTGCGCTTCCCGCATCGCCGGCCGCCCTGCGCTCGCGCGACGAACGTGCGCCCACGTCGATCCTCGCCGCCGGCGCTATCGTGGCGAGGCAGTCCATGCAGCTCCCGCGATCCAACCTGCCGCGACGGCCATGAGCGAGCCCCAAGCGCGCGTCGAGCGTGGCGCGCTCGTCGGCGCTGCCTTCCTGATGGCGACCTCCGCCATCGGTCCGGGTTTCCTCACGCAGACCGCCGTCTTCACGGGCGAACTCGGCGCGAGCTTCGGATTCGCGATCCTCGCTTCGATCGCGATCGACCTCGTGGCGCAGCTCGCGATCTGGCGCACGATCCTCGCCGCGGGTCGACCGGCGCAGGACGTCGCGAATTCCGCCGTGCCCGGACTCGGCACCTTGCTCGCGCTGCTGGTCGCGTTTGGCGGGCTCGCATTCAACATCGGCAACCTCGCCGGCGCTGGCCTCGGCCTCGAAGCTCTCGCGGGAATCGACCCGCGCCTCGGAGCGGCGCTCTCGGCCGGATTCGCCGTGATGCTGTTCCTCTCGCGCGAGGCTGGACGAGCGATGGACCGCGTGGCGCAGGCGTTGGGCGCGCTGATGCTCGCGCTGATGGCGTGGGTCGCGTGGTCCTCTGCCCCGCCCGTCGGGCAGGCGCTCGTGCGTTCCGTCGTGCCCGAGCGCATCGACCCGCTCTCGATCGTGACGATCGTTGGCGGCACGGTCGGTGGCTACATCACCTTCGCGGGCGCGCACCGCCTGCTCGACTGCGGAGCGCGCGGAGCGAGCGTCGTCGCGCAGGCGACCCGCTCCGCCGTGCTCGGCATCGGCGTCGCGTCCGCGATGCGCGCGCTGCTGTTCCTCGCCGCCCTCGGAGTGGTCGTGGGCGGAGGGAAGATCGCGGGCGAATCCAATCCGGCCGCGGCCGTGTTCGAGAGCGCCTCGGGCGCGAGCGGACGGCGTCTGTTCGGCCTCGTGATGTGGTCCGCCGCGATCACGTCCGTCGTCGGCTCCGCCTACACGTCGGTCTCGTTCATTCGCACGCTGCGACCCGCGCTCGCTGGCGCGACGCGACCGATGTTGCTCGCCTTCGTCGGACTCTCGGCCGCGGTCTTTCTGGCCGTCGGCAAGCCGGTCGCGGTGCTCGTCCTCGCGGGAGCGCTCAACGGGCTGATCCTGCCGCTCGGCCTCGCCGCGATGCTGCTCGCGTCGCGGCGGAGCGTTCACGCCTTGCCGCGCGCGCTCGAGGTGCTCGGCTGGCTCGTCACGCTCGCCATGAGTGCGCTCGGAGTCATCACGCTGTCGCGCGAGTTGCCGAAGCTCTGGGCGAGCTAGTCTTCGCCCAGCGCGAGGACCTCGCCGTCGCGCGCGACGCGCATGCCCGAGGCTCGAATCGCGCGCGCCGCATCGCTGCGCGGATCCGCCGCGGGGTTGGTGTGATTCAAGTGGGTGAACACGACCTTGCGGCGCAGCTCGAGCGGTGCGGCGCTCAGTCGCGCGAGCGTCTCGGAGATGAATGGATGCGGAATCTCGGCCATGGATCGGCCGGGGACCTCGCCGTCGGCGAAGAACGTGCCGTCGACGAGCGCGAGGTCGACGCTCGCGAGGAAGTCCTCGAGCGGAACGTCCCAGCGCTCCCACTTGTCGATGTCGGGCAGGTACGCCACGGACCGGCCGGGCCCGCGCACGACGAAGGCGAGCGTGTCGCTGAATTCGTCGCGGTGGGGGACGCGGAGCGCGTCGACGGAAAGACCCGGTCCAAGCTCGACGGGCGCTCGAGGAGCGATCCTGCACAGCTCGATCGCGCGCGTGTCGACGAGCAGGCTCCACGGGCCGTTGCTCCGCAGGAACGCGCCCATGCGCTCGGAACACCACACCGGCAGCTCGCGCGCGCCGTAGATCTCACGGCCGAGCTGCGCGAGGCCCGCGTAGTGGCCGACGTGTGCGTGCGTGAGGAAGACGCCGTCGAACAGGGGCGGGCGCGATGTTGCGCGGTGCGTGCGTGGAGCGACGCGCTCGACGAGCTCGACTTGTTCCGCGAGGTCGGGGCTCGCGTCGAACAGCCAGCGGCGCCCGTCGCGTGGATCGACGAGCGCGAGCGATGTGACTCGTCTGCGCAGGTTCTCGTCGATGCGCGCTCGCTCGCACACGGCCTCACGGCAACCGATCTGCGGCAGTCCGCCATCCTGCGCGCTGCCGAGCACGAGCAGGTAGGGTGCCTGCGGTGTCGGGGGCAGGGTCTGGCACGCCGCGAGGACGAGCAGCGCGAGCCCAGCTCGCATCATGGACACACCAGAATGCGCAGGCCGTCCGTCAAGCCGATGTTGTCCGGTGCGGCGTAGCCACTGTCGCGCGACCACCACTGGAAGTAGAGCACTTGTCCGGCGAGGAAGCCGTTCGCGGCGAGCAGCGCGTCGGGAATCGCCTGTGCATAGGTCCCGGTGCAGTTCGTTCCGCTCGCGGCCCCGAGGGAGTTCTGGACCGGCATGCGACGCACCGGCGCGCCGACGCAGCGGAAGCCGGCGCCGAGCGGCGCGAGCACGCTGCTCGTGCCCCACATCAACAGGCCCTGTCGGTTGTTCAGCACGTTCGCCGCGCGCACGACGAGGTCGTC
>VGZD01000149.1 GCA_016872715.1 Planctomycetota bacterium
CGAAACAAGTTCGAGTTGCGCTAGTGCCCGAGCGCGCTCGACGATCGCTGCCAGCCCCTCGCCGACGACCTAAACTCAACCCGGACAGCGACTTACGTCGCGCCGAGAGTTCGCCGATTCCAGCGTGCCGCAGTTGGGACCAGCGGCGCGCAATCCCCCACTTCGACGCGCGGAGAGATCTGATTGCGATTTCCTCCCGCGCTCGACGGAACTGTGCGCCGCGTCGATGGCGCCGCGAGTCGAATGGGACGTGCCCACTGCGCTGGACATGCCGCGCTGGGCACACTCGACCGCGACCCTGCGCTGACGACGACGGGCTCCCCTGCACGCGGGAGCCCGTCGGAAATCTCAGTGGAAGGCGAGTGCGCGGCTCGGCTCTTGCGCGGCTCAGCCCTTGCGCTTGCCGCCTTCATCGGCGTCGGGAGCGGCGAGCTTGCCGAGGTACTCCGGCATCTCCACGCCGCCGACCGACTTCATCACGTTCATCAGCGGCGGCACGGCCTGTCCGAGGCTCGAGAGGAAGCCCGCCGCTCCGCCCTTGCCCTCGCCGTTGCCCGAGTCCCAAACCGTGATCTTGTCGAACTTGATGTTCGAGATCGCCTTGGCGCTGGTCTCCGCGAGATGGTCGAGGTGCTCGAGCATCAGGAGCTGGAACGCGTGGTTCGCGCCGCCGCAGCCCTCGACGAGCTTGGACAGACCCTCGGCCTTGCGCGCGAGGACTTCGAACTCGCCGCGCGCCTGCGCCTCGAGGCGCAGGAAGGTCGCGCGCGCCTCGCCTTCGGCCTGCAGCGTGAGCGCCGCGGCGCGCGCCGCGGCCTCGATCTTGACGCGCTCGGCCTCGGCTTCCGCCTCGACCACGATGCGCGCCTTCTGCGCGCGCGCCGGAGCCTCGAGCTGGGCGCGCTGCTCGGCTTCGACCTTCTTCGAGTTCGCCTCGGCGGCGATCGCCTCGGCCTGATACTGGGCCGCCGCCACCTCGGCCTCGGCCTGACGGCGGCGCGTCTCGCCGAGCGCGAAGCTCTCCGCCTGCTTGACCTTGAGCTCCGCTTCCGACTGCGCGATCAGCGCGCGCGAGAGGTTCTCGCCCGACACGGCCTCGGCGTTGGCCGCGGCGACCTGCACGCGCATGGCGCGCTCGGAATCCTTGACCTGCGACTCGCGCTCGAAAGCGGCGCGCTGCTCGCCGATGGCCTTCTCCTTGGCGAATTCCGCGACGCGCACGGCCATGTCGCGCTCGGCCTCCTTGACCTGCGCTTCCTTGTCGTAGTTGGCGCGCTGCTCGCCGATCGAGCGCTCCTTCTGGAGCTCGGCCACGCGCACCGCCATGTCGCGTTCGGCTTCCTTGGTGCCGATCTCGCGCAGCTTGGTGGCCTTGGCGACTTCGATCTCGCGCTCGCGATCCGCGGCCGCGACGCCGATGGCACCCTTCTTGAGCTGCTCGGCGACGTCGATCTCGGCCTGCTGGATCGCTTCGCTCGCGGCCTTGCGGCCGAGCGCCTCGATGTAGCCCGACTCGTCGGTGATGTCGGTGATGTTCACGTTGATCAGCACGAGGCCGATCTTCTCGAGCTCGGGCTCGAGGCTGTGCTGCACGTTCTTGAGGAAGACGTCGCGGTCCTTGTTGATCGCCTCGATGTTCATCGACGCGATCACCTGCCGCAGTTGGCCGAAGATGATGTCGAGCGCCTGATTCTTGATCTGCTCGGTCGACAGGCCCAGCAGGCGGATCGCGGCGTTCTGCATCACGCCCGGCTGCGTGCCGATCGCGACCGTGAAGTAGCTCGGCACGTTGACGCGGATGTTCTCGGCGGAGAGCGCGCCCTTGAGCGGCACTTCGATCTGGATCGGTTCGAGGTCGAGGTAGTCGTAGGCCTGGATCAGCGGCCACACGAACGAGCCGCCGCCGTGCAGACAGCGCGAGGACTCGCCCTTGGCGACCTTGCCGTAGATCACGAGGATCTTGTTCGACGGGCAGCGCCGATAGCGCGTGACCAGCATCAGCATGAAGCTGAAGGCGAACAGGAGCACCAGCAGCACGCCGACGATGGCGACCGGGTTCTCGAACAAGCCGTCGGCGAGCTGCGGAACGAGCGCGGCGAGGAAGAGGAAGTGCGACATGGGAACTCTCGTTTCGTGCGGAAAATTCAGAGGGCTTCGACTTCGAGCGTGTCGCTCGACGCCACGGCCACGACCTTGCACAGTGCACCCGTCTTGAGTTCGCGGCCGCGGGTGATGGCCTTGTACTGCATGGTGCGCGCCTGGATCGGCACGGTGACGGCGCCGGTGCCGGTGCGCTCGGAAGGCACGGTCAGATACACGCGACCCTCGACGCCGAGCGCGTTGCGGATGTCGAGGTTGCCCTCCGAACGCAGGCGCGCGAGCTGGGTCATGATCAGCCCGACCGTGAAGAACGCCACGCCGCCGGAGGCGAGCGCGATGAGCACGCTGGCCCATGCGGCGAGCCCTGCGTTCGAGGCCGCCCAGCCGCCGACGCCGAAGAAGGCGATGAACGCCACGACGGTTCGGAACGACAGGCCGCCCGCGCCGTGCGCGCCGTCGTGGGCCGCGTCGGCGGGCTCGAGATGGAAGTCGTGGGACTCCGGCGTGATGTCCGCGTCGCCGGCGCCGCCGAACAGCGCGAGGACGACCTGAATGACCATCAGGAGCGAGCCACCGAGAGCGGCCGCGACGAAGACGGTGTGCAGGCTGAGCATGGCGGTGGAGCGGGACGAGGCGTGGCGCGCGGGAGCGCATCGACGCGGGAGGAACGGAGTCGCGCAACGGGGAATGCCGTTCCCCTGCGCGCGGGGCGAGAGTCTAGCGGGGCGGGCGCGGCACTCGCCACCGCGGTTGTCCCGCGACGCCGCGGCGCTACCATCCGAGGCCCGTTTCGACCCCGGGAGAGGCCCGCAGGCCCGCCGGACACTCTTCAACCTACGGAACTGCTCGATGGGACTCTCGCTGAACGGCAAGACCGGTGTGATCTTCGGGGTCGCGAACAAGCGCTCGATCGCCTGGGGCTGCGCGCGCTCGCTGGCCGACGCCGGCATGCGGCTGGCGGTCACGTACGCCAACGAGCGCCTCGAGAAGAGCGTGCGCGAGCTCGCGGCCGAGCTCCCCGGCTCGATCGTGCTGCCCTGCGACGTCACCGCGCCCGACCAAATCGACGCCGTGATGGCCGCGATCCAGCGCGAGCTCGGCGGGCTCGACTCGGTGATCCACGCCGTGGCCTTCGCCAAGCGCGAGGAGCTCGAGGGCGACTTCTTTCACACCTCGAAGGAGGGCTACATGCTCGCCCACGAGGTCAGCGCCTATTCGTTGACGGAGATCTCGCGCAAGGCGCTGCCGCTGATGGAGGGCCGCGAGGGCTCGATCGTGACGCTCACCTATCTAGGCGGCGAACGCGTGATCAAGAACTACAACGTCATGGGCATCGCCAAGGCGGCGCTCGAAGCCAGCGTGCGCTACCTCGCGGCCGACCTCGGCCCGCGCGGCATCCGCGTCAACGCCGTCAGCGCGGGCCCGATCCGCACGCTCTCGGCGGCCGGCGTCTCGGGCTTCAACACGATGCTCGACCACATCGCCGCCACCGCGCCGCTGCGCCGCAACGTGACCTCGGAAGAGGTCGGCGACACCTGCCTGTTCCTGTGCAGCCCGCACTCGCGCGGCATCACCGGCTCGATCGTCTACGTCGACGCCGGCTACCACGTGATGGGCGTCTAGCGCCGCTCGAGCGCGACGCTGGCGAGCATGGCCGAAAGCTCGCCGCGAACCTCGGGCCAGCAGCTCTCGCGCGAGCGGGCCTCGAGCACCACGATCGCCATGCCGCGGTCGAGCACCAGCTCGAAGCCGCGCTGGACGTCGCGGCCGCTGGCGTCCGCGCTCCACTCGATCCGCACGGCGGGACAGCCGTCGACCTCGGTGCACTCGAGGAACTCGACCGTTCGCCCCTCGGCGCCCAGCATCTCGCGCGCGAAGTCCTCGATGCGCTGTGGATCGTCGATGGCGTGGAAGTCGGGCTCGACGCGGTAGCCCAGCGCTCCGGCGAGCGGATCGCTCGCGTCGCGCAACAGCGCCTGCGCCCCGTCGCGCCGCGACTCGCTCCAATCGCTCCAACCCGGTGGAACGCGCAGCACGAAGCCAGCGCCTTGGGGACGCCACAGTCGCGCGCGCCGCGTCGCTCGCACGCTGTCGTCGGCGCCGAGCATCCCGAGCAAGGCCAGCGCGACGACCACGAGAGCGACGAACCAGCCGGTGGCAGGGTGAGAGCGCATGGGCGACGCCGCAGAGTTCGGTTCGCGCCGCCGCGCCGCTTGAGCGCGCGCTCCCTAGAACGCCATGCCGACGGAAAAGTGTGCGCGCCAGCGGTCTTCGTCGACGCGCGCGTCGGGGTTCCAGCCCCAGTCGAGCCGCAGCGGGCCGATCGGCAGCATGTAGCGCGCACCGACGCCGAGCGCCGAGCGCGAACCGCGCCAGTCGAGCACGTCCTGCGCCTGCGAGGCGAGCGTGCCGACGTCCCAGAAGAGCGCGCCCTCGAGCGCGCCCTTCACGCGCTGGCGCAGCTCCGCGGTGAACACCTGAAAGCCCTCGCCGCCGATCGGAGTGCCCGACGCATCGCTGGGGCCGAGCTCGTCTTCACGAAACGAGCGCACCGTGTTCTCGCCGCCGTTGAAGAAGCGCTCCTGCAGCGGAATGCCGTCCGTGGAGCCGTGGGGCGCGATCACGCCCATGCGCCAAGAGAGCGCGAGCACCGTGCCGTCTGCGGGACTCGCGAGCCACGTCTCGGTCAGCCGCAGGCGCGTGAAGTCGAGCTCCGAGCCGAGCGCGGCGTCGCCGTACTCGATCGAGGCGCGCAGCAGGTTGCCCTGTGTCGGAACGAAGATGCTGTCGCGGCGATCCCAACTGCCGACGAGCGACAGGGTCGAGATGTCGACGTTCTCGGTCTGAGCGAGCGCGAGCGGGTCGGTGACGTCGACGTCGCTGACGCGCGACGCACGCAGGCGATACTCGGTCGAGATCCGCAGGCGCGGCCGCAGCTCGCGCGAGAGGGTGAACGCCGCGCCGAACTCGTCCTTGTCGTACGACGGCTCGTCGCGCAGCTCTCGGAACACCGAGACACCGGCCTCGAAGTCCGTGCCGAACACGTGCGGCTCGGAGAGTCCGAGCACGGCACGCCGCGCGCGTTCGGCGAGCAGTCCATCGAGACTCAGCGTGCGCCCCGCGCCGAACAGGTTCGTCTCGCGCACTCCCGCGAGCGCGCGCAGGCCCTCGTAGGAGCCGTAGCCCGGCTCGAAGAACACTTCCGTGCTGGTCGCCTCGTCGACCTCGATCACCAACCGCCGCTGCGGCTGCGCACCGGGCTCGAGTCCCACGCTCACGCGCCGAAACAACCCGCTGCGATTGAGCCGCGAGAAGGTCGCGCGCACGGCGCGCACGTCGTAGCGCTCGCCGGAGCGAATCGTCACCAGATCGAGCACGTGAGAGCTGCGCGTCTTGTGATTGCCGCGCACGACGATGCCCTCGATCGTGACCTCCGGTCCGGGAACCACGACGAAGGCGAGCGGCACGCGACCTTGCGCGTCGCTCGCCCCCTCGCGCAGGTCGACCTCCACGTCGGGCCGCCCGCGCTGCTGGTAGTGCTCTTCGATGCGAGCGCGCAGGTCGAGCGGCAGGCGCGGAGTCAGCGGCCGACCCGGCCACGAACCGAGATCGAGCTGCGCGTCGATCGAGGGAATCCCGCCCTCGATCGCGATGTCCGAAGCCACGGTGTACCGCGGCCCTTCATCCAAGCGGAACACGACGCGGGCGCTGGTGCGCTCCGCATCGAACTCGACGGCCGTGTCGACGACGCGCGCGTCCAGATGCCCCTTCGACGCCGCATGGGCCTCCAGCGAGCGCGCCGCATCGGCGAGGTCGCGCTCCACGTACCAGCGCGCCACGCTCGAACGCTCGAGTCCCGCCAAATCGATCGCCCCCAGCGCCTCGCTCGCTCGCAACTGCGAACAGCCCTCGATCCTCACCGCCGCCAAGCGCGTCCGCGGGCCCTCGCGCACCGTGAACACCGCCGTTCGGCGGCCTGTCGAAGACTCGGCCAGCTCGTAGTCGACCGTGCACTGGACGAACCCCGCACGGCGGTAGTGCTCGACGAGCGCGTAGGCCGCGTCGTCGACCGCCGAGCGCGCCTGC
>VGZD01000150.1 GCA_016872715.1 Planctomycetota bacterium
GCCCACCGACGATGAGCCGGTCCTCGGAGTCGCTTGGACGCTTCAGCACGAAATGCTGTTCTATGCGCTCTTTGCCACGCTGCTCTGGTCGCGGTCGTTGGGAGGCCTGCTGTTCGCGACATGGTTGGCGTGGGCGCTAGGCGTGTCGTTCGGAGCGCTCGATCGTCCCGACGGAGGCTTCGGCCGCGTCGCCAGCTCGGCCTACAACGCCCAGTTTGCGCTCGGAATGGCGGCGGCGTGGGTCGCGCGTCGCGTCCGCGTGCGGCGGGCGGGTTGGCTTGCGCTGCTCGGCGCCGCGAGCCTCGTCGTCGTTGGGGTGGCGGAGAGTTGCGGCGGAGTCGACGGGTATGGCGATTTCGCGCGCCTGCTCTACGGTGTCCCCGCCTGGCTGTGCGTGATCGGTCTTGTCGAGTACGAGCGCGGGACGGATCTCCGCGTGCCTGGGCTGCTCGCACTGCTCGGCAAGGCGTCGTACTCGATCTATCTCGTGCACCTGTTGTGTTTGGGAATCGTCTACAAGCTCCTCGTGCGAATCGGAGCGACGCATGTCGACTCGCACCTGTTGCTCGCGTTGCTGGTCGTGAGCGGTATCGCTGGTGGAGTGCTGGTTTCGAAGTGGATTGAGTACCCATGGATCGCTCGGGCCCGCAAGCTGTGGGCCCGTGCCGCTGAGCGCCGCAGGGAGGTGAACGCGTGAAGCTGTTCACCTGCGGGCGGCGCACGCTCTGGATCGGCTTGCTCTACGTCGCGCTCGTGCACGCGCTGCTGTGCGTCGCCATCTGGAAGACGAACTTCCTCCCGTTGGCGCGCAAGACGCTCGGCCTCGATCCCCCCGAGGAGCGCAACATCGCGCACTACCAGACGATGCTGGGCTGGTTCGAGCGCGACCGGCGGGTTCCCGCGGGCGCCGTCGTGTTGCTCGGTGACAGTCTGTTGCAGGACCTCGACTCGACGCATCTCGGGCGCGAAGTGCACTCGTTCGCCCTCGGTGGCACTACGGCTTCCGTGCTGCTCGAGGCCGCACCGGGCTTGAGCTGCCTCGAGCGCGCGAAGATCGCCGTGCTCGGCGTCGGTGCCAACGACCTGAAGTACCGCAGTCCGACGCAGATCCGCGCCGACTACTCGCTGCTCCTCAACGCCTTGCCGCCCGAGCTCGATGTCGTCGTCGTTCCAGTCTTGCCCGTGGACGAGCGCGCGCCGAACGTGGTCGCGCGCCCGTATCTCTCGAATCGACGCCTCGGCGAGCTCGATCAACTGCTGTCGGCCTGCGCGTTGGCGCGGCCGCGCACGCGACGCGTCGACGTCCGCGAGTTGTTGGCTCCCGACGGAAGTCTGCGCTCCGATCTGCACTCCGGCGACGGTTGGCACCTCTCCGATGAGGGCGACGTGTTGCTCGGTCGCGCCATTGCGCGCGAGCTCGACCTTGTCTCTCGCTAGCGCGCGCTCACTACGGCGTCCATGTCACGGTCCAGCCGCTCGAGAGATTGAACGTGCCAGAGGTGCAGTAGGACGGGTCGGGATTGCGGTACCAGACTTGATAGGAGCGCGTTCCGCCGAGCGCGGGGACCAGGCCCTTCACCGAGATCGGCACATCGCTCGAAGACGAATACTGGGCGAAGTTGAGGACGGGCAGCTTGGCCCCGAGGCGGATCACCGAGCCGCCCGTGCACCGCAAGCCGTCGCCGAACACCTGACCGGCGCCGTTTCCGAGTTGGTCCGTGCCTTGGAAGAAGAGCACGCTCGTGTTCGGCACGGGAAACACCGAGAGCGTGAACGTGTCGTTCGAGAGCGAGCTGGAGCCGGCGCCTAGCAGGCGCGCACCTCGTCCGATCGAACTCGCGCAACCGCTGCCGTCGGTGGTCGAATTGCCGCACGGGCAGGGCGTGGCGCTGCCATCGCCGAGGCAGAAGGCCGAGCCATTCGCGGGCGCTGCGAGCGCTTGCCGGTAGAACTCCCAGTTCGCCGGACCGAGGGCCTGCAGCAGCGCGAGCGCGTCGTGGCCGATGCCCGCGGGAGTGTTCCACTCGTGGGCGACCCCCAGTTGCAGCATTTCGCCGTGCAGCAGCGTGTGGTTGGCGAGCATGCAGTCGAGCTGGCCCGTCGCCATGCGCAGGCGGATGCCGCTCGAGACGATCGTCGCGACGCCTTGGGCCACGAGCGTGCGCGGCGTGTTCGCGAGGTAGTAGGCCGGATCGCTGCCCCAGACGTTGGCGTAGATCTGCAGGCGCGTCGCGAGCGGCGTCGTGCTGCAGGGAGGCTCGTCGAGGAAATCGAGCTGCAGGGGACCCGCTCCGAGCAGCGAGGCGGCGCCGAACAGGTGCGGGAACTTGAACGCGAAGCGACCCGTGCCTTGCCCGCCCATGCTGAAGCCCTCGACGATGCGCCCCGCGCGCGTGCCGAGCGTGCGAAAACGGGCGTCGATCTCGGGTAGCAGCTCACCGATCACGACCGTCTCCATCGGCACCGCGCCGTCCTTGGAGTTGGTCCACATGCTGCTCGGCATGCCGTTGGGAAACGCGACGAGGAGCGGCGGAATCAGGCCGCTTGCGATGGCCGAGTCGAACCACGCCGAGAGCTGCGCGATCGGCGCGGTGGGGTTGCCCGAGCCGTGCAGCCAGTAGAGGACGGGAAAGCGCCGCGTCGGTTGCGTGTCGTAGGCCGGCGGTGTCCAGACGTGGTAGCTGACGAGCGCGCCGGCGGCAGTGCTCTGGAACGTGCGGTACTCGACGCGCGGCGCGTTGACGGGTGCGGTGGTCCACTGAGCCGAAGCAGGCGCGGCCAGTGCGAGGAAAGCGAGTACCGAGCCCAGCGGGAGCGCGGCTCGCAGGGGGCGCGCTCGCAACCATGCCACCTGACGGGTGAGGGGGGCGAGTGAGGCGAGCTCCATGAAGGTAGATCGTATCTTGCCGTGCGATTCCCACGGCCAAGGACTCGCCCGAGCGGCGCATCGGTCCACGAGCGGCGCGCGTGCGCGACCATGACCGCCCCGTGCGGACCAACGTCTGTGGCCCGCAGCCCTGTCTCCACGGCCGCGACGTTGGGTTCGAGCGTGGGCCCCAGCGGTGGATCCCGGCGGTGGATCCCAGCGGTGGATCCCGGCGCACGGTTCGAGCTCCTCCCAAAGGCAGCGGCTCGCTCGAAGCGCGAGCGCCGTGGCGTACCTTGGTCACATGAAGCTCCCGACGATCGCCGCCGTGGTCCTGCTGGTCGCCTCCCGCTGTCTGCCGAAGCCAACGGACTCGGCCTCGCAGGCTCCAGCGGTGGCCGAGGCGCCGCGCGGGAACACCGCCATCGTGGCCGCGCCGCGGACCGATCCCTGGATCCTCGAGCGACAGGCCGAGTGCGTGCGACGCGCGCGGGAGGCCGCGCAAGCCGACGTCGTTTTCGTCGGTGATTCCATCACGCAGGGCTGGGAAGACGGCGGGGCCGAGCACTGGGCGCGCGCTTTCGCCCCGTTGGGCGCCTTGAACCTCGGCGTGAGCGGGGATCGCACGGAGAACGTGCTGTGGAGATTGGAGCAGGCACCGCTGGGGAGGCTCGCGCCCAAGGCGGTCGTGCTCCTGATCGGGACGAACAACCTCGGACACCGGACCCACACGGGGGAGGAGACGCTCGCCGGAGTACGGCGCGTGATCGAGCTCGTACGCCAGCAAGCCCCGACGGCGCGGGTGTTGGTGCTCGAGGTGTTCCCGCGTGGGGAGCGCTTCAATCCGATGCGCGGCGAGCTCGCGCAATTGAATCAGGCGCTGCGCGCACACGCGGCGGAACTTGGCTGCGAGACCCTCGCGCTCGGAGACCGCTGGGTGCAGGCCGACGGCTCCATCTCGATCGCCGACATGCCGGATCACCTGCATCTCTCGCCCCAGGCCTACGGCCAGTGGGCGAGCGCGCTCGAGCCCGTCCTGCGCGCGGGTCTGCGCCGCTAGCAAGGCGCGCGCGGCCGCTCTCCGCCGCAAGAGCGAGCCTCGTTCAGGGTCGCAACCAGCGCATCGCGGGCGGTCCCAAGCGCGTTCGAGCGCTACAGTCCGCGACGTGACCGCCTTTCCTGATCCCGACGAGTTCGCCTTCGTGCCCGCGCTCGAGGCGTGCTTCGAGGAGATCCTGCTCGAGCTGCACGCGCTCGGGCGAGATGCGTTCGTCGATGCGCCCGACGCGCTGTCCTTGCCCGGAGAGGGCTACGACGAGCGCGGCTGGCGCTACTTCACGCTGTTCGGCGGTGGCTCGGACTGCGGCGCCAACCGCCGTCGCTGCCCGAGGACCACGCGCGCCTGCATGCTGGTTCCCGAGCTCGTGAACGCGGGCTTCTCGCTGTTTCGTCCGGGGACGCGGCTGGCGCCGCATCGCGGCGAGCTCGATGGAGCGCTGCGTTGCCACCTGCCGCTCGTCGTGCCGCGCGGGGACGTCGGCATTCGCTGCGGCGACGAGCAGCGCCGCTGGGAGCGCGCTCGTGCGCTGGTGTTCGACGACTCGCGCGAGCATGTCGCTTGGAATCTCGGCGAGGGCGACCGCATCGTCCTGCTGGTCACGTTCCGCGTTCGAGCGTGACCTCAGCGCGCGCGCCGCAACGTGAACAGCTCGACGGACAGCGGCGGCTTCATCGGGCGTGCGATGGCGAGCCGACCGAGCGAGGCGCGCCGCCAGTGCGCGCCTTCGAGGCGCCGCACGTAGTCGCCGAAGAACTCGCGGCCCGCGCGACCGCGCACGTGGTGCGGCTCGCTGAAGAGCAGCACGTCGAAGCGCGCGGCCCACTCGAACAGGCGCTCGTCGTCCCAGTGCGGATCGACGCCGCCGATCGAGATGTGGGGATCCCGCGCGAGCGCGTTCGCGAACGCATGGCGCTCGCGTCCATGGGCGAGCAAGCCGTACTCGAGCCCGGCGGGTGCGACCTCTTCGGTCAAGTCGATCCAGCCGACGCGCTCGTCGGGGCCGACGCCCGTGCCGACGAGCTCGAAGAAACGCTCCGACTCGTCACGCGCGAGACCGAGCGAGCGCAGCCGACGGCTTCCGCGGAGGTCGCGTTGGGTGGCGAGCTCCGCGAGTTGGTACTCGCGCACGTCAGGCTTCTGCGAGAGGAAGCCGAGCCGCTCCGCGAGCCATGCCGTGTCGAGTCCCGGCCACGCGGCGCACACGAGGACGGCGGTGGCGACGGCCCCGACGCGCGGAAGCACTGACTTGGGCAACACGACGCTCCAGCCGATGCCGGAGAGCGCCCACAGCGCGGGTCCCGCCGGAATCAGGAAGCGCGGGAGGTGAAACGGATGCCCGAGGACCCCGGCGAGCAGCACGACCGCGACGAAGAGCAGCGCGCGAGTGGCGGGGCGGCGCCACTCGCGCAGGGCGAGCAGCGCTCCGAGCGCGAGCAGGAGCGCGGCGCGCGGATTCGGCGCGAAGAAACTCGTCACGTTGAGCAGCCGCACCTTCCACGACGCCTGCGCCAGCTCCTGATTGCCCGTGATCCACTCGAAGAAGGCGGTGCGATGTTCCGCCGCGCGTTCGAGGCCGTCGGGAAGTGGAAGCAGGAACCACCAGACGAGCAGCAGCGCGGGCACGAGCAGCACGTCGCGCAGGCTGGCGAGCGCCACGCGCTCGTGCTTCTTGCGCGCGGCGAGCGCGAGCTCCACGGCCTCGTCGAGGGCGAGCCCCGCGGCGAGCAGCAGCCCGTAGTTGAATTTCGTGAAAAACGCGAGCGCGAGAGCCGCGCCGGCGGCGAAATCGGTGCGTCGACATGTGCGCGAGGGCGCGAGCTCGCGGCGCCGGATCCACATCCACAGCGCGAGCGCGATCGCGCAAGCGGCGGGGACTTCGAGCAGGACCGTTCCCGCGAAGCTCAGCGCGAGGGGCGACGTCGCGGCGGCGAGCAGCGCGATCCACCCGGCGCTCTGAGATCCGCTGGCGCGTCGCGCCACGCCGAACACCGCGAGGACGGTCGCGCACCACAGCAGCGTGCAGAACACGCGCGCTCCCTGCTCCGAGATGCCGAACACCAGTTGCTCGAGCCCAAGGAGCAGCGGAAACACGAACGGGTAGCGTTCGCAGTCGAGCAGCGCATCCGCGAAGCCGCCTGCATCGAACGCGGCGAGCGCGCAGGTCATGCGCCACGCGGGGCCGGCGGCGTGCATGGTCTCGTCCCAACCCCACGCGATGCGAGCGT
>VGZD01000151.1 GCA_016872715.1 Planctomycetota bacterium
GCCCCACCCGCGCCGCCCGCCCCACCCGCGCCGATCGTGCCGAGCGCGAGTCCCTGCTCGTCGCGCACCTGCGCTTCGCCCGCGCGCGCGGGCTCGCACGAGAGCAGGAACAGCTCACCCTCTCCGAGCGCGAAGCGCTCGCGCAGCGAGTGCGACTCGAAGCGCTGACGCCCCTCATCGGGGTACAGCCGCGACAGCCGCACGCGCGAGGTCTCGGCCAGAGCCATCCACGCCTCGACCGGCTGCGCGCGGTCCGCGATCTGCGGTCGCGCATCCCACGGCAGCGCGAGCGAGCGCAACTCGAGCAGGCCCGTCGCGAGCAGCGCCGCGAGCGCCACGATCAGCACGAGCGGCAGGTAGCGCCGCGCGAGCGGCGCGTTCACGGCTTGGGCCACTCTTCCTTCTTGTTCTTGTTCCAGAAGCGCTGGAATTCCTCGGGGCTCAGGTCCCGCTGCCCGGAGAGACGCCCGAGCGCGGTGGACGTCGGAGCCGCGATCGTGTCGTAGCGCTCGCGCGCGATCAGGTCGTTGACGTTCGAGTCCACCTGCCCCTTGGTCGACATCAGGACCTTGAGCAGCGCCTCGAAGGTCGACTTGCGCACTTCCTGCGCGGCGTCGGCGAACTCGCCGAGCGCCTCCGCCGCCGCGGCCTGAATCTTCGCGTTCTCGTCGTTCAGCAAGTCGATGATCGGCTTGCGGCCAGTCTCGTGCTTGGTCTTGCCGAGCTTGAGGATCAGCATGCGCTGGAGCACGATGTCCTTGCGGTGCGACTTCTCGCCGATCCACTTCAAGTAGACCGGCACGCACTCGGGCTTCATCTCGCCGAGCGCGGTCGCAGCGGCGAGGAACAGCTTGTTCTCGCGCACGCCGTCCTTGTCTTCCTGCCGCTTCTCCGTGAAGCACTTGTCGAGTTGCTTGACGATCGCCGCGCGGTCCTTCGCGCCCGAGCCGGCGAACTCTTGCACGAGCTTGTCGATCACCGAGATCGCCTCGCTGTCCTCCTTGCCGCGCTTGCCCGCGTGTCCGCCGAGCTGCTCGCACAGCGCCTTCACCTCCGGTCGGCCATCGGTCGGCGTCGGGGCCGGGTTTTGGAGCGCGAGCGACGGTGCGGACGCGCGCTGCGCCGTGGGTGCGAAAGCGAGGGCGAGAACGAGGGCGACGTGCATGGAGAACCCTTCCGAGAGGTACCGCGGACTAGCCCCAAGGCTAGCGGGGCTCGCCCGTCCGCGCGACAACTCCCGTGCCAGCGAGGGCGTCGAGCAGTCCGGCGGCCTTGGCGAGCGTCTCCTCGTCTTCGGCCGCGGCGTTGGAATGCCACGTGATGCCTCCGCCGACGCGGAACCCCAGCTCGCCCGTCCAAGGACCGGCACCGCGCGCGGGACGCCACTGGAGCGTGCGGATGAGGATGTTGAAGGCCGCGCGACCGCGCAGGTCCACGAAGCCCAGCGAGCCGCAGTAGAAGCCGCGCCCCTCGCCCTCGAGTTCGGCGATGACCTCCATGGCGCGCAGCTTGGGTGCTCCGGTGATCGAACCGCCGGGAAAAAGCGCCGCCAACACGCCGCACGCGTCCACTCCAGAGGACACTTCGGCCACCACATCGGCCAAGAGGTGGTGCACCCGCGCATAGCTCTCGAGGCTCGGAAAGCCCTCGACCCACACGCCGCCCGCTCGCGCCACGCGCCCGAGGTCGTTGCGCTCGAGATCGACGATCATCGCGAGCTCCGCGCGGTCCTTCTCGCTCGCGAGCAACGCAGCGCGCGAGCGCGCGTCCTGCTGCGGCTCCGCCGCGCGCGCGATCGTGCCCTTGATCGGCCGCGTGCGCGCCACGCGACCGTCGAACTCCAGCAACAGCTCCGGCGAGGCCGAGAGCAGGGCGCCGCCCTCGAACTCGGCGAACCCCATGTACGGCGCCGGATTGCGCTCGCGCAGTCGGGCGAACCAGCGGTCCGGCGCGCCGCGCACGTGCGTCGTCATGCGGTGGGCGAGGTTGGCCTGGTAAATGTCGCCCGCGGCGATGAAGCGTCGACAGCGTTCGACGCGCGCCATGTGCTCCGCGGACGAGACGCGCCGCTGCACGGCGCCGCAGGCGAGCTCCTCGGCTTCCGGCGCACGCGCGAGCGCCGCGCGCAGCTCGCGCGAGCGGCGCGCGAGCGGAGCGCGTCCGTCGCCGGGTTCATCGCCGAGCACCAGCCAAGTGCGGCGCTCGCGCTCGTCGCGCACCAAGAAGTCGACGTACAGGCCGCCCACGACCCGCGGAAAGTCCCACGGCTCGCTTGCGCAGCGCACCGCTCGCTCGCCCTCGACGCCGAGGTCGTAGGCCAATGCCCCGAGAAAACCACCCGCGAACATCCCGGGCACCTCGTCGCCACCGGCAGCCTCGAGTTCGCGCAGCAGCTCGCGCGGCGCGAGCACGCTCGCGCGCGGCCGCGGCGGCAACGGATCGAAGCCCAAGACGCTGAAATGGCTCGGATAGCCGCGCCCACTCTCGAGCGCCACCCGCGCGCGACGAGCGCGCAGGCGCGGCAGCGCGTCGCAGAGCTCGACGTCCCCGAGCTCCTCGACCACCGCTCGCAGGCGATAGCTCACGCGCGACCTCGTCAGGCCTGCGCACGCGTCGCGAAGCTCGCGGCGTGCGTGCGGTGGTACCACAAGCCGACGAACGTCCCGAGCACGAGCACGAGTGCCGACACGAGGAACGGAGCGCGCGACCCGTGCAGCCTGAACACCAGCCCGGCGAGCATCGGCCCGACCATGCGCGCCAGGCTCGCGACGGACTGCTGCATCCCGAGGAACGCGCCCTGCTCGTCGGCCGGTGCCGCGCGCGAGAGCAGCGAACCCACCGCGGGGTTCGAAAGCCCGAACCCAAACGGCATGACCACGCATCCGACGATCACCCACGCGAAGCTCGGCGCGAGAGCGACGATGGCGAGACCCAGCCCGAGCAGCGCGGGACCGACGATCACCAGCCGCGTCTCGCCGAAGCGCGGCGCGATGCGTCGAATCAGGCCGCCTTGGATGATCGCGGAGATGATGCCGACGACGAACAGGTAGCGCCCGGCGTAGGGCGCGGCCGCCATCTTCTGGGCCATGGTCGCCTGCTCGATCGCCGTCTCCATCCCGAAGTACGAGGGGAAGTTGGCCAGCCCAAACAAGATGAACATGCTCTCGAAGCCGGCAAACGCCGTGACGAACAGAAACGCGAGCAGCAGCACGCCGCCGATGCGCGAGTCCGACAGCGCGCGGCGCAGCTCTTGTCCGCCGTAGACGCGCGTGGCTGCGCGCTGGCGTGGCTCGGGCAGCTTGAACCAGCCGAACAGCGCCGCCGCGAACGAGAGCCCCGCCGCTGCGAGGCCCGGAGCGTGGATCGAGTAGCTCGCCAGCTCGCCGCCGAGCGCCGGTCCAAGCGTGAAGCCCAGCCCGAAGGCCGCTCCGACGAGCCCCAGCCCCTTGGTGCGGTTCTCCGGCGTGGTCACGTCCGCGATGTAGGCGCTCGCGGTCGAGATGTTCGCGCCGAAGAAACCGGCCAACATGCGCGCCGCGAACAACACGTACAGCACCTGCCGCGGCGCGGCCGCGGGTCCGAACGCCCAGTGCGCGAGCACGTCGCTGTAGCCAAAGGCGAGGTAGGCGAGCGAGGTTCCGATCAGGCCGCCGACGAGCACCGGCTTGCGCCCGATGCGGTCCGACAGCCGACCCCACATGGGGGCGAACAGAAACTGCATGCAGGAGAAGCAGGCGAACAGGACGCCGAGCTCCGTCTCGTTCGCCTCGTAGGCGGTCGAGTAGATCGGGAGCAGCGGGATCACGATCCCGAAGCCGAGCAGGTCGATGAAGACCGTGAGGAAAATGAACACCAGCGGCGAGCGCGCGCCCTCGACTGCCTTCGACATGCGCGCAGTCTAGCCCCAACGACGCACCGCGCCGCCAGCGCCAGCGCACCCGCGCCGCCAGCGCCAACGCACCCGCGCCGGACGTTTTTTCCTTCGCTCCGCGGTCCCCCACCCTGCGCGCACGCGCCGAGCCCCGCGCGGCCGATACAGCGAGCACCATGAAATCCATCGCTCCGCTCGCCCTCGTCGCCTCCGCCGTCGCCTCGCTCGCCTTCGCGAGGAGCCCCGCGCAGGAAGCGCCGCTCGAGCGCCTCGCCGCGCTGGAGAAGGAGCTCGCCGAACTGAAGGCCAAGGTGGCCGGACTCGAGCAGGGCGGCGCGAACACCGAGCTCGGCCGCGCCCTCGCCGAGCAGCGCATGCGCGGCGACGCGCTCGCGGAGTGGGCGCGCGCCCAAGGCAGCGCCGCCGCCACCTTCCAGAGCACGCTCCAAGACGCCCGCGTCAAGGGCTTCACGGCCGGGATCAACCCGGCCTCGCGCGAAGCCCTGCTGTCGGGCTTCGAAACCCTCGCGGCCGCGCTGCGCAAGCCGCCGACGAAGGAAGTGACCGAGCCCACCGAAGCGGCGCCCAAGCGCCCGCCGCAGCGTCGCGGCACGCCCGCGAAATAGCCGCGCTCCGCCCTCCGAACCGTGCGCGCGAGCGCCGCGCTCGCCACAATGGCGCGCGATGACGCGCAAGCTCTTCACCCCGGCTCAGGCCAACCGCACGCTCCCGCTCGTGCGGCGCATCGTCGACGACATCCTCTCGAAGGGGCGCAGCCTGCGCCGTCTCGCTCCGCAGCACGCCTCGCCCGCGGCGCGCGAACGCATGGAAGAGCTCGGCGGCGAGATCGAGTCCTTGATCGACGAGCTGCGCCACATCGGCTGCGACTACAAGGACTTCGCCTTCGATACCGGTCTGGTCGATTTCCCCGGCGCGATCGACGAGCGGCCCGTGCTCCTGTGCTGGCGCAGCGACGAGCCACGCGTCGAGTGGTATCACGCGCACGACGCGGGCTTCGCGGGACGCACGCGCATTCCCGAGCACCTGCTGGCCGAAGGACCCACCGCTCGAGCGTGAAGCGCACCACGCGAACTCCCGCCACACCGCGCGCGCGCACGGACGATTCGTCCGCGCGCTCGCAGCCGCAAGTTCCCGCCGCGCGCACGCTCGCCGAGCACGTCGCCCTCTACCTGACGGAGCTCTCCGCGGCTCGCGGCGCCTCCCTGCACACGCTGCGCGCCTACGCCAAGGACCTCGCGGAGTTCGTCGAGCACGCCACGGCGCTCGAAATCACCGCGCCCGCGCTCGTCACCACGCGCACGCTGCGCGGCTTCCTGTTCGCGCTCGACGAGCGCGGCCTCGCGCGCAGCTCCGCGCGCCGCAAGCTCTCCGCCGTACGCTCGCTCTTCTCGCACCTGCTCGAACGCGGCGTCATCCATCAGCACCCCGGCAAGGCGCTGCGCTCCGGCAAGGTCGCGCGCGCGCTGCCCGTCGCCGTTTCCGCGAACGAGCTCGACCTCCTGCTCACGAGCTGCGACCTCTCCAAGCCCCTCGGTCGCCGCGATCGCGCCCTGCTCGAGTTCGTCTACTCCTCCGGCACCCGCGCCGCCGAAGCCGTCTCCCTCGACCGGCGCGACTTGGACCTCGCCTCCGGCGTCGCCCGCGTGCGCGGCAAGGGCCGCAAGGAACGCCTCGTCGGCATCGGCTCCCGCGCCCGCACCGCCCTCGAGGCCTACCTCTCCGACCCCGCGCGCCCCACCCCCAAGGACGACCAAGCCATCTTCCTCAACGCCCGCGGCGGCCGCCTCACCACCCGCGCCCTCGGCCTGATCCTCGACCGAGCCACCCTGCACTCCGGCCTCCCCAAGAAACTCCACCCCCACCTCCTCCGCCACTCCTTCGCCACCCACCTCCTCGACGCCGGCGCCGACCTCAAATCCGTCCAAGACCTCCTCGGCCACGCCCACATCACCACCACCCAGATCTACACCCACGTCTCCATCGAACGCCTCCACCAAGTCCACGCCCAATCCCACCCCCGCTCCGCCCCCCCCGCGAGTTCTGACTCCCAACTCTCCAAGTTCCAAGCGGGAACGGAGCGCGCAGCGGAAGCGAGCGCAGCGAGCACCCGCTGCAAGCGCCGTTTGGTGATCCCAAGGGGGTAAGCTCCGT
>VGZD01000152.1 GCA_016872715.1 Planctomycetota bacterium
ACCCCGTGGTGGACCCCGTGGTGGATCCCGTGGCGCTCGGCCCGCCGCACGGCGCTGGGGTCTGGGAGGCAGGAGCGAGCCGGGCATTGGGAATGCGCGTCAGCGATGTCGGAACGGGGTGTCGGGACGAGGTGTCGGGACGAGGTGTCGGGACGAAAGGGGTCCGCACCTGACGCGAGCGTCAAGTTTTGACGTGGATCTGACCGAAACGCCTGACCGGCCCTCCCCCCACGTCTACCTACCCGTCCCCGTCGTGCACGCGTGTGCAGGTGCCCCAAGTGTTCAACTCCATCCGCTCTCGGCTGACTCTGGCCTTTTGTCTGCTCTCTGGCTTGCCGCTCCTCGCCGTGGGGTGGATCACGGCGCGGCAGAGCTCCCAGGCGATCGAGGACGACGTCGGCCAGATGCTCGCCGCGAAGGCCCGACAGGTCGCGGACACCATCGACCGCAACCTGTTCGAGCGCTACGGGGACGTTCAGGCGTTCGCGTTCCACCCCTTGGCGCGCGGGAACGCGGAGCAAGCCGCACAGGCGGCCGACTTCTACGCCCGCACCTACGGCATCTACGATCTGCTCGTGTTGGCGGACCGAGACGGTCGCATCGTGGCCTGCAACACGGTCGATGGCAAAGGTGAGCCGCTCGACACCTCGGCCCTGATCGGCCAAGACGTCTCGGCCGAACCGTGGTTCCGCGCCTGCATGGACGGCACGCTCGAGCCGGCGCAGAGTTGGTTCGCCGACCCCGAGTTCGACGCGCTCACCGAGCGCGCGTACGGGGAGCGACGGCTGACGCTGAATTTCAGCGCGCCGATCTTCGACGAGTCGGGCGAGATCGTGCGCGTGTGGTCCAACCGCGCGTCGTGGAACCGCGTTTGCGAGCAGGTGCTCGAAGAAGTCCGAGCCGAGTACGCGACCCGAAACCTCGACGTGCAGACGCAGATTCTGCGCAAGGACGGCATGCTCCTGTCCGACGCGGATCCCTCCAACGTCCTGTCGCTCAACCTCGCCGAGAGTGGTCTGGAGTCCGCCGTGCTCGCCGGTCGCGGTGAATCCGGCTTCCTCACCGAGACGGTCCCTGACGTCGGTGAGCCGCGCCTCCACGGCTACGCCGGGGCGAAGGGCGCGCTGGGCTTCCCCGGCTACGGCTGGGGCGTGCTGATCCGCATGGCGCCGCAGGACGCATTCCGTGCGGCCTTGGCGATGCGCGACACGATCCTGTGGATCACGGCCGCGGCGCTGGCGCTCGCCTGCCTCGGCGGATGGCTCGTCGCCAACCGGATGGCCGCGCCGATCATCGCCGCTTCGAAGGCCATCGACAACCTCTCCGCCGGAGACCTCGAACGGCCGTGGAACCACGACTCGCGCGACGAGTTCGGAGCCATGGCGCGCTCGCTCGAGAGCGCCCGCTCGACGCTACAGCGTCTCGTCCGCGACCTCGGCGCGCTGGTCCAGTCCGTGCAGGCCGGAGACCTCCGTCGGCGCGTCGACGCCAGCGGCTATCAGGGTGGATACGCCGAACTGTGCGCGAGCGTGAACGTGATGCTCGACCGCATCGGCACGCCGCTCGAAGCCACGCGCGGCCAGTTGGAACGGCTCGCGCGCGGCGACCTGACGCTCGCGTCCCAAGGTCAATTCCTCGGCGACTGGAGTGCGGTGCAAGGGGCGCTGCAGCGCACCACCGGTTCGGTCTCCGACCTGATCCAAGAACTCGAACGGCTGATCTTGGCCACGCGCGACGGCAGGCTCGACCAGCGCGCCGCGGCCGAGCGCTTCGACGGCGCGTACCGCAAGCTCGCCGAGGGCGTGAATCACATGCTCGACGCGGTGTCGAAGCCGGTGGACGCCAGCACTCACGCGCTCGAACGCATCGCTCGCGGCGAGCTGGAGCCGATCGAGCCGAGCGCCTTCCGCGGCGACTTCCGCGCGATCCATCAGGGGCTCATCGGAACTCAGGATGCGGTCAAGGAACTGCTCGCTCAGATCTCGAGCCTCTCGCGGTCGGCGGCTGCGGGCGAGTTGGAGCAGCGAGTCGACGCCGAAGGGCTGCAGGGCGGCTACCGCGAGCTCTGCTCGAGCCTGAACGTCATGCTCGACTCCGTGCTCGGACCCGTGCGCGAGGCGCTGACCACTCTGGACGCGCTCGCGGCTCGCGACCTGACCGCGCGCATGCAGGGCGAGTATCTCGGTGACCACGCGCGCATCAAGGACGCCCTCAACATCGCGATCGACTCCATGCGCGAGGCGCTCGTCGACCTGTCGCGAGGCGCCGAGTCCATCGGCACTTCGGCGGCGGGCTTGTCCACGGTGAGCAGTCGCCTCGCCGTGAACGCGCGCCAGACCGCCTCGGTGGCCGCGTCGACGGCGGCCGCGTCCGATCAGGTCAAGAGTGGCAGCCAGAGCGTCTCCACGGCGACGGTCGAGATGCAGGCGAGCATCAACGAGATTTCCAGCAGCGCGGCGCAGGCCACGTTGGTCGTGCGCACGGCCGTCGACACCGCGGGCTCCGCGCGCACGGCGATGGGACAGCTCGCGGCGGACGGCAAGCGCGTTGCCGACGCCGTCGATCTGATCCGGACCATCGCGGCACAAACCAACCTGCTCGCACTCAACGCCTCGATCGAGGCCGCGCGTGCTGGCGAGGCCGGTCGAGGCTTTGCCGTCGTCGCCGAGGAGGTCAAGCACCTCGCGACGCAGAGCGCCGACGCCACGGTCCAGATCGCGCAGAACATCGAGGCCATGCGCTCGAGCACGGCCTCGGTCGAGACGGCGCTGGCGAAGATCGTCGAGGTGATCGGCGACGTCGACCGGATCTCGAGCTCGATCGCGGGCGCCGTCGAGCAGCAGTCCGCGACCACGCGCCAAATCAGCGAGGTGGCGGCCGATGCCGCGCTGCGGAGCACGCAGATCGCGACCAACGTCCAGCAGTTCGGCGAGGCCGCGCGTGCGACGCTCCAAGACGCAGAGCAGACCGACCGCTCCGCATCCGAGTTGCAGCAGCTTGCCACTCAGCTGTCCGGGCTCGCCTCGAGCTTCCGCGTCCGCGCCGACCCCGCACCGCGCGCGGTCGCCAAGCGGCACACGGCCTGATACGTCGCGATGACGCCAACGCCCGCGACGACGCGAACGTCACCGGACGCTTCGGAACTCGCGGGCGATCACCTCACGCCGCGGCGTGCCGAGCGGTGAGCTCGGCGCGTCGAGTCGCGCCACCACATCACCGGCATCGTGGTCGCCGGTGGCTCGGTCATCGGTTACACCCGCTTGAAGACCCGCGTCGCCCAGAAGGGCGACGAACTGGTCGCCAAGCTCGACGCCTCGACTGGCGATTGATCGACTCGTTCGCGACCTGCGAACTCCTGCGGCCTCGGGCAACCGAGGCCGCAGTGCTTTCGGGGCGAACTCGCGCGGCCTCGGGAGATCGCGGATCGCTCCCAGTGCGCGCCGCCCTGCGCGCCGCGCGCGTGGCACACTAGCGCCCATGAGCGCTTCCCCCTCGCGGCCCACGGACGCACGCCGCCCCGATCGCATTTGGGCCTCCTGCGGGAACGCGATGCGGTGGTGGGTGCTCGTCTGCTTCGTCGCCGCCTTCGTCGCGGGCACCAATCCGCCCGCGGGACCGCATGCGTGGTATCGCGACGACGGCGTGCGCGCCGATGGCCCGAACGTCTCCGCGTGGGAAAACGCCGTCAGCAACGGCGCGGCGCGGAATCTCACGCGCGTCGTCGGCCGCCCGCAGGCCGTGCGCGTCAGCACGTCTGGCGGTGAGCGCACGATCGTGCGCTTGGACGGAAGAGCCGCGCTGTGGCAGGCCGTCGGCTCCTGGGGCACGCTGGCGAGTGAGCGCACGGTCGTCGTCTTCGCTCGCGTAGCGGCCGCGAGCTCCGGCGTGCTCTTCGATGGCAGCACCCGCTCAGGCAGCACGCCGGTGACGTGGACCGGCAAGGCATGGCAGGCGAGCGCAGCGACCTCCACGCCCGGCGACGGATGGCAAGCGCACACGTTCGCCTTCGGCAAGGACGGCATCCCGCTCGGGGGCATCATCCTCGGCGCGAACGTCGCGACGCGAGAAGGGCTGCGGTGCGACATCGCCGAAGTGCTCGTCTACGCGCGCGCGCTCGACGAGACGGAGTCGAAGGCCGCCGCTGCGTACCTCGTCGAGAAGTGGGGCACGCCGACCGAACTCCCCGCCGCGCAACAACCGCAGGCCGCCGCCACGCCGAGCGACTCGCGCGTCTTCCGCACGAGGGTGCGCCAGCACGGCGAGGACGGCGTCCACACCTATCGCATCCCCGGCCTCGCGACCACGCCCAAGGGCACGCTCATCGCGGTCTTCGACCAACGCCACAAGAACAGTGGCGACCTCCCCGCGGACATCGACGTGGGCCTGATGCGCTCGACCGATGACGGCGCGACTTGGAGCGTGATGAGTCGCATCCTCGACTTCGACGCTTCCGTGCCCGGCTCCCAGGGCAACGGCGTGGGCGACCCCGCCGTGCTCGTGGACCGCGACGGCACGATCTTCGTCGCCGCACTGTGGTCCAAGGGCCCGCGCGCATGGAACGGCTCTGGCCCCGGCATGACGAGCGACGAAACGGGGCAGCTCGTGCTCACCAAGAGCACCGACGACGGCCTGACGTGGTCCGAGCCCACGAGCATCACCTCGCAGGTCAAGCGCCCCGCATGGCGGCTGTGCTTCAACGGCCCAGGCAACGGCATCCAACTGCGCGACGGCACGCTGGTCTTCCCGGCGCAGTTCAAGGGCTCGGACAACGTGCCGCACTCGTGCTTCATCGCCAGCCGCAACGGTGGCGAGACTTGGAAGATCTCCCCCGCCGCCATTCCCACCCAGCCTCCGACGAGCGAGAGCGCGATCGCCGAGCTCGCCGACGGATCGCTGCTGCTCACGATGCGCAACGAAGCTCGCGCCGGCGTCCGCGCGTGGGCGCGCTGGGATTGGAAGGGTGACGTGCTGCGCGGCAAGTGGTCCGAGCCGTGGCTCACCGTGCCCGACCCCACCTGCATGGCCAGCCTCATCCGCCACCCGCACGGCGAGCTGATCTTCTCCAATCCCAACAGCACCAGCCGCCGTGTCGCGCTCACGATCCGCAGCAGCACCGACGACGGGAAGACCTGGAGCGCCGGTCGGCTGCTCGACGCTGGCGGCGCGATGTACTCCTGCCTCACGGTCCTGCGCGATGGCCGCATCGGCGTGCTCTACGAAGGCAGCGACGGCGGCGGCCTCGTGTTCGCGCGCTTTCCGCTCGAGTGGGTGCAGGAAGGCGCGAGCGGGCCGACGGTGCCCGAGGCGCGCACCGAGACGACGGGCAAGTGGGCTTGGTGGCCCGCGCGCCACGCCGACAAAGTGGCCGAGAGCAAGGCCGGTCGCGGCGAGGTGATGTTCCTCGGAGACAGCATCACGCAGGGCTGGGAGACGACCGGCAAGGCTGCGTGGGACGAGCACTTCGCACCGCGCAAGGCCGCGAACTACGGTTTCAGCGGCGACTCCACGCAACACGTCCTGTGGCGACTGCACCATGGCGAGCTCGACGGCTTCAAGCCCAAGGCGGTCGTGCTCCACATCGGCACGAACAACTCCCGCCATGGCGACCACACGCCCGAGCAGATCGCCGCCGGCATCCGTGCGATCGTCGAGACGCTCACGACGAACTCTCCGACCACGAAGGTCCTGCTGCTCGCCATCCTCCCACGCGGCGCGGACGCCAACGATCCGTGGCGACGCAAGTGCGAGGCCGTCAACGCGCTGTTGCCCGCGCTGGCCGACGGAGAGCGCGTTCACTTCGCGAATGTGAACGCCGCCTTCCTCGCTCAGGACGGCACGCTCTCCAAGGAGCTCGCCCCCGATCTCCTGCACCTCAGCGCCAAGGGCTATGCCCTGTGGGCCGATGCCATCGCAGCGCACCTC
>VGZD01000153.1 GCA_016872715.1 Planctomycetota bacterium
GCGAGCACGCCCGCGGGCGAGCGCCGGCCGCACCGCCGCTCTAGACGGCGTCCGCGGGATCGTCCGCGCGGTCGTCATCGGCGTCGTCATCCGCGTCGTCATCCGCGTCGTCGGATTCCGCCATGCGCTCGTATTCGGATTCCCAGTTGCCGTTCTCGTCTTCGACGGGCGGCTTGCCGGTCTCGTGGATGATGCGGTCGCGCTCGAGCGCCTTCTTGATCGCGCTGTCGAGCTTCTGGGCCTGCTCGATCGACTCGTCGAATTGCCAGGTGAGGTGCGGCACCTTGCGCGTGTCGAGCACGCGCGCGACCTGTCGCTGGATGAAGCCACCGGCCGAGGCCAGCATGTGCTCGGCCCTGCTGCGCTCGGACTTTCCGCCGAGCACCGAGTAGAAGATCTTGGCGTGGCCGAGGTCGTTGGCGAGCTCGACCTTGGTGATCGTCACGAGGACGTTGCGCGGGTCGCGCACCTCGAACTCGAGGGCGTGGGCCGCGCGCTCGTGGATGCGGGCCTCGAGCTTGGCGATGGTGCGGGGGTTCGCCATGACGCTGATCTCGGTGCGGAACGTGGTGGGGGCGGCGCGGGACGCGCATGTACGCGTCCCGCGGAGGAAGCCGCGCGCTAGCTCTTGCCGAGCTTGCGCTTGACCGGCACGACCTTGAAGCCCTCGATCACGTCGCCGAGCTCGAACAGGTCGAAGTCCTTGAGCGTCACGCCGCAGTCGAAGCCCTCGCGGACCTCGCGCACGTCGTCCTTCTCGCGGCGCAGACCGGCGATGGCACCCTCGTGCACGAGCTTGCCCTTGCGGAGCAGGCGCACGCGGTTGTCGCGCTGGACGGCGCCATCGATGACGTGGGAGCCCGCGATCGTGCCGAACTTCGAAGACTTGAACAGGGCGCGGATCTCGACGTGACCCGTGATCTGCTCGGTCATCTCCGGCGCGAGCGTGCCTTCCATCATCGTGCGCAGGTCGTCGAGCAGCTCGTAGATCACCTCGTAGGGTCGAATCTCGACGTTGAGCCGCTCGGCCGCATCGCGCGCCTTGCTGTCGGTGCTCACGCGGAAGGCGAGCACGATGCCGCCGGAGGTCCCGGCCAAGTTGATGTCGTTCTCCGTGACGGTGCCGAGGCCAGCCGCGAGCAGCTTGACGTCCACTTCGGCGTGCGTGAGGCCCTTGATCTGGGCTTCGAGCGCCTGCATCGAGCCCTGCACGTCGGCGCGCAGGATGACGTTGATGGCCTTCTTCGCCTGATCGGCGAGGGCCTGCAGGATGTTCTCCGTGGTGGCCTGCTTGCGCTCGGCCATCGACATCTGGCGGTTCTTCTTGCGGCGCTCTTCGGCCACCTCGCGGGCCTGATCGAGCTTGGAGACCACGTAGAAGGAGTCGCCGACCGAGGGCAGCTCGTCGAGACCGGTGACCTGCACGGGCATCGAGGGGCCGGCGGACTCGATCTTCTGGCCGCGGTCGTCGAGGATCATGCGCACGCGGCCGAAGCCCTCGCCCGCGAGGATCACGTCGCCGGTGTTGAGCGTGCCGTCCTTGACGAGCAGGTGCGCCACGCGCCCGAGTCCCTTTTCGACCTCGGCTTCGAGCACGAGGCCCGAGGCCGGACCCTTGGCGTGAGCCTTGAGCTCGAGCACTTCGCTCTCGAGGAACACGCGCTCGAGCAGCTCGTCGACGTTCTGGCCGGTGAGCGCACTGACCTCGAGCATGGCGGTGTCGCCGCCCCACTCCTCGGGGATCAGGCCCTGCTTGGAGAGCTCCTCGCGCACGCGCTTGGGGTTCGCGCCGGGCTTGTCGCACTTGTTGAGCGCGACGACGACCTTCTTCTTGGCCGCGCGCGCGTGGCTCAGCGCCTCGACCGTGGACGGCATCACGCCGTCATCGGCCGCGACGACGAGCACCACGATGTCGACCGCGTCGGCGCCGCGGGCGCGCATGGCCGTGAAGGCCTCGTGGCCGGGAGTGTCGAGGATCGTGAGCGTGTGACCGAGCTTGGTGGCGACCTGGTACGCGCCGATGTGCTGCGTGATGCCGCCCGACTCGCCCTCGGCGATCTTCGAGCTGCGGATGCGGTCGATCAGCGTCGTCTTGCCGTGGTCGACGTGGCCGAGGATGGCGATCGACGGCGCGCGGATGATGAGCGCCGATTCCTCGACCTCGGTGCGCTGCTTGACGAAGGCGTTGACGAGCTCGGTCTCCGCGTGCACCTCGTGGGCGACGGTGAGCGTGACGCCGAACTCGAGCGCGATCAGCGTGGCCGTGTCGTCGTCGAGCACCGAGTTGATGTTGAGCAGGCCGAGGTTCTGCTCCATCGCCTTGGCGAGCAGCTGGGTCGTCTTGATCGACATGCCCTCGGCGAGCTTCTTGACGGTGACCGGCGCCTCGAGCGCGACTTCGCTGCCCGCGAGCGGCGACGCGTTCGCGTCCGTGGGGCGGCCGCGCTGGGTGCGCGGCGTGGGACCGGCGACGGGGCTGGGACCGCGCTTGGAGCGCAGGAAGCGGCCCGAGGCCTGCTCCTTCAACTGCGAGGCCGTCATCTGGCCGCGGCTGCCGGCATCGCCGCGCACGAGCGCCTTGCGCTTGTCGTGTCCGAGCGTGGGCTGCACGTCCGGCGTCACGTCGTCCTTCGAGCGCAGACGGCGCGAATCGGGCTTCTTGGGGACGTTGGTGGTCGTCACCTTGGCGAGGTCGACGAAGCCGACGACCTTGCCGGGTCGGCGCGCGGCCGGGCGGACGAGGTCGGGGTTTTCGCCGAGCTTGGCGGCGTCGGGGGCCGACGGAGCTTGTGCGGCGGGGCCGCTCGCGGCGGGACCCTCGTCGATCGAGCCGGAGTCGGAGTCGGAGCCGGAGCCGGAGACGGAGGCCGCGAGCAGCTCCTCGGTCGGCGCTTCGTCGGCGAGCGGCGCGGGCTCGCTCGGCGCGGTCGCCTCGACCGGCGCGCTCGCCGCCTGAGGAATCGACGCGCTGGATGTCGATGCGCTCGGCTCGGGCTCGGGCTCGAGCTCGGACGCGGGCGCCGGCGCAAGCTCGGGCGCAGCAAGCTCGGGCGCAGGCTCGATCTCAGTCGTGGGCGCCGTCTCGTGCGTCGGCGCGAGCGGTTCCGCCGCGGTTTCCCCGCCGAGGTCGGCGAGGGTGACCTTCTTCTTCTTCTTCTTGACGACTCCGCCGACCGCCTCGACGGCGGGGGCCGCGCTCGCTTCGGTCTTGGTCGCGGAGGAGGCCCGGACGATGCCGTTGGCCTCGAGCGTGCCCTCGACCATCAACAACTGGAAGTCATCGAGCGTCGAGCTCGCGCTCTTCACATCGGACACGCCGAGGGACTTGAGCTTGGTGACCAGCTCTTGGCCGGTCATCCCGTACTCCTTCGCCAACTCGTGAATGCGCTTCTTCGTGCTCACCCGGTTTCCTTGCGACGCTCTGAATCTGGTGCTCTTGGGGCTGGTGCGGTGGGGAGCGGACGCCCCCGGAGGAACAGGGTTAGAGCGGACCCTCGTCGTCAGCGTCCGAAGGCGCGTTGCCGGCGGCCTCGCCGCCTTGGCTCGAGGCCGCGGGGCCACCGAGCTGCTCGGCCTCGAACTCGGCGCGCGTCTTGATGTCGATGTCCCAGCCGCACAGCTTGCTGGCGAGGCGCACGTTCTGACCGCGCTTGCCGATGGCGAGCGATTGCTGCTCTTCATCGACGATCACGACCACCGTGCGCGCGTCCGTGTCGGGGAAGATGTTGTCGAGGTCGATCTCGGCCGGCTTGAGGCCGTTCATCACGAGCATCTCGAGCGAATCGCTCCACTTGATGATGTCGATGCGCTCGCCGCGCAGCTCGTCGATCACGGCCTTGATGCGCGCACCGCGCACGCCGACGCAGGCGCCGATGCAGTCGATCTTGGGATCGGAGCTCAGCACCGCCATCTTGGTGCGGTAGCCCGGCTCGCGGACCACGCGCTTGATCTCGATGATTTCCTCGGCCACTTCGGGCACTTCGAGCTCGAACAGGCGGCGGACGAGGTCGCTGCTCGTGCGGCTCACTTCGATGCGCACGCGCGGGCCGTCCTTGCGGACTTCCGTGACGATGGCGCGGATGCGGTCGCCGGGCTGGAAGGTCTCGCCGCGCACGCGCTCGGTGCGCGGCAGGTAGGCCTCGGCGCGGCCCAAGTTGATCACGAGGTCCTCGCCGTCGAAGCGCTGGACCGTGCCGTTGATCAGCTGCCCGACGCGGCTCTCGTACTCGTCGTAGAGCTTGTCGCGCTCCGCCTCGCGGAATTTCTGGTTGATGCCCTGCTTGACCGCCTGTGCGGCGATGCGGCCGAGCTCACCGGGGTTGACCTCGTAGACCTCCTCGTCGTCCTCGACCGAGAGTTCGCCCGTCTTGCGGTCGATCTTGACCACGAGGTCGTCGCCGGCGCCGAGGCGCTTGCGGAAGCCGACGGCGAGCGCGTCCTCGAGGCCGAGGAACAGCGCTTCCTTGTCGAGCTCCTTCTCGCGGCTGATCACGTCGACCATCCGCAGAATGTCGTCTTTGTTCATGGTGGTGGCGGGGTTCGGGGTGCGGCCTGGAACGCGCGGCGGGACCGCGCAGCTCGGAGTTGGGACCGGAGTGCGGGCGAACCCGCGCACCAGGGCAGCGCGCCCCCGCCAGGACGATCCCGGTCGGAAGCTCGAAGGGCGACCAGTTTGGGATCTCGACCCGTCTCTCGTCAACCGCGAGCCGCCTCCGGTCGCGTATCTTGTGGGACGAAATGGACTCTGGACCGCCCCTCGGACTGCTGCTTTCCGGCTCGAGCCCCCCGGCGCAGGCCCTAGAAGCCCTCGTGCGCAAGGCCGCCCGGTCCTCGGCGCCGGTCGTGGTGGTCGGGGAGGGGGGTGCGGGGAAAAGCGCGCTGGCCAGCGCCTTGCACCGGCTCGGGCCCCGTTCTGGGGGGGCGTTCGTCGCCACCAGCCTCGCGGCGCTCGCGCCGACGCTGATCGAAGCCGAGCTGTTCGGGCACGAGGAGGGAGCGTTCACGGGTGCGGGGCGCTCGCGGCTGGGCCGCTTCCGTCAGGCCCACGGAGGCACGCTCGTGCTCGAGGACCTCGACCACCTGCCGCTGGAGCTGCAGGGCAAGCTGCTGCGCGTCTTGCAGGAGGGCGAGGTCGAGCCGCTCGGCGCGGAGCGCGCGGTCAAGATCGACGTGCGCGTCATCGCGACGTCGTCGCGCGACCTGCGTGCGAGCGTCGAGTCCGGCGCGCTGCGCAGCGACCTGTACTGGCGCATCGCCGTGCTCGAGATCGTGCTGCCGCCGCTGCGCACGCGCGTCGAGGACATCGTGCCGCTCGCCAACGCGCTGTTCGCACGCGAGGGATCGCGCCGCACGCTGTCGCGCTCCGCGGCCGAGCGACTGTGCGCGCATCCTTGGCCCGGCAACGTGCGCGAGCTCGAGAACGCCGTGGCGCGCGTGCTCGCACTCGGCGGGGCGGAGCGCGGAGAGATCGAGGCGAGCGAGTTCGAGTTCCTGCTCGAGGAGACCGCTGGGCGCGCCGAGGAGCTGGCGCAGCGCGCGCTCGCGCAGGGACTCACGCTCGACGCGCTCGAATCCGCGCTCATCCAGACCGCGCTGCGCGAGCAGCGCGGCAACGTCGCCGCCGCGGCGCGGCAAATCGGGCTCTCGAGGCGTGCGCTGGAGTACCGCATCGAGCGCCGCAAGGGCGGGAACGAGCTTCGATGAGCGCGCTCGCTTGGCTGCTGCTCGCGCTCGCGCCGCAGGACGCGCCGGCGGCGCTCGCACGGCTCGACGCCGCGCGCGGAGCGCAGGCGGATGAGTTGCTCGCCGAGCTGGCACGCTCGGGGGCGAGTGTGGCGCTCGCGG
>VGZD01000154.1 GCA_016872715.1 Planctomycetota bacterium
CACGAGATCCACGTGGCCGGGAATGTCGGGGTCCGGCTCCTCCCACGCGGGCACGCCGAACCCGAGCCCCGTGAGCCGCAGGCCGAGGGTGGCGCCGAAGAGCAGGCCGAGCACGAGCAGGAGGCGTGCGCTGCGCATGAAGGCTCCTCAGTCTCCCCGCCGCCGCCGCCGTTTGCCACGCCAACACGAACGCTTGCGTTCGAAATCCCGGCCTCGCTATGGTGGCGAGCGAGTTGATCGCCATGGAATTGCTGCCCCTCCTCTGACCCAGCGCTCCGGCTCGGCGTGCCCGAGCCCCGCGTCCCACCGGACGCGCCGGACGGGTTTCCTAGGGATCCCGCGCCGGGCGACGGTGGCCTACCCCCACCACCCTCGCCCGCATGAAGTTCGACCACCTCGCCGCCTGCGAAGCGCTCGCCCACGTCGCCGGGGAACACGCGCCGCGCATCGACGCGAACGCCGCCTATCCGACGGAATTCATCGCCGCCGCCCGCGCGCAGGGCCTGCTCGGCCTGCTCTCGTCCAAGGACGTCGGCGGGCACGGTGCGGGGCCGCGCGAAGCCGCCGAAACCGTCGAGCGCGTGGCCCGCGAGTGCGGCTCGTCGGCTCTGGTGCTCACCATGCACTACGTCGGCGCCGCCGTGATCGAAGCCCACGGCTCGCTCGAGGTTCGCCGCGAGCTCGCCGCGGGCCGCCACGTCTCGACCCTCGCCTTCAGCGAAGCTGGTTCGCGCTCGCACTTTTGGGCTCCCACCAGCACGGCGCGCGCCGAGGCGGGGGACATCGTGCTCGACGCCCACAAGAGCTGGATCACCTCGGCGCAGCACGCGAGCGCCTACGTGTGGTCCAGCCGCCCGACTTCCGGGAGCGAGCTGTCGAGCCTGTGGCTGGTGCCCGCGCGCTCCAAGGGGCTCTCGGTCGATCGCCCCTTCGACGGCCTCGGCCTGCGCGGCAACGACTCCGCGCCCGTCACGGCCGTCGGCGTGCGCGTGCCCGCGAGCGCGCGACTCGGCGCCGACGGAGCAGGCTTCGCGATCATGATGCAGACGGTGCTGCCGCTCTTCAACGTGCTGACCTCCGCCGGATCGATCGGCATGTGCGAGGCCGCCGTGGCGAAGACCGCGGAGCACGTCGGCAGCCAGCGCTACGAACACCTCGGAAGCTCGCTCGCCGAACTGCCGACGATCCGTGCCTACGTCGCGCGCATGCGCATCCAGACCGACATGGCGCGCACGCTGTGGCAGGACACGCTCGCGGCGCTCGAGACCGGCCGTCCCGACGCGATGCTGCGCGTGCTCGAAGTCAAGGCCGCGAGCGCCGAGACCGCGCGCGAGGTGCTCGACACGGCCATGCGCGTGTGCGGGGGCATGGCGTTTCGCAAGGACGTGGGCGTGGAACGCCGCTTCCGAGACACGCGCGCCTCGCTCGTCATGGCGCCGACGACCGACCAGCTCTACGACTTCATCGGCAAGGCGGCGACCGGCCTGCCGCTGTTCTAGGGAGAGCGCTCGATGCCGCACTCCATTCGCCTCGGCGCCGTGGCCTACGACCCCAAGGTCGTCACGATCTGGGACGGCTTTCAGGCCTTCTTCGCCGCTCACGGCCTCGCGTTCGACTACGTGCTCTACACCAACTACGAGCGGCAGGTCGAGCAGCACTTCGCTGGCGCGTTCGACGTCGCGTGGAACTCGCCGCTGGCATGGATCGAGACCGAGCGCGTCGCTCGCGCGCGCAACACTCGCGCCAGCGCGCTCGCGATGCGCGACACCGACTGCGATCTCAGGAGCGT
The DNA here is from genome assembly GCA_016872715.1 of Planctomycetota bacterium. Taxonomy (GTDB): domain Bacteria; phylum Planctomycetota; class UBA1135; order UBA1135; genus F1-120-MAGs118. The sequence continues at coordinate 1,790 of VGZD01000154.1, forward strand.
GATCGCCGTGCGCGAGGAAGGGCCCGTGCGATCGCTCGCCCATCTCGCGGGCAAGGTCGTCGGCGTCGGCGCGCAAGACTCGCCGCAAGCCACGCTGATTCCGCTCGAGCACCTCGCGCAGCACGGCCTGCTCGCTGGCCGCGACTTCGAAGTGCGGCGCTTCGACGTGCTCGTCGGCAAGCACGGCGACCACGTCGGAGGCGAGCGCCTCGCGGCGCAGGCGCTCGTGCGCGGCGAGATCGACGCGGCCTGCATGATCGACGGCAACCACCTCGCCTTCTCCACCGATGGCAGCCTGCCGCGCGCTTCGACGCGCGTGCTCGACCGGACAGGTCTGTTCGACCACTGCAACTTCACGGTGCTCGACGGCGCCGACGCCGCGCCGATCGCACGCTTGCGCGAGCTCTTGCTCGGCATGCGCTACGACGATGCCGCGGTGCGACCGCTGATGGATCTCGAGGGACTCAAGGCCTGGCTGCCCGGCCGCACGAGCGGCTACGCGCTGCTCGAGCAAGCCTGCGACCGCTCGCGCTGGCTCGCGCCGTTCCTGCGTTCCATGGGAGCGGCGTAGCGCTCGTGCGTCGTTCACTCGCTCTCGCGGGGCTGGGCTTCGACCGCGGCGCGGGCGTGCTGCTCGCGCGCGAGCTGCGCCGCGCGCAGCCCGGCGACGAGCTCGAGATCACCGGCAGCGCGAGGGAACTGGGGCTGCATCTCGCGGCCTGGGCGCGCGCGGGTGGTCACGCGCTCGTGGAAGGGCGCGGCGGCTGGGCGCTGCGCTTCGGCCCCTCGACGCAGGCCCGCCGCCGAGGTGCACAGCGCGCCGGAGCGCCGGAGCCGTCTTCCGTGGCCGAGCACGCCCGGCCGTGCTGGGGGCTCGCGGCGCGCGGCGCGCTCGTCGAAGCCGGAGGGCAAGCGCTCGGCTTTCGACTCGACCGCGCCGAGGAGATCTGGTTTTCGAGCGCGGCCGAGCTCTACCGCGCCGCCGCCGCCGCGCAGTGGGATCCGTCCGCCGACATTCCGTGGGACGCGCCGCTCGAGCATCCTGACGAGGTCGAGGACGCGCTGGTCTGCGTCCTGACGTTCTTGATCGAAAACGAGACGGCCGCACTGCTCGTGCCCGCGCGCTTCGCGACGCAGGTCCACCCCCACTTCCGAGAGGTCGTGCAACTGCTCGCGCTGCAGGCGGCCGAGGAGGCTCGGCACATCGAAGTGTTCTCGCGGCGAGCCGCGCTGCGCCGCGGCGAGCTCGGACTCTCGACGGTCGGAGGGCAAGCCTCGCTGCGCACGCTCGTCGAGGAGCCGGACTTCGCCCGCGCTGCGCTGCTGCTCAGCGTGCTAGGTGAGGGCACGTTCCTCAACCTGCTCGCCTTCCTGCGCGAGCACGCGCCCGACGCGGCGAGCGCCGAGATCATGCGCCGCGTGGCGATCGACGAGGCTCGCCATGTCGCCTTCGCCATGGCGCACCTCGGAGAGCACGCGCGAGCCGACGCGACGCTGCGCGCTCGCCTCGCCGCCGCGATCACACAGCGCCACGAGGCACTGCGCGCGAGCGCCGGTCTCAACGAGGAAGTCTTCGATGCGCTGGTGCTGCTCGCGGCAGGCTCGTTCGATCCCGAAGCGATCGCGCAAGGTCACGCGCGCGTGCAGGAGCTCCTCGGCCAGATGGACGCCGGACGCAGGCTGCGGCTGCGCAAGCTCGGCTTCGACGAGCGCGAGGCGGCCGAACTCAGCGGCCTGCACACGCGCAACTTCATGTGAGCGCGCCCGCGGCGTGTGTGGGCGCCGTGGAACGGACCGTGCTCGTCCCGTCAGTGTCGAGCGCCCGCGGGCGCGCCTCCTCGCAGACTGGCGGCACGCGCTGCACGCCGCTCGAACCGGCGCACCGACCTAGCTCGCGAGGTCGATGGACGCCTCCCCGTCCGACTCGTCTCGCTCGATCCGACCGCCGCTGCATCGCAGTTGGCGCGGGCTGCCCTTCTCGATCGTCTCGAGCACGACCGGCGCGCGCCAGAGCGACTCGACGCGGGCGAGCGTCTCGCCGGCGCGCTCGAGGTTCAGGTCTCGTCCATCGTGACGGTGCACGAGACGCAGATCCCGAGTGCGCTGCGCCTCGACGAGCTCGATGCGCGGTGCGCCACCCCACGCGAGCTGCGAGAGCAGCCGCTCCTTCACGTGCCGCGGATCGCGCTCGCGCCCGTCGCCCGCCTGAGCGCGCCGCGTCCGCACGGGCAGCGCGATCTCCCCGGAAGCGACGAACTCCTCGTCGACGAGCGCATCGACGAACGAAGCATCGTCGTGGAGGCTGCGCAGCCGGAAGAGGTCGTCTCCCCGCCGCTCCGCGTGGCGCCAGAGCGCCAGTCCGAGCTTGTAGGGGTTGATCCGGCCGGGGCCTTGCTGCGTCGCGCCGCTGTGACAATCCGCGAAGTCGATGATCTCGCTAGCGTCGAGAACGCCGCCGGTCAGGATCCTGCTGTGCCAGTAGCAGGCCCAGCCTTCGTTCACGATGCGGGTGAGCCGCTGCGGCAGAAAGTAGCGTGCCTCGGCGAGCACGATGCCGGTCGCGTCGCGCTCCCAGTCCTCGAGCGGCGCATGCTCGACGAGCCAGGCCAGCACATCGTATGTCGGGAGCGTCAGCGTCCCCGCGCCGCTGCAAGCCCAACGGGAGCGCTGGTCGCGGTACGGATCGAGCAGGTTGTCGAGGCACAGCACGCCGTCGAGAAACCGCTCGACGCGCTCTTGGCCGTGTCGCTCGATGTGCTCGCGCATGCGCTCCGCATGGCGCGCCATCGTCGCGAGCATGTTCCGATCCGTGCCGGCGAACCATGTGTTGTGGCGGAAGAAGTCGGCGTGCCCACAGACATGCGCCATCACGAGCTTCTGTTCGCTCTCCACGTTCGAGCGCACGAGCCACGCCACGACAGGATCGGTGTTGATCACCAACTCGTAGATGCGGGCCTGCCCCCAGCCGTGAGCCTTCTCGAGGCGCTCGTACTCCATGCCAAAGCGCCACGACGGGTAGCGCACAGGAAAGCCCCCGAGCGCGGCCAGCGCGTGGACATCGCTCGCATCGACGCAGTGGAACTTCAGTGGAAAGAAGTCGAGACCATGACCGCGTGCCGCCTCCTCGATGCGCCGGGCCCAGTTCGCGAGCGAGGGAGTCAGCGATGTCGATGCAAACGCGCGCGAGCCCATCAGCGCCCGCTCCCGAGAAACGCACGAATCGCGCCCAGCACCTCGCCACGATCGGCCACGCTCGCCGTGACGAGTCGAGAATCAGCGCCGAACGCGAGATCGAGGTCCTTCTTGAACTGCCCGGATCCGTACGCGCTCCGGACCTGCCCGTAGCAGAATTGGTTGACGCTCGGGAGCAACTCGGTGCGCAGCAGCTCGACACAGCGCTCGGTGTCGCGCGCGGACCAGTTGTCCCCGTCGGAGTAGTGGAACGGATAGACATTCCACAGCTCCGGAGGATACTGCTCGCGCATGACCTGCAGGCACAGCTCGTAGGCCGAGCTGATGCGCGTGCCTCCGGCCTCGCGCACATGGAAGAAGGTGTCGTGATCCACGACCTTCGCGGCCGCGTCGTGAACGATGTACACGACCTCGAGGTTTCGATACTGACTGCGCAACCATGTGTCGATCCAGAAGGCCTTGAGCCGGACGATCTCCTTCTGCTCGCGCCCCATCGAGCCCGACACGTCCATCATGTGGAACACGACCGCGGAACTCTGCGGGCGCGCTGCTGGCCTTGGCGCACGGAAGCGCAGGTCGTCCTTGACGGGGATCACGCGCGGGTGCGCCGGATTCCACTCACGCGATGCCACCGTGCGACGCAGGGCAGCTGCGAATGTTCTCCGCGCGTGTCGCAGCGAATCCGGACCACGCGCTCGAAGTCCACCGTAGCGCGGGCCGTCGCCGACCTGGTCGCGGCGTCCGCGCGGCTGAATGTCTGGCAGCTCGAGCTCGCGACCGAGCATCTGGGCGAGTTCCTCGAGTTCCA
>VGZD01000155.1 GCA_016872715.1 Planctomycetota bacterium
ATGCGCACCTGCATGTCCGCGATCTTGTGCTGGATCGCCTGAAAGTGCGCGATCGGCTTGCCGAACTGCACGCGCACCTTGGCGTACGCGATCGCCTCCTCGATGCACGCCTGCGCGATGCCGACCGATTGCGCCGCGATGCCGATGCGGCCGCCATCGAGCGTGTCCATCGCGATCGGGAAGCCCCGGTCGAGCGCGCCGAGCATGTTCGCGGCGCTCACGCGGCAGTTTTCGAACACGTACTCGGTCGCGGGCGAGCCGCGGATGCCGCACTTGAGCTCCTTCTTGCCGACGCGACAGCCGCTCGTCGAGGTCTCGACGAGGAAGGCGCTGATGCCCTTGGCTTTCGGCACCTTGGGATCGGCGTTCGTGCGCACGTAGACGAGCGCGAGCCCCGCCATCGAGCCCGACGTGACCCAGATCTTCGTGCCGTTGAGCACGTAATGGTCGCCGTCGCGCTCGGCCTTGGTGACCAGCGCGGCCGCATCGGAACCCGAGTTGGGCTCGGTCAGGCAATAGGCGCCGATCCACTCGCCGCTGGCGAGCTTGGGGAGGAAGCGGCGCTTTTGCTCTTCGGTGCCCCACTTCACGATCGGTGCGCACAGCAGGCTGTTGTGCACCGAAACCGTGACGCCCGTGGCCGCGCAGCCGCGGTTGAGCTCCTCGAGCACGGTCGAGAGCGCGAGGTTGCCCATTCCGGCGCCGCCGTACTGCTCGGGCACGATGAGACCCCAGAAGCCCAACTGCGCGATCTGGGCGAGCACCTCCGCGTCGAGATGCTCCTGCCGGTCGTGCTTCGTCGCGCGCGGCTTGAGCTCGCGCTCCGCGAAATCGCGCACCGCGTCGCGCACCATCGTCAGCTCTTCGGACAGTTCGAACATGTGGCTCTCTCTGGAGGTGGTTCGTTGCGCGTGCAGGTCGGGCGAAGGGCGGCCGCGCTCTCAGTAGTCGTAGAAGCCCTTCTTCGTCTTCCGGCCGAGGCGACCCGCAGCGACCATGCGCTTGAGCAGCGGACAGGCGCGGTACTTGTCGTCGCCCAGCCCCGTGTGCAGCACGTTGAGGATGTCGACGCACACATCGAGGCCGATCAGGTCGGCGAGCGCGAGCGGCCCCATGGGGTGATTCATGCCGAGCTTCATCACCGTGTCGATGCCTTCCTTGGTCGCGACGCCCTCCATCAGGCAAAACGCGGCCTCGTTGATCATCGGCATCAACACGCGGTTCGACACGAAGCCCGGATAGTCGCTGGCCTCGACCGGCACCTTGCCGAGCGCCTGCGAGCAAGCGACGACCTTGGCCGTGGTTTCCTCCGACGTCTCCTGCCCGCGGATCACCTCGACGAGCTTCATCAACGGCACCGGATTCATGAAGTGCATCCCGATCACCTTGTCGGGGCGCTTCGTGCTCGCCGCGATCGCGGTGATCGAGATCGAGCTCGTGTTCGTCGCGAGGATGCAGTCGGGGCCCGTGAGCGCGTCGAGCGCTCCGAACACGCTCTTCTTGACCGCCTCGCGCTCCGAGACCGCCTCGACCACCAGTTGCGCGCCCCCGACCGCCTCCATCGCGCTGGAGGGATGCACGTTGGCGAAGGCCGCGTCGGCGGCTTCCTTGGTGAGCGCGCCCTTCGCGGCGAACTTGTCGAGGCTCGCGCGGATCGCGGCGACGCCCTTTTCGAGTCCCTTGGCATCGATGTCGACGAGCGCCACCGCGCTGCCGTGGGTCGCGAACGTCTGCGCGATCCCGTTGCCCATCGTGCCCGCGCCGATGACGGCGACCTGCCCGTAGTAGGCCATGGCTAGAGCGCCTCCACGGCCATCGAGACTGCGTTTCCGCCACCGAGGCACAGGGACGCCATGCCGCGCTTCGAGCCGCGCTGGCGCATCGCGTAGAGCAGCGTCGTGAGCACGCGGCAGCCGCTCGCGCCGATCGGGTGGCCGATCGCGACCGCGCCGCCGTTGACGTTGACCTTGGCCGGATCGAGATCGAGCACCTTCGTCAGCGCGACCGCGGCCGCCGAAAACGCCTCGTTGATCTCGTGCAGGTCGAAGTCCGAGGGCTTCATCCCGAGCTTGCCCGCCACGCCGCGGATCGAGTGCTCGGGCGCCATCATCACCCACTCCGGCGCGCAGCCACCGGTGCCGTAGGCGAGCACGCGGGCGAGCGGCTTGCAGCCGAGCGCGCGCGCGCGCTCCGCGCTCATCACCACCACCGCCGAGGCGCCGTCGTTGATCGACGAGGCGTTGGCCGCCGTCACGGTTCCGCCGTCGGGCTTGAAGGCCGGCTTGAGCTTCGCGATCGACTCCGCGGTCGTGTCGCCCTTGATGCCCTCGTCGGTGTTGAACTGGATCGCGTCGCCCTTGCGCTGCGCAATCGCGATCGAGAAGCGTTCCTCGCTCAGGCGACCGGCCGCGGTGGCCTCGGCCGCGCGCTGGTGGCTCTGCGCCGCGAACGCGTCCTGCATCGCGCGCGTGATGCCGTACTTCTCCGCGACCTTCTCGCCCGTGATGCCCATGTGGAAGTTGTTGTAGACGTCCCACAGGCCATCCCAGACCATCGAGTCGATCAGCTTGCCGTGGCCGAGGCGCACGCCCCCGCGCGCTTCCGGCAGCAGGTAGGGCGCGTTGCTCATGCTCTCCATGCCGCCGGCGACGATCACCTCGGCGTCGCCCGCGCGAATCGCCTGCGCCGCGAGCATCACGCTCTTGAGGCCCGAGCCGCACACCTTGTTGACCGTGAAGGCGCCCACGCGATCGGGAATGAGCGCCTTGCGCGCCGCCTGACGGGCCGGGTTCTGGCCGAGCCCGGACTGCAGCACATTGCCCATGATCACCTCGTCGACCGCGTCGGCGCTGAGCGCGGCGCGGCGCAGGGCCTCGGCGATGGCGAGCGCCCCGAGGTCGGGAGCCGCGAAGCCCGCGAGGGAACCTTGGAACTTGGCGATCGGGGTGCGGCAGGCGCCGACGAGTACGACTTCCTTCACGGCGGGGATGGCTCCGAGGTGGGGCGGGGCGAGAGACTGGGCGCGAGCAGGATACGGCGCGCGTCGAATTCCCTCCACCTTCCATGGAACGTAGGTCGAGCGTGCCAAGAGGCCGCGATTGTCCCGAGACGGTGTGGCTTGCAAGCGCGCGCGCCGCTCCCTATCACCGCGCGGCAGGGGATTCGCCGAGGGTGGACGATACGTCGCTGGTCGAAGGTCTGCGCGCGCGCCACGACGCGGCCGTCCGCGCCTACCTCGAGCGCTACCGCCCGCTGTTCCTGCACTGCATCAGCCACTTCGAGCAGGAGCCCGCGGCCCGCGAGGACCTGCTCGCGGATCTCTCGTGGCACGCGCTCGAGCGCCTCGCACAGGACGCCTTCGACCCCACCCGCGGCAGCTTCGGAACCTGGCTGTACCGCGTCGCGTGGTGCCGGTGCGTCGATCTCAAGCGCCAGCACAACGCCCGGCGCCGCATTCGCCTCTCGCCGGAGGGCGACCACCTGCAAGAGCGAGCCGATCCGTCGGCGCCGCTGCACGAGGCGCTCGAGGGAGCGGAAATCGGCTCGGCCGTGCGCCGCGCCATGACGGAGCTCCCCGCGGAAGAGCGCTCGCTGCTCGTGCTGCGCTTCGTGGAGCAGCGCCCGTTGCTCGACATCGCCGCGGCCTTGGGGATCACCCTCGAGCAGGCCAAGTACCGCCTCAAGCGCGCGGCGAGCTCCCTGCGGCGCGCGTTGCTCGCCCGGCTGTCCAAGAGCGAGATCGCCGGATGAGTTTCCGCGGAGAAACTGGCCCGTCGGAGCGCGAACCTGCGGATGTGGGGCGAGCGATGCGTGCAGGCCGAGGATCGACGCGGGGCGAGCCCGCCTGCGAGCGTCCGGAGCTCGCGGCGCGCGTGTGCGACTGGCCGGAACTGCCGCCCCATGAGCGCGCCTGCTTGGAGGCCCACGCCCTCACCTGCCGCGAGTGCGGCGCGGGACTGGCGTTGGTGCGCGAGACCGAGGCGTGGCTGGAGCAGCAGGTCCCCTCGCCCAACGCGAACCTCTGCCCCAGCGCGGAGGAGCTGTACGACTACGGCCGCGCTCCGGGCGCCCGCCCCCTGCCCGAGGTCGAGCGCATGGCCGTGCGCGCCCACCTCGCGACCTGCGGCGAGTGCTCCGCGCTCGTCGAAACCCTCGCGCTCCGCCCGCCGGCCGTGCTGATCGACCTTCCCTGCCCCGCGGACCGCACGGCCACAGCCAGCGCGCCGCCGCTCCCCCGCCCCCGAGCGCGCGTGGTGCTGCTCGGCGCGCTGGCGAGCATCGCGGCCGCGGCCGCCGCCGTGGCGATCTTCTGGCCCCGCCCCACGGCCCCCTCGAGCACGTTCGTGCGCTTTCCCGCGGCCGAGCTCCTGCGCGGCGAACCACACGACGCGCTGCTCTTCCCGCGCCACGCCGTGCTGCTCGAGCACGCGCGCCCATGGCAGCCGCTGCGTTTCGAGCTCGCCCCGCGGGAGCGCGCGACCCGCTACCGCATCGTGCTGCGCGCCACCGACGGCGGCGCCTTCGACGTGGGCCACGCAGTGCTGCGGCTCGAGTCGGACACTCCCGAGCTCGCGGCCGACGCCTCGTTCGTCCTCGCGCCCGCCCACTACACGTGGGACGCGTGGGCGGACGTCGACGGGCTGACCGTCGAGCTCGGCAGCCGCGACTTCGAGGCGCGCGCTGATGCAGGCCTGTGCGCCGAGCTGGCGGCGTGCGCGCGGGCGAGCGAGCCGACGCGCAGCGAATCGATCTTGAACCTGCTCCACGAGCGCGGCTTGGAGGGCGACGCGCGCGCCTTCGCCCGCACGCTGCCCGCGAGCCCCGAGCGCGACGCCTATCTGGCGCGCCGTCCGCTGCGCTGAGGCGCAGCCGCGGCGCGTTGGTTCGGCCCGCGCGCGCTTGGCCCGCACGCTGCGTTGGAAGGCGGCGCGCGCTGGAAAGCGCGGCGCGCGCGGCGCACGATTGCGCGCGCACCTTGAAGCTCGCAACCTCGACGCTCGCCAGCCTGCTCTTGATGCTCGCGCCCGTTCGAGCACAGGATCGCCAGGCCCAAGCGCTGCAGCGCTTCGCGACCGCGCTCGAAGCGCTGCGCGGGGGCGATGGGGCGGCCCGCGACGTCCTCCGCGCGAGCGCGGACGAGCTCTGTGTGCTGCACGCGCGCTGCGATCCGCGCGCGGTCGCGGCGCACTATCTCGCGCTCGACGCCGCGGCACTCGCCGCCGGACGCGACGACGAACGGGAGTATCTCGAGCTGCGCGAGCGCGTTCGCGCCGCCGGCGAACGCGGCGTCGGCGGCGCGGACTGGTCGAGCGAGCGCGCCGCCATCTTGGAGCAGCTCGCCCAGCTCTCGAGCGAGTGCGAGACGCGCCCCGACTTCGTCCCGGCGGCGCAGGCCCTCGCGCTCGCGGCGCGCATCGAGGAACAGCAGGTGGAAACCGACTCCTCGCTCGACGGTGCGGCGCGCGCGCGGCTCGCCGCCTCCGCGGCGCGCCACGCACAACGCGCGATCGAGCTGTTCGCGCGCGCCGGACAGGCGACTCCGCGGCTGGAGCCGGAGTTGTGCCTCGCGCGGCTCGCGCTCCACCGCGGCGACGACGAGCTCGCGCGCGCGAGCTTCGATGCGCTGCGCCTGCGCGCCGCGAGCC
>VGZD01000156.1 GCA_016872715.1 Planctomycetota bacterium
CCGCCCCCCTGTCCGCCTTCGTTTCCTACACCGTGTCCACCCGACGCGAGGTCACACCTCGCCGGTCGTGGACCTGCGAAAGTCCCCTTCCAACGCCCGCAGGCCGCGCGCTCGCGAATTGACACCCCGTTTTGCGGGGTTCGGCGCGTTCGTCGGCTTGCCGCTCGGTGTGGAAGCACTTTGCGATTTCCCCAACCCCACTTGCAGAGACTGAGTCCCCATGTCCCATCGCATTCACATCACCGGTGCCGGGCGCGCCCTCGCGGTTGGCGCTCTGGCGCTCCTCGGCGCCACGAGCTGCGTCGCCTCTAGATCTCCGATCCACAGAGAGGATCTCGTTCGCACGCAGATCACGCCTGCCATGGACGCGCCGGAGTGGGTCAAGGGCCAGATCCAGACGGAGGCCTCCATGCTGTCCTTCGTCGGCCGCGGCGGCGGATTCAACGTGCTCGACGAGCGCGAGGCCTTCGATGAGGCCTTCATGCACGCGCGCGAGCAGCTTGCGCAGTACGTCGGCACGCGCGTGACCAGCGAGTCCTGCGATCAGGACTGGGCCAATGGAGCGCGCTACTTGCCGCTCGAGGACGCCGGCCCCGGTCCGGGCGAGAGGCCCGGGCAGGCCATCCGCTCGCGCGCCAAGCAAGTCGCCGAGGCCATCGTCGGCGAGCTCCTGCCGACCGCGCAGTACTGGGAGCAGTGGGACGTCGTCGACGCGCCGGAACGCCGGATGATCTGGAACGGTACGTGGAGCACGAACACCTCGCGGTTCGAAGTGCGCCGCTACAAGTGCTGGGTCCTCGCCCAGATCCCGCGCAGCAACGTCGACAAGTTCGTCAACGCGACGCTCGAGATGCTCAAGAACGAGATCGAGGTCGCGCGCCTGCAGGCCGAGGTCGAGAGCCTCAAGCTCGCGGCCGCCGCCAAGTCCGTCGCTCCGGTCGATGCTCAGGCCCAGATCAACGCTCAATGGCAGGCGCTCATCAACTCCAAGGAGCACGAGATCCAGACGCTGCGCGAGCGCGTCCACTACGGCCGCCTGTTCCGCCTCACGACGGAAGAGCGCGGGCTGCGCAATTGCCCCGAGACGCCGACGCCTTGCCCGGACTGGCGCCGTACCGCCGTCGCGCTGACAGCGTCGGTCGCCAGCGAGACGCCCGCGGTCATCGTGCCGGTCGCTGCACCCGCGAAGGTCGAGGACTGCGATTGCCCGCTGGTGGGGGGCCGTTGATCCATGCGCACGCTCACTCAGGGCCTCGCGCTGCTGGCGCTGGCACTCACGACGGGCTGCCGCTGTCTGCAGCACTCGTCGACGTGCTGCGCGGACCAGATCGTCAAGCCCATCGCGCTCGAAGAGGGACCGGGTCGCAGCGGAGCCAACACGGCCTGCAAGCCGCTGATCGGCATCTGCTACGACGCAATCGACGAGCTGCTCGACCAGCACTCGAATTCGAAGGACATCGGGCGCGTGCTCGTCGCCACGATGGTCGATATCAATGACGTCGACCGCACGACGATGTTCGGTCGCCAGACGGCCGAGTTTCTCGCCGCGCGCCTCACGCAGTCCGACATCGATGTGATCCACGCCACCGTTCGCGAGGATCGCATGCTGGTCAAGCAGGAAGGTCAGTTCCTGCTCTCGCGCGACATCGCCGCTCTGGCCGTGGACTACAACGCGCGCTCCGTGCTGGTCGCCACGTACGGTGTCGTCAAGGACATCGTGTACGTGTCGCTCAAGCTCGTGTCGACCGTCGAGGACTCGACGCTCGCCGCAACCGACTTCACCGTGCCGCGCGGCAAGGTGGTCGACGAGCTCCTCGCGTCCGGCGTGCGCTGGAACTAGCGAACGACGCCAGAAGGGATCGGGCGGGTCCGGGCATGCTGCTCGGGTCCGCCCGTGTGTTTGCGCTTCACTGGGTGCGGTCGGCGGGGCGGTTTTCGGAGCCGCGGGTGGAGGTGAGGGAGTCGCCGAGGCGTTGGCGCATGGAGTGGGCGAGGCCGGAGAGCTGGGCGACGACGGTGGGGTGGTGGGCGGCGAGGTCGTGGCGCTCGCCGGGGTCGGCGTCGAGGTCGAAGAGCGCGAGGCCGATCTCGCGCATCGGGTAGGCGGCGGGATGGCCGCCCAGGGCGCGTGGCATCTCGTCGGTGAAGCGATGGCGGTGGGGGAAATGCAGCTTCCAGCGACCGTAGCGCACGGCCTGCAGCTCGTTCGATTCGTACCAGAAGAAGAACGGGCGCGGCGGACTCGGCGCGCCGCTGAGCGTGGCTGAGATGTCGCGACCGTCGATCGGGAGCGCGGGGAGCGGCGCGCCGATCCAACGGGCGATCGTCGGCAGCAGGTCGATGCCCATGGCGGGTTCGTCGCACACGAGGCCCGCGGGAATGCGGCCGGGAAAGCGCGCGAGAAATGGAACGCGCACACCGCCTTCGAAGACCGTGCCCTTGCTCTCGCGCCACGGTCCGGCGCTGCCCGCATGCTCGCCGTAGGGCGTCCATGGGCCGTTGTCGGAGGTGAAGAGCACGAGCGTGTGGTCGGCGAGCGCGAGCTCGTCGAGCAATTGCAGGAGACGCCCGGTCTCGTGGTCGATCTCCTCGATCACGTCGCCGTAGGCCGTCGAGGTGCGACCGCGGAAATCGGGGTGCGTGCCGAGCGGCACGTGGGGCAGCGGGTGCGCGAGGTAGAGGAAGAACGGCTCGTGCTCGTGCTCGCGCACGAAACGCAGCGCTTCCTCGCTGCACGCGCGCGTCCAAGTGCCCGGGTCGGGATTGAGCTCGAGCACCGCGTCGCCCCGCATGCGCGGCAAGTCGGTCCACGGCTTGGGTCCGTCGGGGTGGAACGGCCACATGTCGTGCGAATAGGGGACTCCGAACCACTCGTCGAAGCCGTGGCGCGTCGGAAGAAAGGGCGGTCGATGACCGAGGTGCCACTTGCCGAAACACGCCGTCGCGTAGCCGCGTTCGCGCGCGAGCTCGGCGATGGTGGTCTCGCTCTGCGCGAGTCCGTGCGTCGAGGAGGGGACGAGTGCGCCCGCGATCCCGACGCGATTGGGATAGCAGCCGGTGAGGATCGCGGCGCGCGAGGCGGAACACACGGGCTGCGCCGCGTAGAAGCTCGTCAGGCGCGCACCCTCGCGCGCGAGCCGGTCGAGGTTGGGCGTCGCGAAGTCGCGCGCTCCGTAGCAGCCGACATCGGCCCAGCCTTGGTCGTCGGTGACGATCAACACGACGTTCGGCTTCTCCATCCGCGGAGCGGACGGTTCCTGTGCAAGGAGAGCGACCAGCGCACCTGCCACGAACGTCATGCGTGCAGCTTAGCTGCTCGCGTGCGGCTGGCGCTCGAGGCCGCTGCCGAGGCGAAGGTCAGGAACGACGCGCGAGGCGGACTGCGGACTCGCTGGGGCGGCGCTAGGATCCCGGCCATGTCGCGTTGGCTTGTGTGCGTCGTCGCGTTCGTCACGTGCGTGGTCCCCGCCTCGTCGCAGTCGAACCCGCTGCGCGTGTTCTTGCGCGGCGGCCCCAAGACGCACGGACCACTCGAGCACGACCATCCGCGCTTCGTGGCCGAGTGGACGGCGTTGCTCACCGAACGCGGCGCGAAGGTGGAAGGCGCGCTGAGCTTCCCGACGGCGGAGCAGCTCGAGCGCACCGACGTGCTCGTCCTGTATGCGGCGGAGGGCGGATCGATTCACGGTGAGGACCGCGCCAACCTCGAGCGCTTCCTCGCGCGCGGCGGCGGCATCGTCGTGCTGCACGACGCCGTGTGCGGTGACGATCCGCACTGGTTCAAGACCGTCGTCGGGGGTGCGTGGGAGCACGGCCACTCGAAGTGGCACACCTCCGACATCGACCTCTATGTGACGGAGAATCGTCACGCGATCACGGACGGCGTCGCGAACTTCCGTTTCCGCGACGAGCTCTACTGGGAGCTCCACATGCAGAGCGAAGCCAACGTGCTGCAGGTCGGTTTTCACTCCGTGTTCGACATCACGCCGCAGATGTGGACCTACGAAGCGGGCCCGTCGCGCGCGTTCGTGTCGCTGCAAGGCCATTTTCACGACTCATTTGCGCATCCAGCATGGCGCACGCTGCTCCTGCGCGGCATCGCGTGGGCGGGCCGCCGCGACGCTGACTCGCTGCTGCGAGCGGGCGAAGCCGCTGCGCTGCGCTATCCGCCGGGCGGCCCGACGAGCCCGGAGCAGGCGCACGAGTCGTTGCGCCTGCATCCCGACTTCGAGGTGTCGCTCGTCGCCGCCGAGCCCGAGGTCGTCAAGCCCATCGCGATCGACTGGGATCGCACCGGCCGCATGTGGGCAGCGCTCACGCCCGGCTATCCGTTCAAGCAGGAATCGAGCGGCATCGAGGCGCACGACGAGATCGCGATTCTCATCGACTCGGACGCGGACGGGCGCGTCGACGAGCGCAAGACGTATTTTCGCGGGCTCGATCTCGTCACGTCGTTCGTGTTCCATCGCGACGGCGTGATCGTCGGCGCCGCCCCGGACATCTGGTGGTTGCGCGACACCGATGGCGACGATGTCGCCGACACGAACGAGCGCCTGTTCACGGGCTTCGGCTACGGCGACACGCACGCGACCCTCTCCAACCTGCGTTGGGGACCCGATGGCTGGGTCTACGCGACGCAGGGTTACAGCGGCGGCGCGTCGAACCACGTGACGAACGCGGCGGGCCGCGACTTTGGCCGCATCGGCAACGGTCTGTTTCGCTTCCGTCCCGACGGCAGCGCCATCGAGCTCGTGTCGAGCTACGGCTCGAACACTTGGGGCTGCACTTTCGACGAGGAAGGCGAGCTCTTCTTCACCATGGCGAATGGCGCGCACCTGCGGCATGTCGTGCTGCCCGAGCGCTTCCTGTCGGGCAATCGCGTCGACAACGTCGCGAGCTGGACGGACCTGCCCGATCACGACCGCGTGTTTCCCGCAGTCGTGCGCACCGAAGCGCCCTACGCGCAGATCGACTTCGTCGGCGGTTTCACGGCCGCCGCTGGCTCCGCGATCTACGACGGAGGCGCGTGGCCGGCGGCATGGGCGCGCTCGCACTTCGTGTGCGAGCCGACCGTCAACCTCGTGCACCATGACCTGATCGCGCCGCGCGGCGTGACCTTCGCTGCGACGAAAGCGCGCGAAGAGGAGTTCATGAGCAGCACGGACCTGTGGTTTCGGCCCGTCGACGTGCGCGTGGGACCGGACGGCGCGCTGTACGTGCTCGACTTCTACAACCAAGCCGTCGTGCACAACGACACGCGCGGGCCCAAACACGGCCCGACCAATGCGGCCATCCGGCCCGACCGCGATCACCAGCACGGGCGCATCTGGCGCGTGCAGCACAAGGCGGCGCGCAAGCTCGCCGCGGCGCTGGTGAAGCGGAGCGAACCGGAGGCGGTTGCGGCGTTGCTCGAGAGTGGGAATGCGGCGCTGCGCAGCGAGGCGGCCAACGCGATCGCGCAGTCGCGGTCGGCGCGCTCGATCGAGGCGGCGGCGAAGGTCGCGGGTGGCTCGGCTCCTGCTCCCGCGCGCATCGCGGCGGCGTGGAGCCT
>VGZD01000157.1 GCA_016872715.1 Planctomycetota bacterium
CGAGCGCGTCGGCTTGCGGCTGTTTCTGTCGGCGGCACCCGGCGCGGACGTGCGCATCGAGGTGCGCTCGTCGCGCGCTGGCAGCGCCAGCGTTGCTGCGCGGCTCGAGTGAGGCAGCGCGAAGCGGTGGAATCAGCAGCGCGAAGCGCGGGAATCGACAACGCGAAGCGAAAGAATCACCGTCGCGCGGCCAGACGCGTTTCGAGGTCGGGTAGCGCGGCGAGCACGATCCGTGCCGTGCGCTCGAGGCTCTCCTCGCTGCACTTGTCGAGCGTGTCCTCGTGCGTGTGCCACCACGAGTTCTCGGGCCCGTAGGTGAAGTCGATCAGATCGAGCGCGGGGATGCCGAGCTCCAAGAACGAGAGGTGGTCATCGGCGATCGGGTCCCGCGGGCCGTCGACGTGAGCGCCGAGTCCCTCGCGACGCGCCGCGGCGAAGATGAGCTCGGCGAGCCATGCGGTGGAGTACGGATCGCGATGAAAGCGCAGGTCGCGGTCGCCGCACATGTCGAGCACGATCACGGCCTTGGTGCGCTCGCGCTCGCCGCGGACCTTGAGCTGCGCGGCGTGGTGCTTGCTTCCGTAGCGGTTGTCCGGGTCGATCCACTGCGCTCGCACGGCTTCTTCGCCGTCGACGAACAGAAAGCGCAGCGCGATCGAACGCGGTCCCGCTGCGGCGAGTCCGCGCGCGAGCTCGAGCAAGGTGGCGGTGCTCGAGCCCGCGTCGTTGGCTCCGACGAAGGGGAAGTCCATGCGCTTGGTGTCGAAGTGCGACACGAGGATCACGAGCGGAGCCTGAGCGTCGCCCGATCGCGCGGGCAGATCCGCGTAGAGGTTGGCGAAGTCGACCTCGCCGCGCGGAGTCGGAGCACGAAATGGCTCGCGGCGCGGTTCGAGCCCGGCGGCGCGCAGCTCCGCTTCGAGCCACGCACGGGTGGCGTCGAGGGCAGCGCTGCCGGCGGGACGCGGGCCGAAACCGACTTGCTTTTCCAGGTCGCGCCACGCGCGCGCTGCATCGAACGCGACGGTCGCTCGCGCCGGAGCTTCGACGGCCGGCGCGGGGGACGGCGAGGGCTCGGGACAGGACGCTAGGCACGCCGCCGCGAGGGGAGCGAGCAGGAAGGGAGCGAAACGGCTGCGTCCGGGCGACATGGGACGAGAGGGTAGCTCGTGTCGCCCCGCGGCTCCAAGGGAGCGTCGCTCGGTGCTGCGGCGCGTTCGGCCGCCGCGCGCGCGGCACGAAGGTCGGCGCTCCGCGATCGCAGGAAGGTATTTCCGGTCGCAGAACGCAAGAACCCCCGCTCGGCCGCCCGAAGAGTGTCTCGAAAGTCCCGCGGCGCCTACCCCGCGCGCGGGCCCAAGCGCCCATGCATGAGCCCCGACCGTCCCTGATGGACCTCGCCCTGCGCGTTCAGGACGCCGAGCAACGCCGCCAGCTCTCGTTCGAAGGCAGCTTCGAGGACTACCTCGCGTTGCTCGAAGAGCGTCCGGCGATCGCTCGCAACGCGTTCCAGCGCATGGTCGACATGCTCGAGCACTTCGGTAGCGAGCCATCGCGCGAGCGTGGTGCGCGCCGACGCTGGAGGTTGTTCGACGACCCGCTCGGAGGCGGGCGTGACGCGGTGTATGGCCTCGACGGCGCGATCGAGCAGTTGGTCGCGACGTTCCGCGCCGCCGCGCTCGGACTCGGACCCGAGCGACGCGTGATCCTGCTCCACGGTCCGGTCGGATCCGCCAAGAGCACGATCGTGCGGCTCCTCAAGCGCGGGCTCGAGCATCACTCGCGCACCGACGACGGAGCGCTCTACACCTTCGAGTGGGAGATCGACGGACAGCGCCATGGCTCACCCATGCGGCAAGAGCCGCTGCTGCTCGTGCCACGCGAGGCGCGCGCGCAGATCGAGCGACGACTCAACCGCGAGCTGCGCCGCGAGTGGACGCTGCACATCGAAGGCGAGCTCGACCCCGTCTCGCGCCATTGGATGGGCGAGCTGTTGCGGCGTCACGGCGGCGACTGGTCGCGCGCGATCGAGCACGTGCGCATCAAGCGCGTGGTGCTGTCCGAGGAGGAGCGCGTCGGCATCGGCACGTTCCAGCCCAAGGACGAGAAGAACCAGGACTCGACCGAGCTCACCGGCGACGTCAACTACCGCCAGCTCGCGGAGTACGGCAGCGACTCCGACCCGCGCGCCTTTTGCTTCGACGGCGAGTTCAACGTCTCCAACCGAGGCCTGCTCGAGTTCATCGAAGTGCTCAAGCTCGACGTGGCGTTTCTCTACGATCTGCTGGGCGCTTCGCAGGAGCACGCGATCAAGCCGCGCAAGTTCGCGCAGACCTCGATCGACGAGGTGATCCTCGGCCACACCAACGAACCCGAGTACAAGAAGCTCGCCTCGAACGAGCTGATGGAGGCCTTCCGCGATCGCACGATCAAGATCGACGTGCCCTACAACCTCGCGGTGTCGGACGAGGTCCGCATCTACCAGCGCACGTTCCAAGCGTCGCGCCCGAAGGGCCGCACGATCGCGCCTCACGCGCTGCGGATGGCGGCGTTGTGGGCCGTGCTGACGCGACTGGAGGAGCCGCGTCAGGCCGGGCTGGGGATCGTGCGCAAGGCGCGGCTCTACGACGGCGAGAGCGTGCCGGGACACGGTCCGGAGATGGTGGCCGAGCTGCGCAAGCAGGCTCCGCGCGAGGGACTGAGCGGGGTCTCGCCACGCTACGTGCAGGATCGCATCGCGGCCGCGCTGGTCGGCGAGCGGTCCACCGTGACGGCGCTCGACATCCTCGCGAGCCTCGAGAGCGGCCTGTGGCACTCCAGCCTCGTCTCCAGCGACGACACGCGCCGCCGCTACGCCCAACTGATCGCGCTCGTGCGCGAGGAGCACGAGCAGGTGGCGCGCGAGGAGGTGCAGGCCGCATTGGCCGCCGATGGCGAGGCGCTCGATCGCCTGTGCGCCAAGTACGTCGACAACGTGCGCGCCCACGCGACGCGCGAGAAGGTCCCCGACGCCTTCGGTCGGCCTCTGGCGCCCGACGAGCGGCTGATGCGCTCGATCGAGGAGAAGCTCGAGATCGCCGACGCGCGTCGCGACGACTTCCGCATCGAGCTGCTCAACTTCGTCGCCCAGTTGCAGCGCGAGGGACGTTCGTTCGAATGGCGCACGAACTCCCGCCTGCTGCGAGCGATCGAACAAAAGGCCTTTGAGGACGCGCGCGACACGATTCAGCTCGTCGGAAACCAGACCAACGTCGTCGATCCCGATGCGCGCGAGAAGCACGCGCGCCTGCGTTCGCGGCTCGTGCGGCAGTTCGGCTACGACGAGCTGGCCGCGGACGAGCTGCTCGCGTTGGTGGCGAGCCTGTTCGCGCGCACGGCGCCGCGCTCGCGCGGGCTGGAGGCCGCCTAGGCCGTGGACCGCATCGAGGCCGACCGCGCGCGCTTTCGCGAGATCGTTCGCGGGCGCATTCGTGCCGACCTCGGGCGGTACCTGTCGACCTCCGAGCTGATCGCGCACGTCGGAGAGCGGGCGGTCAGCATTCCGATCCCGCAGGTCGAACTGCCGCGCTTGGAGTTTGCGCTCGGCGACGAGGAAGGTCGCGGAAACGCTGGCGGTCCGCGCAGTGGGCACACTTCGTCGGGGGGCGATGGAGAGGCTGGAGAAGGCGCGGCGGGCGACGCCCTCGGTCAGCATGCGCTCGAGGTCGACGTGGAGCTCGAAGAGCTCGCTCAGATGCTCGGTCGCGAGCTGGGGCTGCCGGACATCCAGCCGCGCGGACGCCGCGATCAGCTCGGCGAGGGCGCGCGCTACGCGGGTCTTCGAGCGCGCGGTCCCGATTCGCTGCGCCACGCGCGCAGGACGTTTGCCGCGGCCCTGCGTCGCACGGTGGCATCCGGCAAGTGGAATCCCTCGCACCCGCGGGTGATCCCCGACAAGGACGACCTGAGATTCCGCGCGCCGCGACCGGCGGCGCGTCCGCAGAGCGCCGCGGTCGTGTTCCACATGATGGACGTGTCGGGCTCGATGGGGCGCGAGCAGAAGGAGATCGTTCGGCTCGAGGCCTTCTGGATCGACACGTGGCTGCGCAGTCAGTATCGCAACCTGGAGGTCGTGTACATCGTTCACGACGCGGCCGCGAAGCTCGTCGACCACGACACGTTCTTCCACGTGCGCGAGGCTGGCGGCACGCGCATCAGCTCGGCCTACGAGCTGTGCCTGCAGGTCATGCGCGAGCAATATCCCCCGGAGCTGTGGAACGTCTATCCGTTCCACTACTCCGACGGCGACAACTGGTCCGCCCGCGACACCGAGCGCTGTGTCGAGTTGCTGAGAACGGAGTTGCTCCCGAACGTCAATCAGTTCTGCTACGGGCAGGTGCGGAGCGCCTACGGATCCGGGCAGTTCAAGAAGGACCTCGATCTGGCGTTCGGAGCGGAGTCTCGCCTCGTCACGGCCAGCGTGGCCGAGCGCGGCGAAGTGCTGGGCGCGATTCGTGCGTTCCTCGGGAGCGGGCGCTAGTGGGCTCGCGCGCACAGCTGTCGACGGCGCTCTCTGCTTCGCTCGCGAGCTGGGCCCGGCGCATCGAGGAGGAGGCACGCGGCCATGGCCTCGACTTCTTTCCACTGGAGTTCCACTGCGTCGATGCGAGCGACGTCCACGCGCTGGCCGCGCTCGGCGGTTTCCCCGTGCGCTACTCTTCGTGGCGCTTTGGCATGGAGTATGAGCGCCTCGAGAAGGCCCACGGCTGGGGTCAGTCCCGCATCTACGAGCTGGTGATCAACACCGATCCGGTCGTGGCGTGGCTCGTGCGATCCAACGTGGAGAGCGAACAGAAGCTCGTGATGGCGCACGTCTGTGGGCACGCCGACTTCTTCCGCCACAACACGTGGTTCGCCGGCACGGATCGCAACATGCTCTCGACGATGGCGCGCCACGCGGAGCGCATCGGAGAGCACGCGCAGCGGCATGGTCAGGAGCGCGTCGAGCGGTTTCTCGACGGCGTGCTGTGCCTCGACAACCTGCTCGATCCCTACCGCGATCAGCGCTCCCGTTGGGCGAGCGGCGGAGCCGGGCCGCTGAAGCTCCCGACCTACGACGTACTGGCCTGGCTCGTGGAGCATGCGCCGCTCGAGGACTGGGAGCGCGACGTGACCGCCATCGTGCTCGCCGAGGCACGCTACTTCCTGCCGCAGCGGCTCACCCGCATCGTGAACGAGGGTTGGGCTTGCTACTGGCACAGCCGGATCCTGACCGGCGGCATTCTCGACGCGAGCGAGATCATCGACTTCGCGGATTGCCACAGCGGAGCAACGCAACAAGGGCCCGGCCGGATCAACCCCTACAAGCTCGGACTCGCGCTCTGGCGCCACGCGGAGCGACGCGGGGAGGACCTACTGCGGTTGCGCAGCCTCCACGACGATGCTTCGTTCGTCGATGCGCTCGTCGACGAGGAGTTCGTCGC
>VGZD01000158.1 GCA_016872715.1 Planctomycetota bacterium
CACGGCCTGCACGGCACCGTCCTGTGGCGCGCTCGACTCCTGCGTCGTGCTCTCCGGGATCTCTCAGGGCAGCTATCTCGTGCGCGTGGCGGATCGCGGCGCCACGGGCTCCTTCCAAGTCACGGCTCAGTTCACCCACGCGAACGACACTTGCGACGGAGCTCAGACCATCGCCGTCCCATCGACGACTCACGGCACGACGAGCGCGGCGGGGCTCGACAGCGGGCTTCCGCCCGTGCCCGGTCCGCTCGGGCAGGGCTATGGCGGATCCACTGGGCCGGGCACGTGGTACGTGTTGCAACTTCCGACGGGACTCGACGGTCAGACCGTGAGCCTCGATACGTTCGGCTCGGCGTTCGACACGCGCTTGACGGTGTTCGAGGGCGCCTGCGGTGCGCTCTCGCCCGTGACGAGCAACGACGATCTGTCCTCGACCGGCGCAGCGCGCGTCGCGTTCCGAGCCGTCGCCGGGCGTGCGTACCGCGTGCTCGTGCACGGCGAGAGCGGAGCGAGCGGCATGTTCGTGCTGCGTGCCTCGTTGGCTCCGACGCCGGCCAACGACGACTGCGCGACGGCGATCGCGATCGGCCCGTACGACGGGAGCGCGAGCATCTCGCTCGCGGGCGCCACGGGCGAGCCGTCGCAGTACGGAGCCCTCGCGCTGGCGCCCTGCGGCAGCGAGACCGCGGCCTTCGACCTGTGGTATCGCTTCCAAGCGACCTGCGACACGCTGCTCTCGCTCTCGACCTGCGGCGCGGCCGACACGCTGCTCTCGGTGTACCAAGGCTGCCCGAGCGGCGGCGCGCTGGCGCCTGTCGCGCTCGCGTGCAACGACGACGGTGGGGGAGCCTGCGGTCCCGGCTCCGCCGTGCAATTCCCCGTGTCGATGCCGTCGACCTACTGGATTCGCGTCGCCAGCGCCCAAGGCACGGACCTCGGCGGCAACTGCGTGCTGCAGTGGACGACGCTCGATCTCGACGGTGATGGGGTGAACGACTGCAACGACCTGTGCCCGAACGATCCGCTCAAGCTGGCGCCGGGAATCTGCGGCTGCGGCGTGAGCGATGTCGACTCGGACAGCGACGGGACGCCCGACTGCAACGACCTGTGTCCGAACGATCCGCTCAAGCTGGCGCCGGGAATCTGCGGCTGCGGCGTGAGCGACGTCGACTCGGACAGCGACGGGACGCCGGACTGCAACGACCTGTGCCCGAACGATTCGCTCAAGCTGGCGCCGGGAATTTGCGGCTGCGGCGTGAGCGACGTCGACTCGGACAGCGACGGGACGCCCGACTGCAACGACCTGTGCCCGAACGATCCGCTCAAGCTGGCGCCGGGCATCTGCGGATGCGGCGTGAGCGATGTCGACTCGGACAGCGACGGCACGCCCGACTGCAACGACCTGTGCCCGAACGATCCGCTCAAGCTGGCGCCGGGCATCTGCGGCTGTGGCGTGAGCGACGTCGACTCGGACAGCGATGGGGTGGCGGATTGCGTCGATGGTTGCCCGAGCGATCCGCTCAAGTCCGCTCCGGGGGTTTGTGGTTGTGGGGTGTCCGATGCTGACTCCGATGGCGATGGGTTCGTGGATTGCGTGGACAATTGCGACACGCTTCCCAACCCGAGTCAGGCGGACTGTGACGGAGACGGGATCGGCGATGCGTGCGCCATCGCGGCGGGAGCCTTCGACACCAACCTCGATGGCGTTCCGGATGCCTGTCAGCTCGGAGCCGCGTTCGCGTACTGCACCGCTGGCACGAGCACCAACGGCTGTGTGCCGGTGATGTCGTCGACTGGCACGCCGAGCTCGGCGGCGCTCTCGGGCTTCCTCGTGGCTTGCAGTCAGCTCGAAGGCCAGAAGACGGCGCTGTGTTTCTACTCACTGCACGGTCCGATGGCCCTGCCGTGGGGAGTGAACTCGACGAGCTTCCGCTGCGTGGGAAATCCCACCCAGCGCATGCTGACCCAGAACACGGGCGGCAACGCCGGGATGTGCAACGGCAGCTACGCGATCGACTTCGTGGGCTACCTGCGCGCGCAACCCACTGCGCTCGGAGCTCCGATGGCCTCGGGTCAGGTCTTCAACACGCAGGTCTGGTACCGCGACCCACCGGCCCAATACGGGACGAATCTCTCGGGTGGCCTGCAGTTCACGGCGGCGCCGTAGAGCGCGGCGCGTCGCGCCGCTAGTCTGCACCGTTTCCATGCGCGTGCTCCTCGTCTCGCACAACTTCCTGCCCGCGCACTCCGCGGGCACGGAGGTCTACTCGGGCCAGCTCGCGCTCGGCCTGCGCGAGCTCGGGCACGAGGTCGCCGTGCTCACGGCCGACAAGGACGTCACCCGCGCGGACATGAGCGTCGTGCGCCGCGCGTGGGAGGGCGTGCCGGTGGTCGAGATCACCAACAACCTCTACCACCGCGATTTTCGCGAGACGTGGGACAACCCGCGCGTCGATGCGTTGTTCGAACGCGAGCTCGAGCGGCTGCGGCCGGACGTCGTGCACTTCCAGCACCTCCTGTATCTCTCGTCGGGCTGCGTGGAGCTCGCGGCGAAGGGCAAGGCCGCGGTGCTGTTCACACTGCACGACTTCTGGTTGCAGTGCGCGCGCTTCGGTCAGCGGCTGCATCCCGATGGCGGGTTGTGCGCGCGCGTCGATTTCGAGCGCTGCGGCACGTGCCTTTCGACGTTCAAGTTTCGGCAAACCGCGATCGAGCGCGTGACGGGGCACGCGCTGTCGGCGCTGCGCAAGGGCACCGGCGTCGATCTCTCGAAGGTAGCGCGCAAGGCTGCCAAGGGACTGCGCATCGGTGGTGTGCCGCAGTCTCCCACATGGGAGGCTGCGGACGCGGGTGCCGCCACGGAGATGACGAAGGCCGCTTCCGAGCGCGACTGGGCCCTGCGCGAGCGCGTCGTGCCGCACGTGCAGCGCTTTCTCGCGCCCTCGCGCTTCCTCGTCGAGCGCTTCGTCGAGTGGGGCGTCGACCCCTCGCGCATCGAGCACCTGCCCAACGGACTCGAACTTGCGCGTTTTCCCGCGCGGTTGCGCTCGCGACCCGCGGGCTCCGCCGCGCCGCTGCGCGTCGGTTTTCTCGGCACGCTCGCGCCCCACAAGGGCCCGCAACTGCTGCTCGAAGCCTGGGCGGACCTGCCGACCTCGTTGCGCGCGGGTGCCGCGCTCGAGCTCCGCGGCCGGACGCCATCGAACGCGGCCTTCGCGCGCCAACTCGCGCAGCTCTCGACCGCCGCTGGCGCCGCGCTCCCCGGACCGCTCGCGCGCTCCGAGGTTCCCCGCTGGATGGCGTCCCTCGATCTGCTGGTCGTGCCGAGCACGTGGTACGAGAACGCGCCGATGGTGATCCTCGAGGCGCTCGCGTTGCGGACTCCGTTGCTCGTGAGCGATCTCGGTGGCATGGCCGAGCTCGTGGAGACGGGCGTGAGCGGTGCGCGCTTCGCAGTGGGGAGCGTCTCTGCGCTCACGGAGGCGCTCGCGCGCTTGCTCGCCCATCCCGACCAGCTCGCGCGACTCTACCCGCGCGGGCCGATCGCGGTGGACAGCGCGGCGAGCACGCGGCGACTCGAGGAGCTGTACCGAGAGCTCGGCGCGTCGGCGCGCGCTTGAGGATGCCCTCGCTCGACGCGCGCCTCGAACAGCGCGGCGGGAACGCTCGGGGGCGTGCGCGAGGGCGGAGCCTGCGCACGAGCGCGCGCCGCTGATAGAGTGCGGGCAATGCGTCGCCAACTCACCGTCCTCGCTCTCTCGCTCGCCAGCGCCTGCGCCGCTCCCGGCGAGACGTCGAAGCGCGCAGCCAAGGAACGCGAAGCAGCGCGCGGAGTGCACGCCAGCGAGCTCGCGCCGGAGAAATCCGCGCTCTTGAAGGCCTACGCGCGCGGTGGCCCGGAGTGGTCGCACGCGCGCGAGCGCGCGCTCGCCGATCCGGCGTTGGCGAAATTCCTCGTCGACAACTTGGTGCTCGAGCTCGTGCGCGCCCAGCGCGCGCTGGGCAGCGCGGACCAGTCGCGCGCGCTGCGCGCCTACACGCGCGCCCTCGAGGAACTCGTGGCGATGCCCGAGCTGGCGACGCCCGTGCTGGTGACGTTGCTGGAAGTCGCGGACCCGGTGGGGGCGACCGTGGCCGGCCTCGCGCTGGTGGAGATCGGACGGCCGGCGGTCGAGCCGATCAGCGCGTTGCTCAGCTCGCCCGACGTCGAGCCGCGCCGTCGCGCGGCGGATGTGCTCGGCCGACTGGTGCACGCGGGCTCTGGGGAAGCGCGGGTGCGCGCACGGATGGTCGAGCGCATGGGATCGGAGCCGGACTGGCTGGCCCGCACGGCGCTCGCGCGCGCCATCGGGCTGCGGGGCTCGCGCGATTCGGACGTGATCCCGTGGCGGCAGGCACTGGCGGCGGGGCTGCTCGACGAGGACCCCGCCGTGGCGCAGGCGAGCTCCGAGGGCCTGCTCGCGCTGGGGGACGAGCGCGCGATTCCGGTGCTGATCGACGTGCTCGAGCGCTCCGCGCGCTCGGGCGACTACGCGCGCCTCCAGGGCGCCCAGCGCGCGTTGGTCGGGCTCTCGCACGCGGGCGAGCTCCAAAGCGTCGAGGCGTGGCGCCGGTGGTGGGCCGAGCGCGAGGCACAGACTCGCCAGTAGGCGGGAAAAACCGTAGGATTCCGCACTCCGCGCCCGCCTGAGCGCGCTCCCCATGGTCAGTTGGAAGTTCACCAAGCGCGCGCCCGTCTGTCGGCACTGCGCGCGTGCGTTCGAGGACGGCGAAGCGCATGTCTCGGCGCTCGCGATGCACTCCGACGAGCTCGCCCGCGAGGACGTGTGCCTCGCCTGCTGGAAGTCCCAGCCCTCGCGCGGCGACCTGTTCTGGTGGCGCACGCGCCATGCTGTCGAACGCAAGCGCGGAATCGCGCTGAACCTCGAGGCGCTCGAGGCCCTGTTCGTGCGGCTGGAGGGCACGTGCGAGGGTCAGCTCGCCGAGCTGCGCTACGTGCTGTGTCTGGTGCTGATGCGCAAGCGCCGGCTCAAGATCGAGCGCGTGGAGCGCGACGCCGACGGCGAGTCGCTGGTCGTGACGCGCCCGCGCAGGCCTGAAGTGTTCCGCGTGGTCGTGTTCGATTTCTCGCCCGAGAGAATCGACGAGTTGCGCACGCGCCTTCAGGAAGTGTTCGAGGGCCCCGAGAGCCTCGAAGGCAGCTCGGACGCTCAGGTCGTGGAGCAGCCAGCTCCGGCCGAAGCGCTCGCCGAGTAGGGCGAGGCCCCAGATTCGAGCTCGGGGCGGTCGAGCGCGGGGCGGTCGCGCGCGGGGCGGTCGCGCGCGGGGTTGGTCGCGCGCGAGATGACATGCGTTCGAGATGACGTGCGCGGTGGGTTCGTGTCCGCGGACCGGTGACGCGCGCCGAAGCGC
>VGZD01000159.1 GCA_016872715.1 Planctomycetota bacterium
GCGCGCGAGCACGGCCTGCGGAGCGGCGTCGCTGCGGGCGTCGGCGTGGCGCTCGGCTCGAGCGTCGTGCTGCGACGCGTGCTCGGGCGCGTCGAGCTCTCGCCGTTCATCGTGACGCTCGGCCTGTGGGGCGCGCTGCGCGGGCTCGCCAAGGGACTGGGGCAAAATCAGCCGGTGTACGCCGAGGGCGCGCAGGCGATGGAGACGATGGAAGGCCTGCGCGGACTGATGACGACCGGCGGAGCAGCGGGCCTGCCCGCGGGCGTGTGGATCCTCGTCGCGGTCGCGCTGCTCTTGGGCCTCGCGATGCGCTCGACGGTGTTCGGGCGGCACGTGCTCGCGATCGGATCGAACGAGGAGACGGCGCGGCTGTGCGGACTGCGCGTCGAGCGCACCAAGGTGCTCGTGTACGTGCTCGCGCTCTCCTGCGCGGGCATCGCGGCCGTCTTGCAGACGGCGTATCTGTCGATGGGCGATCCGACGACCGCGCAGGGCTACGAGCTCAAGGTGATCGCGGCCGTCGTGATCGGCGGCGCGAGCCTCTCGGGCGGACAAGGATCGATCGCGGGCACGCTCGTCGGCGCGCTGATCATGACGGTGGTCGACAATGGCTGCACGAAGCTCGGGCTCGACAACTGGGTGCAGGAGCTCGTGACCGGTGGGATCATCGTCGCGGCCGTCGCGCTCGATCGCCTGCGCGCGCGGAGCTCGGCAACATGACGCTGCTCGAGGTGGTCGTCGATTCGAGCGCGGATCTGCGGCGCGCGGAGGAAGGCGGCGCGCAGCGCATCGAGCTGTGCTCGCGGCTCGATGTCGGCGGCGTCACGCCGACGCGCGGCCTGCTCGAGCTGGCGCAGGCGCAGTCGAAGCTGCCGCTGTGCGTGATGGTGCGGCCGCGCGGCGGCGACTTCACCTACGACGCGGCCGAGCTCGACTCGATGCGCGAGAACATCGCGTGGCTCAAGGAGCGCAAGGTGATGGCGGTCGTGTTGGGCGTACTGCGCGCGGATCGCACGCTCGACATCGAGCGCATGCGCGAGTTCGTCGCGCTCGCGCGTCCGCTCAAGGTGACCTGCCACCGCGCGTTCGATCAAACGCCGGACACGCTCGCGGCGCTCGACCTGCTGATTGCGCTGGGCGTGGATCGCGTGCTCACGACCGGGGGAGCGAGCGACGCTCACGCGGGTCGGCGAGTGTTGCGCAAGCTCGTCGAGCGCGCCCGCGGCCGCATCGTCGTGCTCGCTGGCGGCGGAGTGCGCGCCCACAACTGGCGCGAAATCGTCGCCGATGGCGGCGTGCGCGAGATCCACAGCTCGACGGTGTTCCCGCTGGACTGAACGCGCCCCGAGCGGCTATCACAGGCGACATGCGCTTCCTGCTGCCCATCGCGACCCTCCTCGCCGCGCTCCCCGCTGCGACCGCTCGAGCGCAGGACGACGCCGCGAAGCTCACCGAAGGCGTGAAGCTGTTCGAGCGCACCGGCGTTCCCGGTCCGCTCGCGGTGTTCGGGGACAAGGCCTTCGCGATCGTGGCGGCCGAGCATGCGGGCGTGCGCGCGGCCATCGTCGCGGGCGGGCGCATCGGGAGCGGGCGCGTCGTCGTGTTCGGACACAACGGCTACGCGGGCCCGGCGGCCAAGCGGCCCGGAGAGACGCCCGCGCTGATGAAGGCGCTCGTCGAGTGGACCGCGAAATCGAAGGCCCGCACGCTGAAGGTGGGCGCGCATGGGGGCATGTTCGGCGGCCTGTTTCAGGAGGCCGGCTTCGACGTCGTCGAGCTGCCGCGCGGGGCCAAGCCCAACGGCGTCGACAAGCTCTCGCTGATCGGCTGCTCGCCGCTGTCGCTCACGGCGGAGGAAGCGGCGTGGCTCGGCGACTGGGTTGCGAGCGGCGGTGGACTGCTGTGCGGCGACACTCCGTGGGGCTGGCAGCAGTGGAATCGCGGGACGCGCATCGAGCAGCAGCCGGGGCAGGGCCTGATCGCTCGCGCCGGCATCGCCTACGCGGACGGCCTCACTGGCGCGACGGACCCAAGCGGCCACATCGCCGTGGGTCCGATCGCGCCGCTCTTGCACGCGGCGCGCGCGCTGGACTTGATGATCGGACTCGATGCAGGCACGGCGACCGCCAGCGAGGCGGACATCGCGCAAGCCCATGGCGCGCTGCAACTGGCGCTGCGCTGGATGCCCGACGGCGAGGTCATGTTCCGCGAGAAGCTCGAGCGGCTGGTCAAGACACGCGAGGCGCAGCTCGTGGCGACCGAATCGCGGCCGATGCGGCGCAGCGAAACGCTGCCGCGCGCGCTCTTGGGCATCCAGCTCGAGATGCTGCGGCGCCTGCCGACCTCGAAGGTGCGCGCCCACGAGAGTGCCGCCGACTTCCCCGGCGACGTGGAGGCCCTGCCGCAAGTCATCGCGCTCGAAATCGACACGTCGTTGGGTGGATGGCACTCGACCGGCGCGTACGCGCGGCCCGGCGCCAAGATCGAATTGCAGTTGCCGAGCGACGCGCTCGGCCGCGGATTCAGCCTGCGCATCGGATGCCACACCGACACGCTGTGGCACTTGGACGAGTGGAAGCGCGTGCCGGAGATCGCGCTGGAGGTTCCGGCGCTCGAGAAGCTCACCACCGCGGCCAATCCGTTCGGTGGGCCGGTGTACGTCGTGGTGCCCGAGGGCTGCACGGCCGGACGACTGCGCGTGCAAATGCGCGGCGCGATTCCGGCGCCGCGATTCCTGCTCGGCGAGACGACGCGCGAGGCGTGGCTCACCGTGCAGCGCGCGCGACCGGCGCCGTGGGCCGAGATCGGCTCGCGCAAGCTCGTGATCAGCGTGCCGTCGAGCGCGATTCGCTCGCTCGAGGATCCCGAGGCGCTGATGCGGTTTTGGGACACGATCCTCGACGCGCAGGCCGAGCTGGTCGGCATTTCGAAGGACCGGCCGCGGCCCGAGCGCTTCGTCGCCGATCGCCAGATCAGCGCGGGCTACATGCACTCTGGCTATCCGGTGATGACGCACCTCGATGTCATCGACTCGGTCGTGAACCTCGCGCAGCTCCAGACGGGCGATGGCATGTGGGGCTTCGTGCACGAGCTCGGGCACAACTTGCAGCGCGGCGAGTGGACCTTCGATGGCACGGGCGAAGTCACCAACAACGTCATCGGGCTCTACTCGCTGGAGCGATGCTGCAAGCTGCCGGAAGGCGAGCGCGGACATCCGGGCGTGAACCAGCCGCCGTCGCTCGAGAACTACGTCGCGAACGGCGCCCAGTTCGCGCAGTGGCAGTCCGACCCGTTCCTCGCCCTGTCCATGTACGTGCAGGTGCGCGACGCCTTCGGCTGGGAGCCGTTCCGCAAGGCCTTCGCGAGCTACAGCCAACTCACGATCGACGAGCGCCCGCAGAACGATGACGAGAAGCGCGACGCATGGCTGGTGCGGCTCTCGGATGCGACCGGCAAGGACCTCGGACCGTTCTTCGAGGCGTGGGGCGTTCCGACGAGCGAGAAGGCGCGCCGAATGGTCGAGCGTCTGCCGCCTTGGATGCCCGAGTCGCTCGCAGCGAAGTAGCCGCTCAGCGTCGCCGCAGCTCGACGCTCGCGCCGGACTCGAGTTCGGCGAGCAAGTCCCCGCCCGAGCGAACGAGCGCGGCACCGAGCGCGTCGAAGGCCTCGCCCGCGAAGGGATCGCGCAGGCGCACTCGACAGTGGCGCTCCGCGACGATCTTCACGCGCTGCGTGCGACCCGCGCTGCGCGTGGCGGACACGCTCAGGGCTCCTTCGGCGCGCAGGCTCTCGAACTCGACGTCCGGCCAGCGCGCGCTCGTGGCGGGGAAGACGCGCACCACACCACCCCACGATTGCAGCAGCATCTCGTGCACGGCCTGCGCCGCGAGCATGTTGCCCTCGAGCGTGAAGGGCCGGTAGGTGAAGTTCGAGAGGCCCCGACCCGACTGATCGCCGTTCAGATGGAAGCCGTTGCGTCCGGTGAAGGCGAGGTAGTCCTCGAGCTTGTGCAACGCGGCATCCGCGCGTCCGGCTCGCGCGAGCATGCAGGCCATCCACGAGAAGCTGTAGCCCGTCCACCCCGCGGTGCCGTGCGCGAGGATCGCGTCGAGCGTCGCGTCGACGAGCTTGCGCTCCTGCGCTCCTCCCTCGATGGTCAGCAGTCCCAGCGGGTGCAGCGCGAGCGCGTGCGAGAAGTGACGGTGGGACTCCGCGTAGGGCAGTCCGCGCGCAATCGTGAGGGCGCCGGTCGATCCGTCGACGTCGAGGGGCTCGAGGCCCGCGAGCAGCGAGCGCCAGTGCGCCGCGTCGTCCGCTCGCGCGAGCTCGTCGGACTGCCGCGCAAGGGCGCCGAAGAGCCAGCGCAGGAGCGACTGGTCGTAGTTCGAGTTGGGCGGGAGCCACGAGCGCCGCGAGTTGTCGAACATCTCCGGACTCGACGAGAGCGGCAGTCGCAGCGCGCCGCCGTCGGTGGGCTCGAGCAGCGCGGCGAGCGCCGCACCGGCGCGCGCGCACCACGGATAGGCCGTGCGCGCGAGGAACGCGCGATCCTGCGTGAAGCGCCAGTGCTCGTCGAACAGGAATGCGAGCCACGCCGTGTTGGTCGGCGAGAGCGAATACTGACCCCAGCCCCCCATCGCGCGACCGCCGAGCGTCATCACGCCCGGCACCACAAGGCCCGGAACTCCGTAGAAGTCGCGCGCGAAGCGCTCGAAGCGCGGGGCGAGGGCGTCGAGGTGCGCGAGGAAGCACAGTCCCGACTGCGCATGGCCCATCGGGAGTTGCGCGCAGTAGGTCGTCTGCGTGTTGAGGTCGTTGTGGTAGTCGCCCTTCCACGGCGGCAGTCCACCGGAGTCCGCGGTCCACAGTCCTTGCAGCGCGATGGGAGCGCCGCCGTTCCCGAGCTGATCGAGGCGCGAACCTGAGCCGTAGACGTAGCGCGCGAGGTCGTACTGGCTCTGGATCGCAGCGTCGGGCACTCGCACGGACGAGGCGCTCCAGTGCCGCGACCACCACGCGGCGTGCTGCTCTCGTGCATCCTGCGGGAGCCGACGCGCGACGCGTTCGCTCATCCAGTCCGCGCTCTGCGGCTCGCCGACGATGCGCTCGACGCTCAGCGTGAACGTGACGCCCCCGGGGTCGCGCTGCTCCGCGCAGGCGACCGCGTAGCGCATGGAATCCGCCGCGGACTGCACGAACCACTGCACACTCGCGGCTCCGCCGACGAGCGCGGGTTCGTAGCCGAGCTGCTTGACGGCCGCGCTCGCCACCAGCTTGGCGACCGGCTGTCCGCTGTCGACGCGCACGATGAGCACGCCCGCATGGGCGTCGACACGCGCCGTCACGCGCGCGGGGGAGAGCTCGACCAGTGCCTCGG
>VGZD01000160.1 GCA_016872715.1 Planctomycetota bacterium
CGTGCTCAGCTGCTCGACAAAGGAGTTGATGTGGTCGCGGATGTGTTGATCGATTTGAGTGTTGCTCATAGTGCGGGGAGGAGAACATAGGCGGGACTTGTGGTTCAAGAGAATTCTTTGGACCTGAAGTGGCCTGAACTTCTGGGGCACGGCGTGAATTGGGAGCCGGCCGCAAGATTGGCAGTCTGGGGTGCCGCGCCACGCAATCGACATGCGTCCCTCGGGCCCGCCCGCGGCCTGAGCCAATACGGCGCGCGGCGTCGAATTGGATGTTCCATTTCCATGTCGAGCCGTTCACGTCGCGTACCCGCGTCCCCGCGCTTCCGCGTTTCCGCGTACCCGCGTGCCCGCGCCCCCGCTCCTGCGCTGGTCGGCGCACGCCGCGCGGTCCGGTGCCGCTAAGCTCCGGTGTCTGGGGTTCGAGTCCCAGCGCCATCCCCGCTCCCATCCCCGCTCCCATCCCCACTCCCATCCCCGCCCCTTCCGCGCACCAGGACACACGCATGAACGCCGCCCAGAGCCCCGAGGGTTTCCACGCTCTCCAGATCCGCACGCTCGACGGCGAGCCCGCCGATCTCTCGGCCTACCGAGGCAAGGTCGTGCTCGTCGTCAACACGGCCAGCGAGTGCGGCCTCACGCCGCAGTACGCGGGCTTGGAGAAGCTGCATCGGGAGTTCCTCGCTCGCGGCCTGCGCGTGCTCGGCCTGCCCTGCAACGACTTCGGCGCTCAAGAACCCCTCGGCCCGGCCGAGATCGGGCGGTTCTGCACGAGCAAGTACGGCGTGACGTTCCCGCTGTTCGAAAAGGTGCGCACGAAGAGCGGCGAGGGTCAGTCGCCGATCTACGCGTGGCTCTCGGAGCGCACGGGCGAATTGCCGAGCTGGAACTTCGCCAAGTACCTCGTCGGCAAGGACGGCACGAGCGTGAAGTTCTTCGGCAGTCGCACGACTCCGGAGGATCTGGATCTGCGCCGCGCAATCGAAGCCGAACTGGCGCGCTAGTGCGAGTGTCGCTGCGCGCTCGCTCGTTGGAGCGAGCGCGCGCACCGTGTTCACACGTCGGCCGTGCTCACTTGGCGTCGACCTTGGCGCGCGACGTCAGTTCGATCGACCACTTCCACATGTCGTTGGAGTGCTCCCACTCCTTGAGCTTCTGCACCGGATTGAGCTGCAAGCCCGTGACGCGCACGCGGCGAGACTTGGACTCGAGCAGGTACATGTAGTTGACGATGCGATCGCGCGGCGCGCCGCCGGTGTCGTTCTGGGGTCGGATCGTGTACTGCAAGTCCTCGGTGCCCTTGATGATCGTCTGGGCCTTGGGGCCGGCGATCTCGACTTGACCGAGGCGCACGTTGGGATCCGAGGCAAAGCCGCGGAAGTAGAGCGACGGGTCGTCCTGTCCGCTCAGTCCCTCTCTATCGGCGTCGGACTGCAACTTGGTGAGCTGCTTGCCGAGCAACTGGATCTTGCCCGAGATGCGCTCGACGTCGCCGCCGGGCGCGAGCGCGAGGTCGAGCGCCGCGCGCTCCTCGTGCAACTTCCATCCGTTGTAGCCGAGCCCGACGACGGCGAAGCCGCCGACGAGCATGATCCAGCGCGCGAGGTTCATCGCGCCGAGCAGGCCCTTGAGATTCATCTAGGAACCCTCCTTCTTCACGCTCGCCGTCGCGGCCTTCGAGAGGTCACAGGTGATGGCATAGCCGTCGCTGTAGATGCCCTTGCCGTCGGGAAACTCTCTGGAGACGAGGTTGCGCGCCGCGACCTCGGTCACCCACGGCTGGCGCTCGAGCTCGGTCTTGAGGGCTTCGAACGAGCGCGTGGCCGCGATCGCGCCCTCGTCGCTGTGGAACGAGAGGCCGAGCGTGAGCGTCACGAGGTCGGTCGTACCCGTGCGCGCGGGCACGTAGTTGGCGTTGATGTTGCGAATCGAAATGCGGCCGAGCGCGTCGCCCATGTCCACCATCGTGTTGGTGACGAGCGTCAGCGCCTCGAGCACCGACTGGGGCTGCTTGACTTCGCCCGTGTTGCCGAGCTCCTTGTTGAGCTTGTCCTGCCGCAAGAGCAGCGCGCGCTCGATCTGGCGCAGCTGATCGAGCCGCGACCACTGGTTCGACGCGAGCAGCGGATTTTCCTTCTTCGAGGCGTCTTCGACGAGCTTCTGCAGCTCGGGCCAAGGCTTCTCGAGGTTGCCGCGCTTGCCGGCCTTGGGGTCGTTGACGAGGAAGTTCTTGTTGCTCTGCAGCCAGCGGAACATGCTCGAGTCCGCGGCCGCGAGGCGATCGCTCTCGAACAAATTGAAGACGAGCAGCCACATGACGGCGAGCATCACGGCGACCGCGATCGGCAATTCGAGGCGCTCGAACGTGCCGGTGTACTTGAGGTCCTCGCGGCGCAGCGACGAGTGGATCGTGCCGCCGCCGAGCATGCCGAGCGCCGCGCCATAGGCGACGACGAGCGGGGCCGCGCCCTCCACGGGCTTGCCCGATTCCTCGACGAAGGCGTCGAGCTCGTACACGGGCGTGTCGAGAACCTGCGTGCCGACGAGGTTGGGCACCTCCCAGCCGCAGACGTAGACGGCCTTGAGCGGGTGAGCCGTGCGCGCGCCCGAGAGGGTGCGGCCGAGCTCGCGACGGATGCGCAAGACGGCCTGCTCCTGACGGCGCTGGGTCTCGATCGGATCGGCGGGCGGCGGCGGCGGCGCGGGCTCGGTGGAGTCCTCGGCGGGCGGCGCGTCGCCGCTCGGCGCGGCCACGAGCTCGTGGGTCAGGGCGCCGATGTGGATCGCGCGCATCTGGCGCACCTTGCCGCCGTCGATGAGCACCACAGCGGTCGAAGTGTCACCGATGTGCACGAGCACCTGCGCCTCGTCCACGCGGCACACGCCGCTGGCGAGGGCGGCGTTGACCATCGCGGCGGCCTCGAGCTCGGCCTCGAGCGGCTCGATGCCCGCCTTGGTGCAGGCGTCGATTTCGCGCCGCAGCGTGACCTTCGGCACGGCGGTGACGAGCAGGCTCGTCTCCTTGTCGGTGCGGTCGAGGGTGAGGAACGTGACGATGACGTCGTCGATGTTCCACTGGGGCAGCTGGCCCTCGACCTCGAACTTGATGATCTCGTCGACCTTCGATTCGTCGAGCGCGGGCAGCTTGAGCGTGCGGAAGGCGGCCGTGCCGGTGTCGACCGCGATCGCGATCGCGTCCTCGGGCACCTTGAGCTCGATCGCGGCCGCCTTCAGCGTGGCGACGACGTCGCCTTCGGGGTCGACGCCGCCGGTGGGAAACTCGCCGCTCTTGTAGGCCGCGATGCGGTGCTTCTTGGGGCTGCCGTCGAGCACCACCATCTCGAAGCGCCGCGGGCCGATGCGGATGCCGCAGGTTCTCGCCATGTGTCTCTCGTTACTGGATCGTGCGACCGTCGGCCGAGAGCGCGTCGAACTCCGCGCGTCGTGCCGAGGGGATCACATGATCGCGAATGTAGGCCTGATAGCGAGCGCCGATCTCGGCAAGTTCGCGCTCGAGCTCGGGTCGGTGCTCGGCGAGCAACCGCTCGCGGGTCTCGTCGATCGACTGCTGGTAGTTGCGCAGCACCTCGCCGAACAGCCGCTCGCGGGCGGGCTCGAGGCCGAAGCGCTCGACCACCGCGGCGCGGTAGTCGCCCATGGGCTCGAGCCCGCGCGGGACTTCCCCGGCGCGAGACTCGCTCACGAGCACGCCCGCCCCGAGCCCGGCCGCGAAGCAGCACAGGGCCAAGAGGCCGACCCACAGTCGCAGACTGTTCATCGCGCGGGGTGCGAGCGCTTCTTGCCGCGCGGGCCCAGAGCCTCGGCGGACTCCTCGGTGGCGGGTGCGGCCGGGGTCGGCGCGACACCGTTCAAGCGGTCGAGCTCGCTCTGGATCTGCACGAGCGGCAGGGCCGCGCGGTCGTCGGCGGCGAGGTGGGCCGACTGCGGGCGCGAGGCGAGCTGGACGCCGAACGCGAGCAGCAAGGCGGCGGCGGCGGCCACCGCGGTCAGGCGCAGCACGAACGGCAGGAGGCGGCCTTCTTCGCGGGCCGAGGCGCCGCGCTCGGTCCAGTCGCCTCGATGTCCACGCTCGCCGCGGTCGCCGGCCAAGGCGCGGCGCGCGACGCGGGCCGAAAAACCCGCGGGCACGGCCACGGCGAGCGCGCCCGACTCGACGCTCTCGCGCAGCGGCGCGAACCAGCGCTGCAGCGAGCGCCCGTCGGCGGCGACGTTGCGGCAGGCCGAGCACTCGAGCAGGTGCGGCCGCAGCAGCGCGGCGCGCGCCGGCGACAGCTCGCCGTCGAGGTAGGCGCCGATCATCGGCACGGCTTCTTGGCAGGAGAATTCCATGTTCATGAGGTCCAGCCTTCCCCGAATTCGGGGTGCAGCGCCATAAGCCGCTCCTTGAAGCGGGCGCGGGCACGGAACAGGCGCGATTCGACCGTGCCGATCGAGATGCCGAGCACGTCGGCGATGTCTTGGTAGCTCAATTCCTCGAACTCCCGCAGCACGAGCACGGTGCGGAAGATCTCGGGCAGTTCCCCGAGCACGCCCTGCGTGATGCGGGCAACCTCGTCGCGCTCGAGGCGCGCGTCGGGGGCCGGAATGCGGCCCGAGGTCGGCTGGGAGCCTTCGATGCGGTCGGGGCTGAGCGCGAGCTCGGGGTCCTCGACCGCGCGCACCGGGTTGCGCCCGAGCCGCTTTTGGAAGTCGAGCGCCGTGTTGATCGCGATCCGGCACAGCCACGTATAGAACGACGAGTGCTCCTGAAAGGTCGGCAGGCGCGTGAAGGCCTTGAGGAACGTGTCCTGCACGATGTCCTCGATCTCGACCGGGTTGCGCGTGTAGTGGCGCACCAGCGCGAACATGCGCGTCTCGTAGCGCTCGACGAGCAACTGGAAGGAGAGCTGGTTGCCCGCGAGGCTCTCGCGGACGAGGCGCAGGTCGTCCTTCGTGGCAAGTTCCATGGGCGAGACGGATCGCACGGCGAGCCTATCGACGCCCGCGAGCGCTTCCTATTCCAGCCGCCCTACGCACGGGCGCCGCGCGCGGCGGGGAGCCAGCGGCGAAAACGACTCGTAAGTCATTGTTCATAAGTGACTTACGACGATGCCACTGGTCCGCGCGAGGGCCGAGCGAGGGCCTCGAGCGGCCCGCGAGCGGGACTGGCGGCCTGCGGCCGCCGCGCTCGGCCCCCGCCCGACTCCCGCCCGGCCCCCGCTCGGCCGCACCCCTCGCGCCGTACCCTCTGGCGCATCCCCCGCCCAACTCCGAGAAGCCGTCCCATGACATCGATCCCCCGCCTGTGCCTCGCCGCGACCACCCTCGCGCTCCTCGGACTCGGCT
>VGZD01000161.1 GCA_016872715.1 Planctomycetota bacterium
CGACCCGTTCGCCAGTCGACCCGATCGCCCGTCGACCCGATCGCCCGTCGACCCGATCGCCCGTCGACCCGATCGCCCGTCGACCCGATCGCGGCCCGCTTGCGGGGCTCTGCGGCGCTCCGTGAGGGCCCCCCCTGTGACCTAATTTGGTGAGACCTAGTTTGGTGAGACCTCGCTTGGTGAGACCTAGTTTGGCCTGACCTACTTCGGTCGCAGGTGCACACCGGACACGCCCGTTCTCCTCCCGGAGGGCGGACGCACCCGCTGCTGTAGCTCAGTGGTAGAGCACTTCCTTGGTAAGGAAGAGGTCATGGGTTCAATCCCCATCAGCAGCTCCAGTCACCGAGCGCTGCCTCTTTCCAAACCGCACAACCTTCCCATCCAACGACCCCCGCCCGCCGCCCCAAAAGGCTGCGCGGCGGCCCGAGAGCCCCCGGGGTAGGGGCCTAGACAACCCAAGAGAGCGAGATCCCATGGCAAAGGACGTCTTCAAGCGAACCAAGCCCCACGTCAACGTCGGGACCATCGGTCACATCGACCACGGCAAGAGCACGCTGACGGCCGCCCTGGCCGCGCGTTCCTCGCACCGCTTCCAGACCAAGGTCAAGAGCTACGCCGAGATCACCAAGGGTGGTACGGTCCGCTCGGCCGACAAGACGGTCACGATCGCGGCATCGCACACCGAGTACGAGTCGCCCTCGCGCCACTACGCGCACGTCGACTGCCCCGGCCACGCCGACTTCGTCAAGAACATGATCACCGGCGCCGCCCAGATGGACGGCGCGATCCTCGTGGTCTCCGCGGCCGACGGCCCGATGCCCCAGACGCGCGAGCACGTGCTCCTCGCCCGTCAGGTCGGCGTGCCCTACATCGTGGTGTTCTTGAACAAGGTCGACCTGCTCGATGACCCCGAGCTGGTCGAGCTCGTCGAGATGGAGATCCGCGACCTGCTCAACAAGTACAAGTTCCCCGGCGACACGACTCCGATCGTGCGCGGTCAGGCCAAGCTCGCGATCGAGTCGGGCGGCGGCGATGACAAGGCCAACAAGTGCATCGACGACCTCGTCGCGGCGCTCGACAGCCACATCCCGACCCCGCAGCGCGAGATCGACAAGCCCTTCCTGATGTGCATCGAGGACGTGTTCTCGATCTCCGGTCGTGGCACCGTCGGCACGGGCCGCATCGACAAGGGCGTGGTCAAGGTCGGCGAGACGGTCGACATCGTCGGCCTGCGCCCCGAGATCGGCAAGACGACCGTCACGGGCGTCGAGATGTTCAACAAGGTGCTCGAGTCGGGCGAAGCCGGCGACAACGTCGGCGTGCTCCTGCGCGGCGTCGAGAAGAAGGATCTCGAGCGCGGCATGGTGCTCGCCAAGCCGGGCTCGATCACCCCTCACACCGAGTTCGAGTGCGAGGTCTACGTGCTCTCGAAGGACGAGGGCGGTCGTCACACGCCGTTCGTCACCGGCTACCAGCCGCAGTTCTACTTCCGCACGACGGACGTGACCGGCAAGGCCACCTTGCTCGGCGGCGCCGAGATGTGCATGCCCGGCGACAACGTCAAGATGTCGGTCGTCCTGCAGGTCCCCGTCGCGATGGAAGAGAAGCTGCGCTTCGCCATCCGCGAAGGTGGTCGCACGGTCGGCGCCGGCGTCGTCACCAAGATCCTGAAGTAGCCACCTCGAAGTAACCACCTCGAAGTAGGGGCAGGGTGTCACCCCCCCGGGGCTGTCCATCTGGGGCCGCGCGCTTCGACCACGAGGCGCGCGGCCAGACCGGATCGCGCGACGTCGGGGAACGCAAGCTCCCTCGCCGCCACGACACCGACCGCCACCGCCACCTAGACCCTGCCACGAACGAGAGCCAGCCATGAAGACCAAGGAACGATTCGTCTTCCTCGAGTGCACGGCGTGCAAGAACCGCAACTACACGACGTTCAAGCGCCAGAAGTCGAGCTACAAGCTCGAGAAGAAGAAGTTCTGCCCCTTCTGCCGCAAGCACGTGTCGCACAAGGAGCACAAGCTCTGATCGCCGCGCGCTCGGCTGCTCGCCGAGCGCACCGCGCACCGCGCGTTCGCTAGACCGCTCGCGCCGCTCGCACGTCTCGTCCCCCGCTCACCCCCAACGCTCGACCCCGCACCAGGGAGAATCCATGGCACGCTACAAGCAAGATCAGGGAAGGATGGTCCGACTGGCCGTCTTCTGGTCCCTCGCGCTGCTCCTCTTCTACGGTTGCAGCTCGCTCAGCGAGACGCTCGCGGGTCAGTTCAACGGCTTGGCCCAGCCCGCGCTCGCGTCGCTGCCCAAGCTGCCGGTGCTCGACACCTCGCTCTCGGGCGCGTTCCTGATCAGCGCGGTGGTGTTCCTCGGCGCGACCTTCCTGGCCTACCGCTGGCTGGAGTCCCCGAGGATTGCCGACCTCTTGATCGAGACCGAGCACGAGCTGCGCAAGGTCACGTGGCCGACGGGCAAGGAAGTGATGAACTCCTCGATCGTCGTGGTGGTGTGCGTGGCGCTGCTGATGGCGTTCCTCGCCGGCGCCGACTGGGCCCTCGCCCGCGTCCTCAACCCGCTGCTCTTCTAGGAGGACCCCGTGGCACACCAGTGGTACTTCGTCCGTTGCCAGTCGGGTCAGGAAGACTCGATCCGCAAGCAGGTCGAGCAGCGCATCAAGATGGCCGGTCTGCAGGACCTCGTTCCGCAGGTGCTCGTGCCGTTCGAGCGCGTGACCGACATGAAGGGCGGCAAGAAGCGCGTGCTCAACAAGAAGCTCTACCCGGGCTACTTGATGATCCAAGCGGACATCGCGCGCCCCGAAGAAGATCCGCGCGCCAAGCAGGCTCAGGCCGTGGTGCGCGAGACGCCCAAGGTCGGCGACTTCCTCGGCGGCCGCGGCGAGCCCGTGCCCCTGTCCGAAGGCGAAGTCAGCACGATCCTCGTGCGCATGTCGGACACCGACACCGCGCTGGCCGTGAACATCGGCTTCCACAAGGGCGACATGGTCAAGATCAAGTCGGGTCCCTTCGACGGATTCGACGGCACGATCGACGAAGTCCAACCGGACAAGGGAACCGTCACGGTGACGGTGACCATCTTCGGACGCCCGACGCCGGTGTCCCTCAAGTACTGGGAAGTGGAGCCCGTCTAGCCCGCTTCCCGATCCTCAACCACGCGCGCGCCCCCTCCGGCGCTCGCCCAGCGACGAACGAAAGAAAAGAGTCCCATGGCGAAGGAAGTCACCGCCAAGATCAAGCTGCAGTGCCCGGCGGGTCAGGCCACGCCGGCGCCGCCGGTTGGCCCCGCGCTCGGCTCGCACGGCGTGAACATCGCGATGTTCGTGAAGCAATTCAACGACGCGACGCGCCCCCAGATGGGCCTGATCATCCCCGTCGAAATCACGGTCTACAAGGACCGCAGCTTCGACTTCATCCTGAAGTCGCCGCCGGCGGGCGTGCTGCTCAAGAAGGCCGCCAAGCTCGAGTCCGCCGCCGCCATGCCCGGTCACGAGACCGTCGGCAAGGTCACGCGCGCGCAGGTCGAGGAGATCGCGAAGTTGAAGATGAACGACATCAACGCCCGCGACCTCGCGGCGGCGTGCCGCATCATCGAAGGCACCGCGCGCGCCGCGGGCATCAAGGTCGAGGGCTAGTCATGGTGACCAACTCCAAGCGGGTGATGAACTCCAAGCGCTACCGCGCGGCGTCCGCCAAGGTCGACCGCTCCAAGGTTTACGAGCCCGCCGAGGCGCTCGCCCTGATCAAGTCCCTGCCCCCGGCCAAGTTCGACGAGAGCGTCGACGTGGTGGTGGTGCTCGGCATCGATCCCAAGAAGTCCGATCAGCTCGTGCGCGGCGCGGTGTCGCTGCCCAAGGGGCTGGGCAAGACGATCAAGGTCGTGGTGTTCGCCGAAGGCGAGAAGGCCGCGGCCGCCTCGGCCGCTGGCGCCGACATGGTCGGATCCGGCGAGCTGGCCGAGAAGATCCTCGCCGGCTGGACGGACTTCGACATCGTGATCGCGAGCCCCGACATGATGAAGCACGTCGGCAAGCTCGGTAAGGTGCTCGGCCCCCAGGGCAAGATGCCCAGCCCGAAGTCGGGCACCGTGACGGCCGACGTGGCCGGCGCCGTGCGCGAGTTCAAGGCCGGCAAGGTCGAGTTCCGCACGGATGCGGGCGGCAACGTGCACGCCTCGGTCGGCAAGCGCTCGTTCAAGGTCGAGGACCTCGAGCTCAACCTGCGCGCCTTCCTCGATCACCTCGTCGCCATGCGTCCGCCGGCCGTCAAGGGCCAGTTCGTGCGCAAGATCTCGGTCTCGACCAGCATGGGCCCGGGCGCTTGGATCAACTACTCCACGGGAGCTGAGGTCAATGCCTAATCTCGTCAACAACCTGATCGCGTCCGAATACGACGGCCTGCTCTCCAAGGCCGAAGGCGTGATCGTGATCTCCCTCGGTCGCGTGACCGTGAAAGAGCTCGAGCCCCTGCGCAACAAGCTCGCCAAGGACGGCGCGCGCGTGCGCATGGTGCGCACGTCGCTGCTGCGCCGCGCCATGGCCGAGAAGGGCTTCGAAGCCAGCGCCGAGATGCTCGCCGGGAACACCGGCATCGTCTACGGATCGCTCGAGGCGACCATCGCCGCGGCCAAGCTGCTCACCAGCCCGGAAGTCAAGAAGCCGGGCAAGATCACGCTGCGAGGCGCGATCTTCGACGGTGGGCTGCTCGGTCCCAAGGACGCGCTCGCGCTCGCCGACCTGCCGGACAAGCAGACGCTGCGCTCGCAGCTCGTCGGCTGCCTCGTCGGTCCGCTGCGCGGCCTCGTCACGACCCTCAACGCGCTGCCCTCGGGCACCGCGCGGGTGCTGCAAGCCAAGGTCGATGCGGCCGGTGGCGCTACGGCGGAGGCCCCCGCGGCTTCCTGATCTTCCACGGCCCTCAGGCCGGATGTGTTGCCCGCGCCGTGCGGGCACGCCGGTGGGGGAGCCCGTTCCTTCGCACACCGTTCGCGCCTCGCGCGGGCGGATCGCGGATTCAAGTTAGTTTCGTTTCTCTCGGAGTCTTCCAATGTCCACGAACATGATCGAGCTCGAGCCCGAGCTCATGACGATCGTCGAGAAGCTCGACGGCCTCACCCTCATCCAGGCCTCCAAGGTCGTCAAGCACCTCGAAGCGCGCTGGGGCGTCAGCGCCGCCGCGCCGGTCGCGGTCGCCGCGGCCCCCGCCGCCGGCGCCGCCGCT
>VGZD01000162.1 GCA_016872715.1 Planctomycetota bacterium
TCGGCGCGAAGGGACGGAAGGCCTCGCGGAACTTGATCGTCGCGTTGAGCTTGTCCTTCATCTCGGCCTTGCGCGGGTCGGCGATGATCGAGCGCGCTCCGAGCGCGCGCGGGCCCCACTCGAAGCGGCCGCGGAACCACCCGCAGACTGCGCCATCGACGAGCGCGCGCGCCACGAAGTCGTAGAAGCGCTCGTCGTCGGCGATGTGCTCGAAGGGAATGTCGTACTTGCGCAGGAAGGCCTCGATCTCCTCGTCGGTGTAGCTCGAACCAAGGTAGGGGCAGGAGAGCACCGGGCCGCGCGGCTGCTTGAGCAGATGGTTGTAGGCCCAGTACGCCGCTCCCACCGCACCGCCGTCGTCGCCCGGCGCGGGATGCACGTAGATGTCGTCGAAGGGACCCTCGCGCAGCAGCTTGTAGTTGGCGACGGAATTCAGCGCGACGCCGCCGGCGAGGCAGAGGTTGCGCGAGCCCGTGAGCGCTTGGGCGTGGCGCACCATTTTCATCAGGATCTGCTCGGTGACGACCTGAATGGACGCCGCCATGTCGCAGTAGTAGGGGTCGAGCGACTTGTCGCCTTCCTTCGGATCGCGCGGCGGCCGTCCGAAGTGCCGCCCGAACGCCTCGGCGAGCGTGTGATCGCGCGAGAAGTGATAGGCGAAAAAGCGCATGTCGTGCCACAGCGAGCCGTCCTCGGCGACGTGGATCAACTGGTAGATCTCGTCGACGAAGCGCGGCTTGCCGTAGGGGTGCATCCCCATCAACTTGTACTCGCCCTCGTTGATCTCGAACCCGCAGTAGGCGGTGAAGGCCGAGTACAGCAGGCCGAGCGAGTGGGGGAAGCGCAGCTCCTTGTGGATCTCGATTTGGTTGCCACGGCCGTGGCCGA
Source organism: Planctomycetota bacterium (assembly GCA_016872715.1). Taxonomy (GTDB): domain Bacteria; phylum Planctomycetota; class UBA1135; order UBA1135; genus F1-120-MAGs118. The sequence continues at coordinate 889 of VGZD01000162.1, forward strand.
GCGTCGCCGTGCTCCACTCCCCGGCACCGTCGACCGTGAGGATCGCACTCTCGTCGAAGTGCGAAGTGAAGAAGCTCGAGGCCGCGTGCGACATGTGGTGGTCGGCGAAGAGCAGCTTCGAGGAGGGCACGTCGAGCTCGCGCTGCATCAGCGACTTGATCCACAGCTTCTCGGACACCCAGCGCTGCATCGACTCGCGGAACACCGCCGACGAGCGCGGGAAGGTCGCCATCGCCGAGAGCAACATGCGTTCGAGCTTCACGAACGGCTTCTCGTAGAACACGATGAAGTCGACATCGGCGAGCGAGATGCGACCCTGTCGCAGACAGAACTCGAGCGCGAGCCTCGGGAAGCCCGAGTCGTGCTTGCGGCGGCTGAAGCGCTCTTCCTCGGCTGCCGCGACGAGCACTCCATCCTGCACGAGTGCGGCGGACGAGTCGTGGTAGTAGTACGAGAGACCGAGGACGTTCATCGCGTGACTAGCCTTGGCGGCGCGCCTTGCCGAGCGTCTCGTTTTCGCGCCGCCACTCGACCCAGTTGCTCCCGCGGCGGCGCAGTCGCAGCGGATCGGCGAACACTCGGTACGCGAGCGCGAAGGGACCGAGCAGGCCAAAGTAGAGAACCGTCAGCAGCACGCGCGACAGCATGCTCCCGAAGCGCTCTGAAAAATGGAGGAGGGCCTGCATCGCTCGGTGCACAGCGCGAAGTATATCGGTCGGGCGTGCACGGGTCCCCCGCGAGCGCGCCCGCAGTCGGCCCAGATCGGGAAAGCGCTGCGGGCGGAAGAACTTTCCGCGCGGTCGTGCGCGCTAGCGCAGGCGCAGCGTGCCCTTGTAGAGCTCGGTGCGCAGGTCGATGCGCCCGTTGCCATCGTCATCGCGCAGGATGTCGACATCGAGCGTCGTGTCCGGCTCGAGCTTGTCGAGCAGGCGGGCGAACTCCGCTCCGTCCTTCACGGAGAAGATGACGTTGTGATCGGGCAGGCGCAGTGAGTCGATGATGTCGCGCGGCTGGAGCCCGAGCTCCTTGGCCGGTCCGAGTGCATCGACGTGAACGACGCAGATCGACGGTTGGTTGCCGATGGCGCAGCGGTCCACGGTCATGCCCGTGCGCTCGAAGACGGCTCCGTCGACCCGGCTCCAGCCGCGCAGCTCGTACTCGCGCTCGCCCTCGGCTGCCTGCACGCGGAAGCGCGCCGGTCGGTTGGGAACGAGTTGCAGGCGCGCGAGGCGATACTCCTCGCGCGTGCGCACGGGAGTGCCGTCGATCGCGAGCAGTCGGTAGCCCGTCTCCATGCCCGCGGAAGCCGCGGGACTGCCCGGAACGATGTGCTGCACGCACAGCGTGCCCGCGTCGTCGACGTCGAAGCCGTACCACGAGCGCGAGGACTCCGGAGCGAGCAACTGATCGCGCAGCACCTCCTCGATGCGATCGACGGGAATCGCGAAGCCCATGTTCTCCGCGGCCTCGTTGACGGCCGTGTTGATGCCGATCATCTCGCCGAGGATGTTGAGCAGCGGACCTCCGGAATTGCCGTGGTTGATGGCGGCATCCGTCTGGATCAGATCGCCGAGCTTGAGCGTGACGTCGTTGCCCGCATGGACCGAGATCTCGCGGCCGAGGCCGGAGATGATGCCCGAGCTGATCGTGAGGCGTTGGCCGAGCGGATTGCCGATGGCGATCACGCGCTCACCGAGGATCAGGTCGCTCGAGGTCCCCATGCGCACCGTGGTGAGCGCGAGTTCGCTGTCGACCTTGAGCAGGGCGAGATCCTGCTCGCGCGACGTCGAGAGCAGCTTGGCCGGAAAGCGCCGCGACACGCTCGCGCCCTTGGCGTCGCTCTCGGTCGACCCCGGCACGGTGGTGTCGAACTGCACGCTGATGGTGCGCGCGTCGTCACCGACGACGTGGTGGTTGGTGATGATGTAGCCCGAGGCGTGGACGACCACGCCCGACCCCGTGCGCGTCTCCTCGCCCCACACGCGCCGTCCGACGAGGTCGAAGCCCTTGAGCACCGGACGGGTCGACTCGATGAACACCACCGCCGGGCGCACGTCGCGCGCGACGATGGCCTCCGGCGTGAGGCGGCGCTCGTAGGACGAGCGTTCCTGCGGAGCGAGGAGCGGGCTCGACAGCAAGGCGAGGAGCAGCGTGAGCATGGAATCTCCGTGGGGAGCGCAGGCGGGCTAGTCCGTACGGGCAAGGCCCCCTCGTGTGAGCCCGGCCCCAGCGGAAGGCGCGACGGGGTGGGGCGGGGCGCGACGGGGCGCGACGGGGCGCGACGGGCGCCTCCGAGAGCGGCGCGACTTCCACGGCCACGGCCGCGTCGAAGGGGGAGAGGCGTCGGGGCGAAGCGTCGGGGAGAGGATGGTGGACCCAACAGGACTCGAACCTGTGACCCCTACCATGTCAAGGTAGTGCTCTAGCCAACTGAGCTATGGGTCCACGCGTCGGCGCCCAAGCGGCGACCGAAGGGCGGGGAGCTTAGGGATCGCTCGCTCCGCGCACAAGTGGGGGCTCGCGGATGGGATCGGAGCGGCTCGACGCTAGACTCCTCGCCCTCGCACTCGACCTACCTCGCACGCGACCTCCCACGCACCCCCAGCGCCCGCGCAACCCACAGCCCTCGCACTCCATGACGGCGGGCAGGGCCGCGCGCCCCTCGCGTCTCCCACTCCTACTGCAGGAATCCACCGATGAAGATCGGCGTCGTCCGCGAAATCAAGGTCCACGAAAACCGCGTCGCCCTGACCCCCGCCGGCGCCGAGCGCCTGATCGCGGCGGGCAACGAGGTGCGGGTCGAGACTCAGGCCGGACTCGGCAGCCTGATCCCCGACGAGAGCTACGCCAAGGCGGGCGCGACGATCGTGCCGTCGGCGGCGGAGGTGTGGAAGAGCTGCGATCTGATCCTCAAGGTCAAGGAACCGCTGAAGCAGGAGTGGCCCCACATCCGCCGCGGCCAGACGCTCTTCACCTACTTCCATCTCGCCGCGGACCTCGAGCTCACCAAGGCGATGCTCGCAAGCGGCGCGCACTGCTTCGCCTACGAGACGCTCGAAGTCGCTCGCACGCTGCCGCTGCTCACGCCGATGAGCGAGGTCGCGGGCCGCATGGCGATTCAGGCCGGCGCCCAGTGGCTCGAGCGCTCGCGCGGCGGCTCGGGCATCCTGCTCGGCGGCGTCCCGGGCGTCGATCGCGCCAAGGTGCTCGTCCTCGGCGGCGGCATCGTCGGCACGAACGCGGCGCGCATGGCCTGCGGGCTCGGCGCGGACGTCACCATGATGGACGTCAACCTCGACCGACTGCGCTACCTCGACGAAGTCATGCCGCGGAACTGCAAGTTGCTGTACTCGACGCCGATGGCGATCCGCGAGCTGCTGCCGTGGGCCGACCTCGTCGTGGGCGCGGTGCTGATCCCGGGCGCGGCCGCTCCCAAGCTGATCCGTCGCGAGGATCTCAAGCTGATGAAGAAGGGCAGCGTCATCGTCGACGTCGCCATCGATCAGGGCGGCTGCATCGAGACCGCGCGAGCGACGAGCCACGCGGAGCCGACCTACGTGATCGACGAAGTGATCCACTACTGCGTGGCCAACATGCCCGGCGCCGTGCCGCGCACGAGCACCTTCGCGCTCAACAACTCGACGCTTCCCTATGCGGTCGAGCTCGCGAAGCTCGGGCCCGCGCGCGCGATCCGCGAGAACGCGCCGCTGCGCAGCGCCGCCAACGTGGTCGCGGGCGCGTTGACCTACAAGGGCGTCGCCGACAGCTTCGCGCTCGCCTACACCGATCCGATCGAGGCGGCGGCCAAGATCGGCTGAGCGCGGCGCGGCGATGGAACTGTGGCAGGCGGCACTCCTCGGGCTGGTCGAGGGCCTGACGGAGTACCTGCCGGTCAGCTCCACCGGCCACCTGATCCTCGTGCAGCGAGCGCTCGGCCTCGAGGCCAGCGCCGCGCACAACGCGTTTGCGATCTGCATTCAGTCCGGCGCGATCGCCGCGGTGGCGCTGCTCTACCGCGAACGCATGCTCGAGATGCTGCGCGGTCTGGCGGGAATCGAACCGCGGGGGCGGCGTCTGTTGTTGCGCGTGCTGGCGGCCTTCGTCCCCGCAGCCGTGCTCGGCAAGCTCTTCGACGAGCAGATCGAAGCACTCCTGTTCGGCCTGTGGCCCGTCGTCGCGGCCTGGGCCGTCGGAGGCGGCGTGATCCTGTTCGTCGCCTTGCGACGGCGCGGTCGTGCCGCGGCGCACGGC
>VGZD01000163.1 GCA_016872715.1 Planctomycetota bacterium
CGAGCGCCGCAGTTCGCGCGCGGGCAGCGCCGCGCGCTGTGCCGCCGCCGCCGCGTCCGCCTCGCTCGCTCCCTCGCGCAGCGAGCCGACGGCCGCGATGCGGTAGAAGCCCGACTGCGTGCGACGACCGCCGGTGGTGACGTACAGCGCGCCATCTCGTCCGATCACGGCATCGGTCACCGGGAACGGCTTGCCGGTCGCGAACTTCTCGAACGAGCCTCCGTAGCTGGAGCCCTGTGCGTCGAGGTGCACCGCGTAGATCGTGCCGTAGGCCCAGTCGAGCGCGTACAGCGCGCGCTCGTAGCGCGGCGGGAACTTCGCCCCATGGCCGAACACGATGCCGGTCGGCGACGAAGGTCCGATGTCGACGACGCTCGGGAGCGTGTCGGGATAGTAGGGCGGCATCTTGCCCGGGCCGCCGCGCCAGCCGAAGTCCGCGCCGCGCACGACGTGGAAAACGCGCGTGGGGCGATACCACGGCGCGCCCATGTCCCACTCCATGTCGGAGTCGAAGGTGAAGAGCTCGCCTTCGCGGTCGAACGCGATGTCGTAGGCGTTGCGCAAGCCGCAGGCCCACAGCTCCCAGCGCTGGCCCCGTGGGTCCGTGCGCACGATCCAGCCCGCGGGCGCGCGCATCCCGACCGCGTGTCCATTGGGGTCTTCGATGCGCGGCTCCAGCAGGTCTTCGGCCCAGTTGCGCGGTCGCGCGAAGTGGTCGATCGGCTCCGGCAGCGGCGTGTGGTTGCCGCCGACGATCCACAGGTCCGCGCCATCGGGACCGAGCACGACCGCGTGCGGCCCGTGCTCGCCGCCGTCGCCGAACTTGCGCAAGAGCTGCGCATGGTCGAGCACGTCGTCGCCGTCGGTGTCGCGCACGCGATAGAGGCCGTTCTTGCCCTCACCGCCGTTGCTGACCACGACATAGAGCGAGTCGAAGGCCCAGCACAGGCCGTGCGCGCTGCCGAGCTCGATCGGCACCGGCTCGACCCGCGTGTCGGCCGCGCTCGCGCCGACTTCGATGCGAAACAGGCCGCCGTACTGGTCGCTCGCGTAGAAGCGTCCAGCGGGATCCTCGCACAGGGCCACCCACGAGCCCTGCTGAGCCTTCGGCACGGAATACAGCAATTCCGCGCGGAAACCGGGCAACAGCGTCAGTTCCTCCGCGGCCAGCGCGCGCTCGTCCTGCGGTTGCGCCTCGCGCGGCGGCAGGTCCCAATCGAGCGCGCCCCACGGCGGGATGCCGAACGCGCCGATCACGTGGGGCGGCGACATGCGCTGCCAAGCGAGCTGCGCGGGCTTCCAGCTCTGCGCGTCGGTTCCCTCGGGGAGCCGCTGCGCGAGCCAACTGCCGTCCGATTGCAGGCGCATCGGCTTGGCATCCTGGCGCTCGATCCACAGCTCGAACCACGCACCCGCTGGGCCGCCGTCGTTGCCACACAGCGCGACCAGCGTATTCTCGCCGCGCTTCACGTGCTCGGTGACGTCGACCTCGACGGCTTGCGTCCACTCGTCGTGGGCGAGCACCAGCTCCTCGCCGAGGAACACGCGCGCGCGGTTGTCCGCGCTGCCGCGCAACAGCGCGCGCAGCGGCTCGCCGCTCACTTCGAACTTGCGCGCGAGCGCGATCGAGTCGCCGTCGGGCGAGTCGGCCGCGGCCCACAGCCACTGTGGCCGAGCGCCGTCGAAGCGCGGCGCCCACGCGCGCTCGTTCGTCGCCTCGGCCGTCGCCGCGACGACCGGCGCGGGCTCGGAGTCCGGCCAGCGCTCGAGCTGCAAGTTGCGGTACTCGACGCGCATCGTCGGCCCCGCGTGGAGCTGCAGCGCGAGCAAGCCGCGCAACCTGCGCGCAGGCCGCAGGTCCGTGACCTTGGACGTGACATGTCCGTTGACCTCGAGCTCGACGTGCTCGCCCCGCGCGCGAATCACGTAGCGATTCCAGTCCTGCGCGCGGATCAGGGCGAGCAGCTCGCCCGCGTCGGCGAAGCGCGTCTTGCGTGCGCGCGAGCCATCGAGCGTCACGTCTTCGCCGCGCGTCGCGACGACGCCCGCGCCATCCTGCTCGTACAGGCACCCCGTCCAGCTCGGACCGTCCTCGATGTCCGCTTGAAAGCCCGCTACCCGAGCGCCGCCGCGGTCCTCGCTGCGGAACTGCACGCCGCTGTTGCCGCCCACGATGCGGTACTCGAACGAGAGCGCGAAGTTGGCGACCTCGCCGCCGCGCCAGGTCAGGTACGTCGATTCCTCGCACGGGTTCGACGCCTTGCTCTCGCCGACGATGCAGCCCTGCTCGACGCGCCAGTAGCGCGCGTCGCCTTCCCAGCTCGCGAGCGTGAGCCCATCGAAGAGCTCGCCCGCGGACGCAGCGGCCGCCTCCAGCGCGCTGCGCGACTCCGGTGCGGTCGTCGGCTCCTGCGAACGGCAGGTGCAGAGGGCGATGAGGAACGACGCGCGGCCGAGGTTCATGGGAGTGCTCCGAAGCGGGGAGGCGCATCGTAGCTCGCATGAGTGGCCGCATGGTCAGACGCAGCGGTGGCGGCCTGTGCGGCGACCGCGCTCACGCCTATGCTGCGCGGCGGAGGAACTCTCATGCGTCCCATCGCTCGGCTCGTCGTACTCCCGCTCGCGCTCGTGTCCTGCGCTCTCGCTCGCGCGCAAGCGCCGGACGCGGCCAAGCCCGCGCTGCCCGTGCGCGAGGTGACTGTCTTCAAGGACGGCCACGCCTACCTGCTGCGTGAGCAGCCGCTCGCGAGCGGGACCGACGGCCGCGTCGTGCTCGACGAACTTCCCGTGCCCGTGCTCGGCACGTTTTGGCCGTTCGCGACGGACGGTGCGCGGCTCGTGCACGCCAAGGCCGGGCGCGAGGAAGTGGCGAGCGAGGTCGACGCGCTCGATCTGCGCCAGTTGATCGAGGCCAACGTCGGCAAGCGTGCGCGCCTGCGCGATGCGCACGGCGACGATCAGACGGGCATCCTGCGTGGCGTGCCGAAACGCGAGCAGCACGGCGGTGGCGCCACGTTCGTCCTGCTCGAGGGCGAGCATGGCGTGCGCGCCGTGCCGCTCGAGGGGCTGCGCTGGATCGAGGTCGAAGGCGAGCTCGCGCGCAAGGTCACCGAACGACGATCGCGCGAGCGCCTCGAGCTGCGCGTCGACGGCGGCGGCGCGGACGCCAAGGTGGGCGTCGTGTACGTCCAGCAGGGTCTGCGCTGGATTCCGAGCTACAAGCTCGACATCGACGGCGCGGGCGCCGCGCGCGTGCAACTCGAAGCCGCGCTGCAAAACGACCTGATCGACCTCGTCGATGCCACGGTGCACCTCGTCGTCGGCGTGCCGACGTTCGAGTTCAAGGACCTCGTGGATCCCATCTCGTTGCAGGCGGAGCTCGCGCGCGTCGCCGCGCAGATGGAGCTCGGCCAGAATTTCTCCAATCGGCTGTCCAACTCGCTGATGACGCAGACAGCGGGCTTTCTGCCGCCCGAGTCCGCTGATTCGGACGCCAGCGAGGTGGCGGGTGGCGAGGCGGCGGAAGACCTGTTCGTGTTCACCATCAAGCGCATCACGCTGCGCAAGGGCGAGCGCATGGTGCTGCCGCTGCGCGAGTTCACGCTGTCCTACAAGGACGTGTACACGCTCGATGTCCCGCTCTCGCCGCCGATGGAGCTGCGCTCGCAGTTGCAGAACGAGCGCGTGATGGAGCTCGCGCGCGCGCTCGCGTCGCCCAAGGCGCTGCACGTGCTGCGCCTGAAGAACGACTCGGACGTCCCGCTGACGACCGCGCCCGCGCTGGTGCTCTCCAAGGGCCGCATCCTCGCGCAAGGTCGCATGCACTACGCGTCCGTGGGCGCGGAGACCGATCTGACGATCAATCCGGCGATCGACGTCTTCGTGAAGGTCGACGAGAGCGAGGTGGAGCGCATCTCCGACGCCGAGCGCTGGAACAAGGAGAGCTATGGCCGGATCGAGCTCGCGGGCAGTGTCGAGCTGCGCAACGGCAAGTCGGTGCCGATCGAGCTCGAGGTGCGGCGCCGCGTGCTCGGCATGGCGGACACGATCGGTCAGGGCGGCGAGCGGCGACAGCTCGACCTCGTCGCGCTGTGGGGCGAGTCGCGCGCCACGTCGTGGTGGAGCTGGTGGAACTGGCCCTACTGGTGGTTCCACTTCAACGGATTCGGCGAGTTCCGCTGGAACGTGAAGCTCTCCGGCGGCGCCGCGACGCGGCTGGAGTGCGGCTGGCATTACTTCTGGCGCTGAGCCTCGCGCGCTGGCGCTATTCTCGGCCCCCAATGTCGGAGCTGTACGAGGAAATCGTGCGCCTGCAGCGCGCGGGCGAGCCCTGCGCGCTGTGCACGATCACGAAGACCGTCGGTTCGACGCCGGGCAAGACCACGATGAAGATGCTCGTGCGGCGCGACGGCAGCTTCGAGGGCACCGTGGGCGGCGGTTGCCTCGAAGCCGAGGTGCTCGAGGCCGCGCTCGCGGCGATGGGGGACGAACGCTCGCGCACGCTCTCGTTCGCGCTCAACGAGCGCGACTATCCCGACAGCGGGCTTTTGTGCGGCGGCCAACTCGAGATTTTCGTCGAGCCGATCGTCGTGCCGCGGCTGGTGTTGTTCGGCGGCGGCCACGTTGCGGGCGCGATCGGCAAGCTCGCTCACATGATCGGCTTTCATGTCACGGTCGCCGACGATCGCGCGGAGTTCGCGGCTCGCGAGCGCCATCCCGACGCCGACGCGCACGTGTGCGGTGAGTTCGGCGAGCTCGCGGCGCGCTTCGCTCCGGGCGAGGACCTGTACGTGGTCGCGGTCACGCGCGGACACGACAAGGACGGCGAGGTGCTCGAGGCGCTCGCGCGCGAGGGCGCGCGCCCGAAGTACCTCGGCATGATCGGCAGCCGGGCCAAGAAGGTGCAGCTGTTCGAGGCGCTGCGCGCGCGCGGCGTGTCCGAGGCCTTCCTCGAGCGCGTGCGCACGCCCATGGGCCTGCCCATCGGCGCTCGCACCCACGAGGAGATCGCCGTGGCCGTCGCGGCCGAGCTGGTCAGCTTCCGCCGCCTCGGCGGACCGCCCGCCGCTGCTTCGGGCACGGCGGCAGCGCGCAGCGCGGGCGCGAGCGTGGGCACGGGCGTGGG
>VGZD01000164.1 GCA_016872715.1 Planctomycetota bacterium
CCCCACCGTCGAGGGAGCGGCGTTGGCCGTCAGCTTGCGGCGTCGCACGAGGTTTCCCAGCGCGCGGATCCAGGCCGGGTCGGTGTTGAGGCAGGGCACGGCGTTCCATTCCTTGCCTCCGGCGGACTGGAACACGTGGCCGAGCTCGCGCCGCACTTCGTCGAGCGTCTCGAGGCAGTCGGTCGTGAACGCGGGGCAGACCACCGCGACACGCTTGTGCTGCTTCGCGAGCTCCGGGACGGCGTCGAGCGAGTAGGGCCGCAGCCACTCCTCGCGGCCAAAGCGCGACTGGTAGACCTGCGTCCAGCGCTCGCGTGCGAGGCCGAGCTCCTTCGCGAGCAGGTGCGCGGTGCGCTCGCAGTGCTCGCGGTAGGGATCGCCGGCAACCACGTAGCGCAGCGGAATGCCGTGGAAGCTGAACACGTAGTGGTCGACCTGCGCGTCCGCCACACGCGCGCGCACGCTGCCCGCAAGCGCCCCGACGTACTCGGGATCGTCGTGGAACGCGCTCACCACGTGCGGTTCGCTCTCGCCGCGCGCAGCACGCTGGCGGCGCACCTCGTCGACGACGGTGCCGGAAGTCGTTCCGCTGTACTGCGGGAACATCGGCACGAGCAGGAGCTCGCCACAGCCCGCCTGCGAGAGCCGCTCCAGCGCACTCGAGATCGTCGGATTGCCGTAGCGCATCGCGACCTCGACCTTGTGCGACGCTCCCAGCTCCGCCTGCAGCGCACGCCCCTGCGCGAGCGAGATCGAGATCAGCGGCGAGCCTTCGTTCGTCCACACGCGCTTGTAGAGCTCCGCGCTCTTCGGCCCACGCAGCGGCAGGATCACGCCGTGCAGGAGCGGCAGCCACAACCAACGCGGCGCCTGCACCACGGCCGGATCCCCGAGGAATTCCGCCAGATAGCGCCGCACCGCCGCCGCCTCCGGTGCATCCGGCGAACCCACGTTGACGAGCAGCACTCCGATCGGCTTCACGGGCGCAGACGATACCGAGCCGACGCGGTGCGCGGACCTGCGGCGTTGCAGGAGCGCGGCGCGCATGTTCGACTCGCCGCCCATGGACCTCGCGGAACGACAGCGCTTCCTGATCAAGCTGCCCCACTTCCGGCCTCTGGGTCGTCCGTTGGTGGAGCGCATCGCGCAGGCGACCACCGTGCGCGAGCTCGAAGCGGAACAGGCGTTGGTCGCGGAAGGGCAGACGGCCAGCTCGTTCTTCGCGGTCGTCCAAGGGAGGATCCGCGTGTACCGCATCGCCGCCGATGGTCACGAGCAGGTGCTGCACCACCTGCACGACGGCCAGACGTTCGCGGAGGCGGCGTTGCTCTCGATCGGGCGCTACCCGGCCCACGCGCGCGCCGTCGCGCCTTCGACGGTGCTCGAGATCGGCGGGCAGGCCTTCATCTCGCTCTTGCGCGACGAGCCGGGGGTCGCGACGGCGATGGTGGGATCGCTGTGCATGTGGCTCGTGCGGCTCGCCGACCGAATCGAGGAACTCTCGATCGCCAGCGCCCCCGCGCGGCTCGCCCACTACCTGCTGGCGCTGCCCACGCGCGCGGATGGCTCGCATCCCGAGATCGACTTGCCGATGACGAAGAAGGACCTCGCCGCCCACCTCGCGATCACGCCCGAGACGCTCTCGCGTCTGCTGCGGCGCTGGCAGGACACGGGCGTGATCGAGAACCGGACGCGCTCGATCGTCGTCCTGGAGTCCCGGATCCTGATGCGGATCGCCGACCGGCTCGAGGACGACCAGGCTTGATTCCCGTCAAGGTGCTCGCGGGCGTCCCTTGGGAACCTGATTCCCGTTCCGCCCGCCTGACCCACCGGAGACCGCCATGCGCCCTACCGAACGACTCTCGGCCGACCATCGCCTGATCGAGCAGGTGCTCGACTGCCTGGACCGATTGACGCACATGAGCGCCACCAGCGGGGCGCTCGATTCCGAGCGGGCGCACCTCGCGCTGCGATTCTTGGCCGAGTTCGCGGATCGGCTGCACCATGGCAAGGAGGAGACGCTGCTCTTCCCCGCGATGCAGCGCTGCGGGATTCCGGCCAATGTCGGACCGATCGCGGTGATGCTGAACGAGCACGACCTCGGGCGCTCGGAGATGGCGCGCATGCGCACGGCGCTGCTCAAGAACGATGCGCTGGGCTTCTCCGCGGCGGCCGGCTCCTTCGTCGAGATCCTGCGCGACCACATCGGCAAGGAAGACAGCGTGCTGTTCCCGATGGGAGAAGAGCGATTCGGAGACGGCGAGCGCAATGCGCTGAAGGAAGGCTTCGCGCGCGCGGATCGCGAGCTGCTCGGCGAAGGCGTGCGAGAGACCCTCGTCGCGCTGGCGGACAAGCTCGCCGCCGACCTCGGGGTGCCGCATGGCGCAGCTCGTTCGCAAGCGCCACGGTCGCATTCCTGCGGCCTCCGTTGCCCCTGACTCCGGGCGACTTCGCCCCGAGGACAGCGCGCCACACCTGAGCTTGCGGACCGGGCCGGAGCCCGTGCGCGCGTCGAGCGAGCCGTCAGCGGATTGGGAGCGTCGCCCGAGGAGAACGGCCACCGCCAGCCTGCGGGACTGGCGGCACCGACCCGTTCAGTCCGCGATGCGGAGCACGTGCCAGACGGAGACGGACCTCTGACCGTTGCGTTCGCGCTGGTCGCCATCCCAGGCGGCCGCTCCGACGAAAACGCTGTCGCCGGGTGCGAGCTGGACCTCTCCCGGGCAGCAGGCCTGCATCGGGCGCGTCATCACGACGTCCCAGAAACCGTTGGACCACAGCCCGTTCGCCGCGAGCTTCGCGTCGACGATGGGCGTGAGCGTGCCCAGACCCGTGGCGCTCAGGATCTTGCCCGCGCTCGTCCGAGTCGTTGCCGCCGTCGAGCTCCCCGCGGCACTGGTCGCCGGGTCCGGTGCCTCGCTCTGCGGGTCGAGCTCCCAGCCCGCCCGCCAGTGCCAGATGTTCACCGGCCGCGTCGGCTCGCCCATCGTGAACAGCGGCGGCTGCTCTCCTCGCGACCATTGCAGCGCCACGGCATCGGTGAGGAGGTCCTGCGCGAGCGGTTCGGTGCTCCGCGTGCGGTCCTCCCAGCTGATGCGCAGCGCCAGCGTCGTCCCGTCGTGCAGCGCGCGGATCGTGCAACCCTCGACACCGTGCGCCCGTGCCCACAGCGGCATGAGCGGAACCCACTGCTCCGGCGCCTGGGACCACCCGACATCGCTCACGGTCTGCGGCAACGTCCCGGCCGCACGCTGCGCGACGATCGTGCGACGCGTCTGCGCGACGCGCTCCTGCATGCCGGGCCGGATCAGGCTGCGCACGTAGGCCGACACACAGGCCGCAAGCGCGGGATCCTTGATCTCCGTCGCCGGCATCGGGCTGCCGGGCAGGCCAGCGGTGAAACGTCGCACGATGTCCGCGTGCGAGGAACCACCCTTCAGGATGCCGCGCGTGAAGTCGCGCGGATACGCGGGCGTCCCATCCTCGTTGACCTGCGGCGAGTCCGGCGTGCCGGTCCCTTCCGCACCGTGACACTTGGAGCAATTCTCGACGAAGAAGCGGCGCCCCGCCTGCAGCTCGGCCGGCGTGCCCGCACAGTCGGGCGGCACGGGAATCGGATCCCCCGGCGTCAGCGCGCGCGTCGCGATCGCGACAGCCTCGGCGCGCTCGAGCGTCTCCTGTTCGGCCTCGGCGTGCTTCTGCAGGTCGTCGGCGCGGCCCGCGATGGCGAGCTGGCGCACGTGGCCGGCGAGCGCCTTCAGGTCCGAGTCCGGCATCCACTCCCACGGCGGCATCGCCGAGCCCGGCAGCCCGTGGCGCAGGACCGCGACCAGATCCGCCTCGGTGGGAGCCTGATTCGCCGTCGAGACGAGGCGGAAGCGCGCTGAACCGAAGTCGCGCGGTGCCGGGGAGAGCAGCTGGGCGGCCGGTCCGTCTCCGCGCCCCGAAGCTCCGTGGCAGGAAACGCAGTACGTCGCGTACAGGCCGCGACCGCGATTGGGGCAGGCAGCCGCCGGCTGGCTCGTGTCCGCTGCGAATCCGGTCAGCTCGCAGCCGCCCAGCGCGAACGCGGCCATCACGGACAGTCCGATGCTCCACGGCATGTGACGCTTGCTCATTTCGATCTCCTCCGCGACTCTCGCTGCGCTCCCGATCTCGCCCGCACGCTTGCGCGGCAGGGAGCCGAAAAGCCCGTCCGGAGCCGGTTTGCGGCTCCAGCTTCCACGTTCCCGGCTCTGCCGCCCAAGTGGATGCGATCGGGCGACGCGCTGGCCTTGACCGATGTCAAGGGGGCCGAGGTTCGGCGACCGCGACCCGGCGCTCGCGCCCATACTGCGGGAGATGGACGTGCTGCACGACGATCTCGGCCGGCCGCTGCGCAGCCTGCGCGTCTCGGTCACCGACCGCTGCAACCTGCGCTGCGCCTACTGCATGCCGGAGCGGGGCTATCGCTGGCTCGAGCGCGAACGGCTGCTGCACTTCGGCGAGATCGCGGCGATCGTCGACGCCTTCTGCTCGCTCGGACTGGAGGCGGTGCGCATCACGGGTGGCGAACCGCTCGTGCGCCGCGAGCTGCCGCGACTGGTCGAGCAGCTCGCGCGCCGTCCGGCACTGCGCGACATCTCCATGACCACCAACGCGATGCTGCTGGCCGAGCACGCCGAGGCGCTCGCGCTGGCTCGCGCCCGCCTCCGCATGGCGCGACCTCGTCGTCCCCAAGCGCACCACCGCCCCCGCAGCGCCCTCTTGCGCGGCTCTCGCTCCCGCCTCATCCACCGCCCCCAGCACCTCCGCCCGCTCCCACTCCCGCCGCTCGACCTGGGCCGAGCTCCTGCGCCGCGTCTTCGCCCTCGACGTCCTCACCTGCCCGCATTGCGGCGGCCCACGCCGCCTGATCGCCCAGCTGACCGACCCCATCGTCGTGCGCAAGATCCTCGGGCACCTCGGCCACCCGACCGAGCCTCCACGGCCCGCACC
>VGZD01000165.1 GCA_016872715.1 Planctomycetota bacterium
GCGCGCCCATCTCGGGCCGCAGGCGCTCGTCGGGCGCGTCGAAGCGCACGCGCACTTCGACCGTGGCTTTCTGGCGATTGGCGGTCGGCCAGATGCGCGACACGCGCCCCGCGTAGGGCCGATCCGCGTAGGCGTCGAGGTAGATCGTCGCGGCATCGCCGACGACCGCGGCCGAGAGGTTCGTCTCGGGCAGCTCGACCTGCACCTCGAGCGTCGCGAAGTCGACCATCGTCGCGACGGAGCCGCGCGCGTTGCCGCCGACGGAGTTGGGGCTGACGACCTCGCCGACCTCGGCGTCCTTGAGCACGACCACGCCGTCGAACGGCGCGCGCACTTCGGTCTTGTCGAGCGTCGCTTGCGCGGCCTCGCGGTTGGCGGCGAGCACCGGCAGGCGCGCTTGCGCTTCCGCGAGGGCGGCGCGCAGCGCGCTCGTCTCGCTGTCGAGCTGCGCACGCGCGGCCTGCGCGGCGCGCAGGGTCGCGCTCGAGCCCGCGATCCCGCCCTCGATGCGGATCAGGTCCGAGCGCGTGTCGTCTACCGACTGCTGCGTGCCGGCGCCGTCCCCTAGGAGCGATTCGGCGCGGGCGACGCGGGCTCGCGCGAGCTCGAGCTGGCGCTCCTGCTCGCGCTGCGTCTCGCGCACGCGCTCGATCTCTGCGTCGAGCCGCGGCGCCTGCGCGTAGGTCGCGTCGAGCTGGGCCTGTACGCGCGCGATCGTCGATTGCTGTGCAGCGATCTCGGCCTCGACGGCACGCAGCGAAGCGCGGTATTCGTCGGAGAAGAGCCGCGCCACGACATCGCCCTTCTTCACCACGGAGCCTTCGGTGACATTGAGCTCGACGATCCGGCCGGGGGTGTCCGCGGAGAGGGCCGCGCGGCGGCTGGCGACGATGTAGCCGTTGGCAGCGGCGCCGGTGACGGCGCTCGCCGCGCCGGCGCTCTGCATGAGGGCGGCGGTGGCGCGCACCTCGGGCAGGTTCAGGCGCTCGAACAGCGCCACGAGCGGTCCGCGGAAGAGCAGCAGTGCGCCCGCGAGCACGGCGAGAGCGAGCAACTTCCCGAACCAGCCGGCGGAGCCGCGGCGGCGCGTGCGGAGCTTCGAGCGGTCGATCGTGAGCGATTGGAGGTCGGGTTCGGGCACGGCTGGGATGGCGGCGGGCTTCGGCCGGGAGTTCCGCGGGCCCAACAGGTTAGCGTTGCGCGTCGCGCGGCGCTGCGCAGGGCGCTCGGACTCACTCCGCGCGGGCTCGCGCGCCAGATGCGCGGCTCTCGACGCCAAGATCCGCCATGGAACGCTTTGTGCGCCGGTCCCATGCTCTCCGACATGGAGAACTCGCACCGAGGGGTCGAGTCGAAGCAGGTCGCCTCGAGTGCCGAGCGCCCGTGGCCTGCGCCGAGCGCCGTGCCCGCGCTGCACATGACATGGAGCAAGCTGCTCTTCGCGCACTGGCCGGTGGAGCCGGACATCGTTGCACGCACGCTGCCCGCCGGGCTCGAGCTCGACACCTCTGGAGGCTCCGCTTGGCTCGGCGTCGTGCCCTTTTGCATGGGCAATGTGCGTCTGGCGGGGCTGCCGTCGCTCGGAGTGGGGGAGCGCTTCCCCGAGCTCAACTTGCGCACCTATGTCACGCTCGGGGGCAAGCCGGGCGTGTGGTTCTACAGTCTGGACGCCGCCAGTCCGCTCGCCGTGGCCGGTGCGCGCGCGTGGTTCAACCTGCCGTACTTCACCTCGCGCATGAGCTGCACGCAGCGCGACGGCTGGGTGAGCTACGCGAGCCGTCGCACGCATGCGAGTGCGCCGGACGCCGAGGTGCGCGCGCGCTATCGGCCCTGTTCAGCGCCGCGCCGCGCGCCCAAGGGCTCGCTCGAGGCGTGGCTCACCGACCGCTACTGCCTGTACACGCGCGATCACGGCGGCGCGCTCCTGCGCGGCGAGATCGACCACGAGCCGTGGCCCCTGCAGGACGCCGAGGCGCACTTCGAACGCAACACGCTCGATCGCGCCAGCGGCTTCACGCTCCCCGAGCGCGCCCCGCTCCTGCACTATGTCGAGCGCATCGATGTCGTGGCCTGGCCGCCCGCGCGCTGAAGTCTCCCGCGACTACAGGTCGCGGATGTAGTGGCAGGTGTAGCCGCGCGGATTCTTGACGAGGTAGTCCTGGTGGTAGTCCTCGGCCGGCCACCACTTCGCCGCGGGCTCGAGGGTCGTGACGACCCTCTTCTTCCACTTCAATTCCGCGGCGGCGATGGCCTTCAGGGCAGCGGCCTTCTGGGCGTCGCTCGCGTAGAAAATCGTCGAGCGATATTGCGTGCCGCGGTCGTTGCCCTGGCGATTGAGCGTCGTCGGGTCGTGGATCTTGAAGAACCAGGTGAGCAGCTCGTCGTAGCTCACCTTCGCGGGGTCGAACACGATGCGCACGGCTTCCGCGTGGCCGCTCTTCGAGTCGTGCGTGTCGTCGTACTTCGGGTTGTTGAGGTGACCGCCCGTGTAGCCGCAGTCGGTCTCGAGCACGCCCGGGATCTTGCGCAGCAGATCTTCCATGCCCCAGAAGCAGCCGCCGGCGAGCACCGCCGTCTCCGTCGTCGGAGCGGTCTTGGCGGCACTCACATTCGAGACGGCGCCGGGCTGCTGGCCGAAGAGCGGCAGGAATCGCCCGAGGCCTTCTTTCTCGAGGTTCGCGACCGGCACGAAGCGCAGGGACGCGGAGTTGATGCAGTAGCGCAGGCCCGTGGGCTTGGGGCCGTCGTCGAACACATGGCCGAGGTGCGAGTCGGCGCGCTTCGAGCGCACTTCGGTGCGCACCATGCCGTGCGTGAGATCCGATGTCTCGACGAGCGGCGACTCGGCGAGCGGCTGCGTGAAGCTCGGCCAGCCGCAGCCCGAGTCGAACTTGTCCTTGGACGAGAACAGCGGCGTGCCGTCGACGATGTCGACATAGATGCCGTCGGCGTGGTTGTTCCAGTACTCGCCGGTGTAGGCGCGTTCGGTGCCGCTCTCCTGCGTGACCTTCCACTGCATCGGCGTGAGGCGCGCCTTGAGGGCCTCGCGGTCGATGGGAGCAGGTGCCTCGCTCGCGGCGAGCGGGGCGCTGTTCGCCGCTTCGGCGTCCGTGCCGCTCGACGAGCCTTCGTCCGAGCGCGGCGTGCGAGCGCAGGCCGTGAGCGCGACGAAAAGGGCCAGCAGCAGGGCGATCCAGAGCCAGGGCTTGGTGTCGAGGAGGGACATGGCGATGGGCAGAAAAACCACTGGAGAACCGAGGCGGACATCTCGCCCCACATGGGAGTCTACGCAAGCCCCCGTGGCCTGGGATGCCGCAGATCTTGCCGCGACGGAACAGGAGCCGTCGCCCACGGGTATCCTCGTGCGCCCCATGTTGCCCCCCGCTCAGGTTCTCGAACAGGACGGAAGGCTCGTCGGCACCGCGCCGGAGCTCTCGGACAGCGAGTTGCGGGTGCTCCTGCGCCACATGCTGCGCGTGCGCGCCCTCGACGATCGCATGCTCAAGCTGCAGCGAGCCGGCCGAATCGGCTTCGTGGGCACCGCGAAGGGGCTCGAGGCCGCGATCATCGGCTCGGCCTTTGCGCTCGAGCCGCGCGACTGGCTGTGGTCGGGGCTGCGCGAGGGCTCGGCGGCCGTCATGCGCGGCCTGCCTCTGGCCGAGTACATCGCGCAGATGTACTGCAACTCGAACGACACGGCCAAGGGCCGCCAGATGTGCAACCACTTCCAGCACAAGGCGAGCCACTACCCCTCCTGGTCGAGCGTGATCGGCACGCAGGTTTCGCACGGCGTCGGCGCGGCGCTCGCGGCGAAGCAGCGCGGGCTCGACGAGGTGCACGCGATCTACTTCGGCGACGGCGCCACGAGCTCGAACGGCTTCCACTCCGGCCTGAACTTCGCGGGCGTGTGGAAGGTGCCGGCGGTGTTCGTGTGCATCGACAACGGCTGGGCGATCAGCGTGTGCTCGCGCGAGCAGACGGCGGCGGAGAGCTACGCCGACAAGGCGCTCGCCTACGGCATGCCGGGCATCGAGGTCGACGGCAACGACGCGCTCGCCTGCGTGCGCGAGATGCGCGCGGCGCTCGCTCGCGCGCGAGGCGGCGAGGGGCCGAGTCTCCTCGTGCTCAAGACCTATCGCATGCTGGGACACAGCTCGTCGGACGACCCGACCAAGTACCGCGATTCGGCCGAGGTCGACGCATGGGCCGCGCGCGATCCGCTCGATCGCCTCGAGCGCCATCTGGTCGCGCGCAAGGTGATCGAGGCGGGCGAGCGTGCGCGCGTCGAGGCCGAGCTCCTCGCGGAGATCGATCGCGAGATCCATGTGCAGGAAGCGTCGGCGCCGATGGCGCTCAAGACGCTCGTCGAGGATGTGTACGCCGATGTGCCGCGCCACCTGCGGCTGCAGTACAACCGTTTCATCGCGGTCGCCGAGCGCCTCGGCCACGCGCAGCAGGGCGACGGCGCGTTCCCGCTGTAGCGCGGCGACGAGTTCCTCCCCGCGCGAAGCCGCGTCGGGCCCGGTCTTGCGCGCGAGCGCGGCCGGGCCGCGCTCGCGCTGGAGCAGTTTTCGCGGCGGCTGAACGCCAGAGGGCGGTTGCCGCGGTGGACACGGGCGGGCATCCTGCCGTGATGCTGCAAGGTGCTCTCGTCGTCGTTTCCGCGTCGGTGCTCGCGAGCTGCGCGTCGAGTCCTGTGCCGAGTCCGCGCGCTCCGAATGTGGTGCTGATCGTCGCCGACGACCTCGGCTGGGGTGAGCTCGGCTGCTACGGCCAGCGCAAGATCCGCACGCCCCGCATCGACGCTCTCGCTGCGGAGGGCGCGCGTTTCACGCAGTTCTACTCGGGTGCGCCGGTGTGCGCGCCGAGCCGTTGTGTGCTGCTCACCGGCAAGCACAACGGCCACGGCGTCGTGCG
>VGZD01000166.1 GCA_016872715.1 Planctomycetota bacterium
GGTCATGGGGGCGGTGCCGACGGGGCGGAGCCGATGGGGCGGGGCCGTTGGGGGATCGGCGCGGGGGCGACTCGAACGTGGAGGGGAGGCTCTGGCGGCCGCGGTCGGTCCGCCCTAGTGCGCAACCATGCTAACCCCGCCGCGGGGCCCGTTCCTATACTTCGCCCGATGATCTGGAGCGTGATCTGGAGCGCGATCTGGAGCGCGATCTGGAGCGCGGGGAGCGGGTCGAGGGGAGTTCCATTTGGTTCGCTCCGACCACGCTAGCGCGCGACGGGCCGCGCTCGTCGGCCTGCTGGCGTGCCTGTGGGTGGCGCTCGCTTGGGGTTGGGTCCTGCGCACGGGCCTGTGGGGTTGGGACGTCTATCCCCTGATCGCGGCCGGCCGTGTCGATGGGCTGGGCGGCGTCGCGGCGACCTTCGGGGACGAGCTGATGGGCGGGCGCTACCCGCTCGGTCGCTACTGGCGTCCGCTGGTGCACCTCTCGTTCGGGCTCGACCACGCGCTGTTCGGCCTCGATCCGCTGGGCTACCACCTGACCGACCTCGCGCTGCTCGCGGCGAACGTGCTGGCCGTGGCGACGCTCGCGCGACGCTGGATCTCGGAGCGCGCGGCGCTGGTCGGCGCGGTCGTGTTCGGCGGCAACCTCGTGCACGCGGATGTGCTCGCGGTGCCAGCCCGCCGCGCGGACTCGCTCGCGCTGCTGTTCACGCTGCTCGCCTTGACCTCCGTGTTCGCGCGCCGGCGTTTTCTCGCCGCGCTCGCGGTCGCGGCGGCGCTCGCGTCGAAGGAGAGCGGAGCGATCGCGGTGCTCGTGGCGAGTGGAGCCGCGTTCGCGCTGGCTCAGGGGGAGCGGCGCGAGCGCTGGAGGCAGGCGTTGCGCGCGGCGTGGCCCGCGTGGTGCGCCTTCGCGCTCACGTTGGGGGTCCGCACTTGGGCCCTCGGCGGGCTGGGCGGCAGCCGCGAGGCGCAGGTCTCCGCCGCGTGGTCCGACGCCCTTGCGTCGCTGGCACGCTATTTCCCGGCCGCCTTCGCTCCGACCCAAGCGCGGCTGCTCGGCGGCGGCGCGTTCTCGTGCGCCGTCGCGCTCGCGGCGGTCGCCCTGTACGTCGTGCTCGCGCGCCGCGACGCGCGCCGCACGCTCGTGCCGCTGCTGTTGTGGTTCGTGGCGCTCGCGTCGCTGACCGCGATCTCGCGCGCCGAGCGCGGCTGGTACGAGCTGCCCTTCGTCGCGCTCAATGGCCTGTTCGCCGCGGCGCTCTTCGAGCGGGCCTTCGCGCGCGTCGGAATCCAGCGCGCGCTGGCGCTGCCGATGCTCGCGTGGGCGCTCGCGTCGCTCTTCCCATGGCGCGCCGCCTCGCCCGAGCTGATCGCGGCCGGCGAGTCCGCGCGCGTGTACCTCGGACAGGTCGAGTCCGCGGTGCGGAATGCGAGCGCGGGATCGGCCGTGCGCGCTCCGGGGTTGCCGCAGGAGCTGCGCGACCCTCGGCCGTGGCTCGACGGCCGCGAGCGCACCTTCGCCGTGCTCGCGCCCTACAGCGTGGCGGCCTTCGTCGAACTCGCGTTCCCCGGCCGCGCCGTGCGCGTCGTGCCGCCCGCCCCGCCGAGCCTGCCGGACTCCTCACAGATCGTGCTCGTGCTCGAGCGCTGAGCCGCGCTTTCCGCGGGCGTGCGTCGAAGCTACGTTCTCCCCGTGGAAACAAGGCACTTGATGGCGCTTTGCGCGATGCTCCTGCTCGCGGCCTGCGCGGACGAGCGCGAAGTCGCGGCGCGGCGCGTGCTCGTGGTCGGCTGGGACGGAGCGACGTGGGACATGCTCGATCCGCTGCTGGCGGAGGGCAGGCTGCCCAACGTGGCGCGGCTCGTCGCGCGCGGCTCGAGCGCGCGGCTGGAGTCGACCAAGGTGCCGATCTCGTCGGCCGCATGGGTGAGCGCGATGACGGGCAAGGGCCCGGGCGAGCACGGCGTGTACTCGTTCTTCGAGCCGGTCGAGTCGAGCTACGACGTGCGGTTGATCAGCTCGCTGTCGAATCAGGCCGCGCCGCTGTGGCGCATCCTCGGCTGGCACGGGCTGCGCTCGATCACGTTCGGCGTGCCGGTGACGTTTCCGCCCGAAAAAGTCGACGGCGTGATGGTCGCGGGCATGCTCTCGCCGTTCGATGCGGACTACGCCTATCCCAACGCGCTGACGCGCCAACTGCGCGCGCGCGGCTTCGTGCCGGACCTCGGCGCGTGGCGCGAGCGACAGGAAGTGACCTTCGAGCGCGTGCGCGAGCAGCTCGCGATCAAGGAGGCGATCCTGAGCGAGATGCTCGCCGAGGAGGACTGGAGCCTCGCGACGATCGTGTTCAAGGACCTCGACGTGTGGTGCCATCGCAACTACGACGCTCGCACGGACGGGCCGGTCGCGCCGCACTACGAGCTGCTCGATGGCGTGCTCGGTCGCCTGCTCGCCCAAGTCGGCGACGACGTCGACGTGATCCTGCTCTCCGACCACGGGTTCTATCCCTACCAGCGCAGCTTCTTCGTGCATCCGTGGCTGGTGCAGCAGGGCTTCGCGGTGGCCGGTCGCGCGGAAGTGCAACTGCCGCCCGCTCCGGAGAACCTCGCCGAGCGACGCGCGACGGAGCATGCGGCGTTGCTCCAACTGCTCGATCTCGAGGCGTCGGTCGCGTTCGGCGGCGTGTGCGAGGCGAACTACGGCGGCATTCGGCTCAACGTGAAGGGGCGCGAGCCGCGCGGCGCACTCGAGCCGCAGGACGTCGAGGCCACGTCGAAGCGCATCGAGCAGGCGCTGCTCGAGTGGCGCGCGAGCGGTCGCGCCGAACCCGTCGTGCGGCGCGTCTATCGCGGCGCGGAGCTCTATCCGGGGCCGCACGAGGGAATCGTCCCCGACCTGATTTTCGAGCTCGACCCGACGATCGCCGCGCGTTCGGAGCCCGCGAAGGTGCCCTATGGCGAGCATGCGCGCGCCTATCCCGATCACAGCCTCGAGGGCATTTGGATCGCGGCGGGGCCGAGCTTCCGGCGCGTTCCCGAGCGCGGCGCCGTCGCGGTGCGGGACCTCGCGCCGACGGTGCTCGCGCTGCTCGACCTGCCGGTGTACGCCGAGATGAGCGGAACCGTGCGGCGCGCGGAGTTCGCGCGCGAGATCGAGCCGCGCGTCATGCCGGAGGCGGCCGATCCCGCCGCGCGGGTCGGCTATCGACCGGTGGCCGCCGACTACGCGGAAACGGACATGGAAGCAGTGAAGAGTCGACTCATGGAGACGGGCTATGCCCAGTAACACGGCCGCGCGAGCACGGCTGGACCTCGGCACGCTGTTCGCGGCGACCGCCTTCGCGCTGTTCGCGTGGGGCGCGGTGTTCGACCTCGGGTTGTTCGGTCAGGACACCTACCCGCTGATCGACGCCGGTCGCTTCGCGAGCTGGGGCGAGTTCGCTCACTCGCTGTCCTGCGAGCTGATGGACGGGCGTTTCCCCGGCGGCCACTACTGGCGGCCGCTGGTGCACCTGTCCTTCGGACTCGACTACGCGCTGTGGGGGCTCGATCCGTTCGGCTACCACCTGACCGACTTCCTGCTGCTCGTGCTCGGCACGGCGCTGGTCGTCACGCTCGCGCGCGCGCTGCTCGGCGAGGGACGCGGCGGTTGGGCGTGGTTCGCGGGGCTGGTGTTCGTGCTACATCCGGTGCACTTCGAGGTGCTCGTGCTGCCTCCGCGCCGCGCGGACTCGATGGCGCTGTGCTTCACCCTGCTCGCCCTCGTGCTCGCGTTGCGTCGGCCGGGCGTGCGCAGCGTCGGTGTCGCGCTCGCGTCGCTCGCGGCGGTTGCCTCGAAGGAGACGGGCGCGCTCGCGCCGCTCCTCGTGTTCGCGTTCGTGGCGCTGACGGCGAGCGGATCGCGCGCGGCACGCTCGGCCGCCGCACTCAAATCCACGTGGCTCGCGCTCGCACTCGTCGGGCTGTTCCTCGCCGTGCGCTGGCAGGTCGTCGGCGGAATCGGTGGGGGAGCGCAGCTCGAGGTGCCGGATGCGGCGGAGATGGGCAGCGCGGGCCTGCGCTATGCCGAGCTCGTGCTCGCGCCGCTCCCGCCCGGCTGGATGCGCCGCGGCGACTTCGGCGTCGCGCTCGGGCTCGCGATGGTGCTCGTGCTCGCGATTGGCCTGTGGCGCGCGCAGCCGACGAGCGTGCGGGAGCGCAGTGCGATCGAGCCGCGCTCGGCCGCGCTCGCGGTCGGCACGTGGATGCTCGCGCTGGTGGCGCTCACCGCGTGCTCGGGCGTCTACCGCGCGTGGTACGCCTTGCCGCTGGTGGCTCCGCTGGCCCTGTTCGTCGCGCTCGCGGCAGCCTCGCGCTGGCTCTCGGGCGGAGGCGGGAGCGTGCGCGTGCTCGGCGCGATCTTCGTGCTGGCGCTGCTGCAGGGCTGGGCGAGCGATTCCCAGACGCGCTGGAAGGAACACGAGGCCGCGAGCCTCGCCGCGGACGGCTTCCTCGACCACTTCGACGCGGTGGTGAGGAGTCTGCAGCCGGGGTCGGTCGCCGAGCTCGCGGCGGGGCCGCCCGAGGGCAGCGCCTCGCGCCACGGCGAGGAGACGCGTCGGGCGCTGGTGTTCCGCGAGTACAGTCTCGAGGCCTACGCGGCGATCCTGCACCCCGACCTGCGCCTGCGGGTCGACGTGCGCAGGGAAGGGCAGGCCCAGACTCCCGCGCCCGAGGAAATTCTCGTGTTGCTCCTGCCCAAGGCTAAGGCCGGCGCTCGAAACTGAACTTCCAGCCGTTCGCAGCCGACATGCACTGAGCCATGAGCGTTCCGCACCTCAATC
>VGZD01000167.1 GCA_016872715.1 Planctomycetota bacterium
TCGCCGTGGGAGAACGGCTACAACGAGAGCTTCCATGGCTCGCTGCGCGACGAGCTGCTGGACGGGGAGATCTTCTACACGCTGGAGGAAGCGCGCACGGTGCTCGAGTGGTATCGCCTGGAGTACACCCGCGTGCGGCCGCACAGCTCGCTGGGGTACCGACCTCCCGCGCCCGAAGCGACTCTGCCCTGGGGGGCAGGCTTCGCTCCGCTCCGCCAGCCCCCCAGGGCAGCACTCCCGCTGCAGGTCGCCGGCACCGCGTGACGCCTTGGCGACACCAGCATCGCTCGCATACACTCTGGTACCGGGTTTGGGGGCAGGTCAGTCGTGGGAACGGACCGCGCCACAACGGCTCTGGCACACGCCCCAGGGTCGATCTCGACCGACAAATTCTCGAGTCAGCCTAGTCCTTTTTCGGAGTCGGCGGAGAGGGGCGTTCCGTGCGCTCGAAGGCGCCGCGCTGCTCGAGCAGTCGCACGAGCAGGGCGCGCACGGCGCGCGCATCGGCCGCGAGCGTCGTCTGGCGTCGCTTCGCGGCCGCGAGCAGCTTGGGATCGTCGCTCATGCGCGTGGAGCACTCGACGAGGAACTCGCTCCAGCGCTCTGGATCGGGCAGACGCTTGGCGACCTCGGACGGCGTCGAGGCACACGACTCCCACAGGCCGTGGAAGCGCTCGATCGAGGTCGGGTACGAGCCCGGGAGCTTCGGGGTGCTCTCGAGGAAAGTGGCCGCGATCGCGCCGCGCAGGCCGCGGTGGCGGCTGGCGGAGCGAAATAGCTTGCCGACCGTGGCGTAGAGCTCGTTGTGTTCACGGTCCGGCACGGGCGCGACCCAGCGATCGCGGATTCCCAGCAGCGTGTGCACGACGCCGAGGATGTCGACGTCCGGCATCTCGATCTCTTCGCCCGAGGCCCACGCGTCGTAGAGCGTGATGCCGGGATAGACGTTGCCGGAGCGATCGGTGTAGGCGTGGTCGAAGGCGTCGAGGGCCGTGCGCTGGGAGCCGTCGTCGAGCGCGCGCTCGACGAGCGCGAGCGCGAGGTCGTGGCCGGGCGCGAAACCGGCGAGCGCGTTGTCGAACAGGCGCTGCGCGTCGGGCGCCGTGGAACTGCGCACCAGCTCGCCCAATCCCCAGTCGTAGCGGTAGCTCGCTGAGAGCGGCGACTGCGGCACGCGGCGCAGGATGCGCTCGCGCGTCGTGCGGGCGCTCGTCGCGTCGGGCGCGAGTCGCTTGCGCGCGATCGGCTGGAGGGGCGCATGCTCGGCGGGATCGAAGTACGGCGTCTCGCGCTCGAGCGGCAGCAGCCCGGGGTCGCGCTCGTCGAGCGTGCGCGCGTAGCGCACGAGTCTCAGCTGGAACGTGTCGAGCCACTCGAGCTCGGCGCTCAGTTCCTCGATGCAGTCGGCCTGCTCCGCGGGCGTGAGAAATCCGAACGCGCGGCGTGCGTCGGCGTCGCTGCGCTCGCGCTGCACTTCGTCCTGCGACGGTGAACCTGTGAACGCGGGGCCGGGCAAGGAGACGAACGCGAGCAACAGCGCGGCGAGCATGGCCTCATTGTGGCGTGCGCGCAGGCGAAAACGAGGAAGGGCGACCCTCGAATTCTCGAAGGTCGCCCGAGGAACACCAATCCACACAGAAAGCGCGTGCCGTTGCTCTCCGTCCCGCCCCTCCCGCGCAGACGCTCGCGACGACCCGTCCCGGGGGTTTCCGTCGTTCGCGTCCACAGGGCGAGCCGGACTGCTCGGACACAGGGAACCGTAACCGCTCGCGCGGCGATGGGTCGTCCGAAGTGCGGATTCGAGGCCGCGTTTGGCGCGCGGACCTAGGCGTCGAGCGAAGTTTCTTCCGCGCCGCCGCGCGGCGTTTTCGAGCGCGAACCGCGACGACGGCCGCGGCGGCGCTTGTGCTGGCGCTCGACCTCGAGTGCCTCCGGCGGTGCCGCGCGCGCCTCGGCGGCTCGCTCGAGCCACGCCTCGTACACGTCCCAGCCCTGTCCCCACGCGCTGCAGCGCAGGCGGAAGAGCTCGAGAGCCTCGGGGAAGTCCTGATCGCGTGCGAACAGCAGCGGGCTGAAGCGCTTGGTCGGAGTCTGCGTGAAGTTGCGCTGGAGCGCGATGGCGCGCGCAGCCTTGTACCCGTCGCGCTTGGCGAGGCGGTACTCGACGGCGAACGCGTCGATGCGTCGAGAGGCGAGCTCGAGCAACTCGCGACCGCCGATGTCACCGGCGTGCGTGCGCGGGTCGAGCGCCGCGTCGCGCTCGATCATGCGCAGGAACAGCGCCGCGACGCACGTGGCGGTCGCGGGCACGTGCTTTTCGTGCACATAGGAGTCGAGCGCTTCGAGCAGGCGCCAGACCGAGTCGGCGCGGTCGTGCGCCTGAGGATCGGCGCTGTCGTGGGCACCGACGTGGAGGTCGAGCTGCGGCAGCATCACGCGCAGCACGCCGCACTTGCGCATCATGCGCAGTGCTCCCAGCGCCGTCCCGGAGCGGAGCAGGCGCAGGATCTCCTCCATCACGCGCGGCTTGGCCGAACGCGCGAGATCGTCCGAGTGCTCGACCATCGCGTCCCACGTCGCCTCGTCGATGCGGAAGCCAAGGCGCGTGGCGAACTTGATCGCGCGCAGGATGCGCACCGGATCTTCGGCCATGCGCACGTAGGGATCGCCGATCGTGCGCAGCACGCCCGCTTCGAGGTCTTCGAGTCCGCCGACGTAGTCGAGGATCTCACGCCGGTAGGGATCGAGGAATAGCGCGTTGATCGTGAAGTCGCGGCGCTGCGCGTCCTCCTGCGCCGTGCCCCAGTTGTTGTCCTCGACGATCAGAAGGTCGTCGCCCTCGGCCTCGCCGCGCTCGGGCGCGCTGCGGAAGGTGGCGGTCTCGATCACCTGCTCGCCGTAGCGCACGTGCACGAGCTTGAAGCGCCGACCGATGATGCGGCCGTTGAAAAACAGGCTCTTCACGCCGCGCGGCGTGGCCGACGTCGCGACGTCGTAGTCCTTCGGGCGGCGACCGAGCAGCAGGTCGCGCACGCAGCCGCCGACGAGATAGGCCTCGTTGCCCTCGCGCTGGAGCCGACTCACCACGCGCAGCGCATTTTGGTCGAAAGCGCTGTGGGGGATGTCGGTGGGGATGATGCGGGGGCTGTGAGGCGCGCGTGCGCGCTCTTCCGCGGGATCAGGCATGGCGTGGAGGGGTCCGGTGCGGTTGCGGGCCGCACACTCTAGTCCCCGCACACTCTACTGTGCGGTGCGCTCGAGCGCGCTGCGCAGGGGCCGGCGCGCTGTTGCCTCGCGGCTCGCGGCCCTCTAACCTAGCTGCTCTCGCGCAGGCCAGTAGCTCCTAACGGTTAGAGCGACTGATTCCAAATCAGTAGGTTCGGGGTTCGAATCCCTGCTGGCCTGCCATCCTGCCCTGCACCTAGCCATGAGCCTCTTCGAAGACGGGAAGCGACCTGCGGGTGGGGGCGAGGGAGCGCAGGGCGGTCCGCAGGACGGCGACGTGGATCCCGCGGCGAGCGGGGGTGGGGCGCCCGGGGGTAGCGAGGCGCGCGACGACGACGATCCCGACGGGGTCGCGGCCCATGCGAACACGCCGGTTCCCAGCGCGGACGAGCTGCGAGCGGCGCTCGCGTGGGCGTTTGCCGGCGAGGAGATCGAGGCGGCGACGCTCGAGCGCTTCGCACAGCACGCGCGACTCGTGCTCGCGGGCAACCAGCGCCTCAACCTGACGGCGATCGTCGAGCCGCGCGAGGTCGCGGCCAAGCACTACCTCGACTCGTGGCGCACGACCCGGCTCCTGCCGCTGGGCGGCCGTTCGCTGCTCGACCTTGGAACCGGCGGCGGCTTTCCCGGACTGCCGATCGCGCTCGCGGAGCCGCAGGCGCGCGTGGTGGCGCTCGACTCGCGGGCCAAGCGCGTCGAGTTCGTGAAGGAGACGATCCGCGCGCTGGGCCTGAGCAATGCCAGCGCCGTCGCCGAGCGCGCCGAGGACCACCTCGCGCGCCACAAATACGACATCGTGCTGGTGCGGGCGGTGAGCTCCGTGCGCGAGAACGTGCGGCTGTTGCGCAAGGTGCGGCACTCGCTCAAGGACCTCGTGATGCTGAAGGGTCCGTCGTGGTCGCGCGAGGCGCGCGCGGCCGAACGCGAGGCCGAGCGGCTCGGCTTTCGGCTCGACACCGTGTGGGAACACAAGCTGCCCGGCGAGATGGGGGATCGCGCGTTCCTCGTCTATCGCGCGCCGGGTGCGCAGGGGCTCTAGGCGCTCGGGGCGATGCCGACTTGGCTGCTGGTGGCTCTGGGCGTGCTCGCGCTGCTCGCGCTGGCGCTGGTCGTCGCGGCGATCCTCGCCTACCCGCGCGACAACTCGTTTTGACGCGCCGTCGTTCGCGCGCGTCAGCGACCGAGGTCGATCTCGAGCCAGCGCAGCAGCTGGGCCGCGAGGAAGCCTAGGCCGAGCACGATGGCGACCATGAGCGCGCTCCACTTGGCGTAGGCCTTGAGCGAAGTGTCCTGCGCGGGGCGCGGTTGTGCGACCGGCTCCGAGGGCTTGGGCGCGCGTTCGTCGGACTTCACGCTGGGCTGGGACGTCTGGGCTGCGACGTGGGGGGGGGACAAGGCCTCGCTGGGGCCGCTCGCCGCTCGGGCAGGGAGGCCGCTCGCCGCTCGGGCAGGGAGGCCGCTCGCCGCTCGGGCAGGGAGGCCGCTCGCCGCTCGGGCAGGGCGGCCGCTCGCCGCTGCGCACGGAGCGCGCGACCTCGCGGGAGCTGCGAGGGAGAGTTGGTGCCCGGGACGGGAGTCGA
>VGZD01000168.1 GCA_016872715.1 Planctomycetota bacterium
CTCCGTCGCACGACCCTGCGCGGGGGCGCCGCGAGTCGGGGGCGGCGAGGGAGCGGCTCCCCGAGCATGGGTAGCGGCGTCGCCGCCGGCGGACGGCGCCGGTCGCTCGGGCGCCTTGCCACGCCCGTTGGGCTTGGCGGGACGGCCTTGGCCCTGCGGCGCGCCCGCGGAACCTCGGTCGCGCTCTTGCGCCGCGATGGGAGCGACGAGCAGCGACGCGGCGAGAGCGATGGAGAGGTGCAGGCGCATGGGGAGGACGCGGAAACGGGTCCGAGGGTGCTCCAAGCTACGTTGGACGACCGAGCGGACCCAGTTCGGCGCTCGTCTTTTCGGCACGCTCATCGCCGGGGCGGGAGCGCGCTCCCCTGCTGGGATAGGATCCCCCGCCATGGATGGGTCGGACGACGGCGCGCGGCGGCGCGCGCAGCATCGGCGCGATGCCCTGCATCTGGGCGTGGGCGTGGCGCTGGGGACGGCGCTGGGCCTGTTGGGGGCGCGCATCCTCGCGCGGGCCGAGGATCCCGACGCCGCGACGTATCGGGAAATTCGTTCCTTCGTCGAGCGCACCTACGTGCGCGAGGTCGGGCGCGGGGAGCTGCTCGATTCTGCGCTGGCGGGGATGGTCGAGCAGCTCGACCCGTACTCGCGCTACTACGGACCACAGGAAGTCGCGGCCATCGAACGCGAGACGAGCGGCCACTATCAGGGCATCGGCGTCGTGTTCGCGCAGCCGACGAGCGAGGCGCGCGTGCTGTTCACGCTCGAGGGATCGCCGGCGCAGCAGGCGGGCCTGCGCGTCGGTGACCAGTTCGTGCGCGTCGGCGGCGCGAACGCGGCCGACATGCCGCTCAGCGAGCTGCGCCAACGACTCAGCGAGCGCGATCGCGGGCCGCTCGAGCTCGAGCTGCGCGGCCGCGACGGGACGCTGCGCACGGTCAGCATCGGAGCGGACGCGCTGGTCGACCCGACGGTGCGCCATGCGCGGCTCGCGGCGAGCGAGGTCGGCTACCTCGCCATCTCGGCCTTCAGCGGCGAGACGGCGGCGGAGTTCGACGCGGCGGTCGCGGAGCTGCGCGAGCAGGGTGCGAGGGCGCTCGTGCTCGACCTGCGCGGCAATCTCGGCGGCGTGTTGCGCTCGGCGACGCGCATCGCCAATCGCTTCCTGCGCGCGGGCTTGATCGTGTCGCACGAAGGGCGCGACGCGACGCAGCGCTACGAGGCGAGCGAGGACGAGGCGACGCTCGAGGGGATGCCGCTCGCGATCCTCGTCGACAAGGAGTCGGCGAGCGCGAGCGAGGTGCTCGCGGCCGCGCTGCAGGAGCATCGCGTCGCCGTGACCGTCGGCGTGCCGACATTTGGCAAGGGAATGGTGCAGCGCGTCGAGAGCTTCGGCGACGGTGCGCGCGTGGT
Source organism: Planctomycetota bacterium (assembly GCA_016872715.1). Classification (GTDB taxonomy): domain Bacteria; phylum Planctomycetota; class UBA1135; order UBA1135; genus F1-120-MAGs118. The sequence continues at coordinate 1,411 of VGZD01000168.1, forward strand.
GAAGCTCGTCAGCGCGTACTACTACACGCCGTCGCACCGCAACCTCGAGCGCACGGTCGAAGGCTCATGGGAGCACGGGCTCGAGCCGGATCTGATGGTGAAGCTCGCCCCCGAAGAAGAGGAGCTCGTGCGCAAGTTCCTCGCGAGCTACAGCCCGCCGCGTGCGGCGCTGGCCGAGCTCGCGGCGTGGGAAGCGGAAGTCGGGCGCGAGGTGTATCCGCGTCCGCCCGCGGATCCGCAGCTCGACGCGGCGCTCGCGCTCCTGCGCGGCGAGCACCCGTGCGCACAGGAGAACGCGCGGTGAGCGAGCTCGTGCTCGGCATCGAGTCGTCGTGCGACGAGACTGCGGCGGCCGTCGTGCGCGCGGGGCGCGAGATCCTCTCGTCGGAGGTCGACAGCCAAGTCGCGGAGCACGCGCGCTTCGGCGGAGTCGTGCCGGAAGTCGCGGGACGCTCGCACTTGCGCGCGATCCTGCCGGTGATCGACCGCGCGCTCGAGCGCGCCGGCGTCTCGCTCGACGAGCTCGGGGCGGTCGCGGTGACGGCGCAGCCGGGCTTGATCGGCTCGCTGCTCATCGGGCTCTCGACCGCGAAGGCGCTCGCCTTCGCGCGCGGGCTGCCGCTCGTCGCCGTCGATCACATCGAGGCGCACGTGTATTCCGCTGGCATGGGACTGCCGCGCGCGCCGTGGCCGTGCGTCGCGCTCGTCGTGAGTGGCGGGCACACCGCGCTGTACCACGCGCGCTCGCCGTTGGAGATCGAGCGTCTGTGCGGCACGCTCGACGACGCCGCGGGCGAGGCCTTCGACAAGGTCGCGCACATGCTCGGCCTCGCGTACCCCGGAGGCCCGAGCGTGTCGAAGCTCGCACAGTCCGGCGATCCGCGCCGCTTCGACTTCCCGCGCTACCGACCGCGCGTCGAGCGCGGACAGACGCCGCCGCGCTTTCCGCCGTTCTCGTTCAGCGGACTCAAGACCGCGGTGCTCTACCACGTGCGTGGACAGAACGCGCTCTCGCCGCTGCCCGCGCCGGAAGCGATCCCCGCGCGCGAGCACGTGGCGGCTTCGTTTCAGGAGGCGGTCGTCGACGCGCTCGTGGAGCCGACGATTCGAGCGGCACTCGAGCTCGGCGTCGAAGACTTGCTCGTCGGCGGTGGCGTGGCCTGCAACCGGCGGCTGCGCGAGAAGCTCGCGGCCGCGGCGAGCGCGCGCGGGCTGCGGGCCCATTTTCCGCCGCCGGACTACTGCACGGACAACGCGGCGATGATCGCCGGACTCGGCTGGCAGCGCTGGAAGGCCGGAATCGTGGCCGATCTGGCGCTCGACGCGGCCTCGCTGTGAGCCCGCCGCGCCGCGCAGTCGCGCCGGAGCGGCTCGCTCGCCATAATCTCCGCCCGCCCGGTCGCACCCTTGGATACAAAGCCGCTCGAACTGCTCCTGCACGCTGTCCGCGAGGGACGCGTCGACGTCGCGCAGGCCATGGCGCGGCTCGCGGCCTTGCCGCAGCGCGAGCTCGGGCACACGACGCTCGACACCCATCGCGCGCTGCGCTGCGGACATCCCGAGGTCGTCTTCGGGGCGGGCAAGACCCCCGAGGAGCTCGTCGACATCGCCGTGGCGTTGCTCGAGCACCATGACCGACTGCTCGTCACGCGCGCGACCTCCGCGGGCCGCGCGGCGCTCCACGCGCGCCTGCCGCGCGCGTGCGTGTGGGAGCGCTCCGGCTGCGTCACGGTCGAGTCCCAACCGCCGCCGACTCTCGCGGGCCTCGTGCTCGTGATCAGCGCCGGCACGTCCGATGGTGCCGTGGCCGAGGAAGCCGCCGTGACCGCGCGCATGCACGGCGCGCGCGTCGAGGAGTTGCGCGACGTCGGCGTCGCCGGAATCCACCGCCTGCTGCAGCACAGCGAGCGCCTGCGCACCGCGAACGCGCTGGTCGTCGTCGCGGGCATGGAAGGCGCGTTGCCGAGCGTGGTCGGCGGGCTCGTCGATCGCCCCGTGATCGCCGTCCCGACCTCGGTTGGCTACGGCGCGTCGTTCGGCGGCCTCTCCGCGCTGCTCGGCATGCTCAACTCGTGCGCCGCCGGCGTCACCGTCTGCAACATCGACAACGGCTTCGGCGCCGGTTGCGCCGCGGCCCGCATCAACGCGCTCGCCACCGCCCCGCGACACGCAGGCACCCACCCATGAGCTCCCACGAAGCACTCGCTCCCACCGCGTGGCTGGCCCTCGAAAACGGCGTCGTGCTCCCCGGTCGCGCGGTCGGCGCGCGCGGTGAGAAGGGCGGCGACATCGTCTTCAACACGGCGATGAGCGGCTACCAAGAGGTCCTCACGGATCCCTCGTACTTCGGGCAGGTCGTGGTGATGACCTATCCGCTGATCGGCAACTACGGCATCGTCGCCGAGGACGACGAGAGCGCCGCGGCGTGGCCCGAAGCGTTCGTGATGAAGGAGATGAGCTCGATTCCGTCGAACCGGCGCGCGACGAGCTCGCTGCCCGACTGGCTGGCCGCGAAGGGCGTGGTCGCGATCGACGGCGTCGACACGCGGCGGCTGACGAAGATCGTGCGCGAGGAAGGCTGCCTCAAGTGCGTCGTATCGACCGTCGACTCCAACCCCGAGTCGCTCGTCAAGAAGGCCAAGGGCACGCTCTCGACCGACAACCGCGACCTCGCGCGCATCGTCACTTGCAAGCAGGCCTACCAGTGGAACCATGACTTCGATCCGAGCTATCCCTCGCTGGTCGAGAGCTGGAGCGGCAAGCGCAAGCGCTGCGTCGCGTACGACTTCGGAGCCAAGCGCAACATCATGCGCTCCCTCGTGCACGCGGGCTTCGATGTGACGGTCGTTCCGGCGAGCGCCAAGGCGAGCGAGGTGCTCGCGCTCGAGCCCGACGCGATCTTCCTCTCCAACGGGCCGGGCGATCCCGCGCCGGTGTGCGCCATCCCCGAGATCGCGAATCTGGTCGGAAAGAAGCCCATCTTCGGCATCTGCCTCGGCCACCAGATCCTCGGCATCGTGCTCGGCGCCAAGACGCACAAGATGCCCTTCGGTCACCACGGCGCCAACCACCCCGTGCGCGACTTGCTGACTGGGCGCGTCGAGATCACCTCGCAGAACCACTCGTTCGCGGTCGATCCCAAGACGTTGCCCAAGGAGCTCGAGCTCACGCACATCAACCTGAACGACATGACCGTCGAGGGCATCGCCCATCGCACGGCCAAGGTGATGAGCGTGCAGTACCACCCCGAGGCCGCGCCCGGTCCGCTCGACAGCGCGCACCTCTTCTCGCGCTTCCGCGAGCTCGTTTCGAGCTAGCAGGGC
>VGZD01000169.1 GCA_016872715.1 Planctomycetota bacterium
GCGCGCCGAGCTCCGCGAACAGCGCCTTCTTGGCGTCGAGGTTCTCGACGATGGCCTCGATCACGAGGTCGCAGTCGGCGAGCGCCTGCACGGAAGTCGTGCCGCTGATGCGCGCGCGCGTCGCCGCCGCCTTGGCCTTGGCCTCTTCCTCGGTCGCCTTGCCGTCCTTGACGGCCTTCTCGGCGAGCTTGGCGAGGCTCTTGTCGATGCGACCGAGGCCGCTGTCGAGGAACTTCTGCTCGGCCTCGAGCACGACCACCGTGCAGCCGCCTTGGGCCGCCACCTGCACGATGCCGTGGCCCATCAGCCCGCAACCCACCACGCCCACTTTCGAAATCGCCATGAAGTCTCGTGTCCTTGTCAGGGTCTCTCGAAGGCCGTCGCGAGCCCGAGCCCGCCGCTGATGCACAGCGTGGCGAGTCCGTTGCGCGCGTTGCGGCGCTTCATCTCGTGCAGGAGCGTCACGACGATGCGCGCGCCCGTGCAACCAATCGGATGGCCGAGGCTGATCGCCCCGCCGTTGACGTTGAGCCGCTCGAGCGGGAACTGCAGCTCGCGCTGGCAGGCGAGCACCTGCGCCGCGAACGCCTCGTTCAGCTCGATCAGGTCGTACTCGCCCACTGGCAGGCCGTTTTTCGCCTCGAGCGCGCGCACCGCGGGCACCGGCCCAAGGCCCATGACCTCCGGCGCCACGCCGGCCTCGCTCGTGTGGCCGACCGTCGCGAGCGGCTCGAATCCGAGCTCGTCGGCGCGCGCCGCGCTCATCACGAGCAGCGCGGCCGCGCCGTCGGTGATGCCGCTGGAGTTGCCGGCCGAGACGCTGCCCTGCTTGTGGAACACCGGCGGCAGCTTGGTCATGTCCTCGAGCGTCGCGTGCTCGCGCGCGTGCTCGTCGCTGCAAAACAGCGTCGTGCCCTTCTTGCTCGCGAGCTCGATGGGAACGAGCTCGTCCACGAAGCGCCCCGCCTCGCGCGCGCGCTGGCTCTTGTGCTGGCTCTCGAGCGCGAAGCGGTCCTGCTCGTCGCGAGCGATGCCGAGCTCGCGGGCGAGCTTCTCGGCCGTCTCCCCCATCAGCATGTTGGCGAGCGGACACTGGAACCCGTCCTTGTACATGCCATCGACCACCGGCTGGTGGCCCAGGCGATAGCCGCGCCGGAAGTCCGGCAAGAGGAACGGCAGGCGGCTCATGGACTCGGTGCCGCCGGCGATGGCGATGTCGGTGCGGCCGAGGCGGATCGAATCCACCGCCAGTCCGAGCGCCTTGAGGCCCGAGCCGCAGGCCATGTTGACCGTCCACGCGGGCGTCGTCGTCGGCACGAGGGAGCGCACGGCGATCTGGCGCGCGACGTTGGGGCCGCCGCCCGCTTGGCGTCCGTTGCCGATCACGACCTCGCCGACACGGGAGGGATCGAGGCCCGAGCGCGCGAGCAGTCCCTTGACCGCGTGCACCCCCAGATCGGCGGCGGAGAGCTCCGAGAGGCTCCCCATGAACTTGCCGATCGGCGTGCGGACGGCGTGGGTGACCACGACCGCCGGGCCTTGGGGGCGGGACGCCTTGGACACGCTTGCGGCCTCCGATCTGGGGACGGGGATGGGCTCTGACCGCGCTCCGGGACGGTCCCGGAGCGGGGCTCCGCGGAGCAGCTCTCCAGACTTCGGAGGACGCTCCACGGACTTTTGGGCCAGCGAGAATAGGGACGATCCCGCAAGCGCGCAACCCTGTCCGGCGCGACCGCACCGCCCCCCGCCACGGCCGCGGCCGGAGCGCGATTTTCTCGCGCTTTCGCTGGCTGCTCGGCCGAGCCAGAATCCGGCCGTGTTGCAGCACTCGCCCACCGACAGCGCCCCGCCCGGTCGCTCGAGTTCCGAACGCGCCCGCCGCGAACGCGAGCTCGCGACCTTCGGGTCGCTGCTCGCGGACTCCTCGCCGCTCGTCCAGCGCGAAGTGCGGCGCGAACTCGAACGGCGCGGCAAGCAGGCGGCGCCGCTGTTGACCGCGCTCACCCGCGGCGGCGAAGTCCGCGCTCGCACGGCGGCGCGCGCCATCCTGCTCGGCCACGGACGTGCTCAGGTCGCCCGGCGGCTCGCCACGCTCGCCTTGGCTCCCACGGTCGATCTCGAGCGCGGCCTGCTGCTCCTCTCGCGCTTCGAGGAGCCCGAGCTCGACGTGCGACCCTACGTGCTCGCCATGGACGCCATGGCGGCGGAGGTGCTCAAGCGCCTCGAGGCCCTTCCCGGCCTGCCGAGCCGCGCGGCGTTGCTCGGGAGCTACCTCGGGCGCGAGCTCGGCTACCGCGGCGACGCGCAGGACTACCACCACCCCGACAACGTCTACTTGCACCGCGCGATCGTGCGCAAGCGCGGATTGCCGCTGACGCTGAGCGCGCTGTACCTGTTCGTCGCGCGCCGCGCGGGCCTGCGCGCGGCGCCGGTGGCGCTGCCCGGGCACGTGATCCTGCGCATCTACGAGGCCGACGGCCGCGCCACGCTGCTCGATCCGTTCCACGCCGGCGCGGCACTCTCCGATCGCGACTGCTTGCAGTACCTCGCCGTGCACAAGCTGCCCTTCGAGCCGCGCTGGTTCGTCGACGCCACGGATCGCGCGCTCCTCGAGCGACACATCGGCAACTTGCACCACAGCTACCGAGGGCGCGGACTCGAGCGCGAGGTGCGCCTGCTCGAGTGCGTCGCGCGCGCCATCGCGCCGCGCACGCAGGGCGAGGAACGCGCATGAATCACGCGTCGCAGGCGCCCTGGCCCAAAGACGCCGGCCCGGGTCACATCGTGCCGATGTTTCCGCTGCCCGGGGTGTTGCTGTTCCCCGGCACGATGATGCCGCTGCACATCTTCGAGCCGCGCTACCGGCAGATGATCGAGGACTCGCTCGACGGGCCGGGCCGCATCGTCATGGGCACCGTGCTCGAGGGGCACGAGCCCGAGCTCGCCCTCGCGCCGCCCGTGCACGCCATCGCGGGCTTGGGCGAGATCATGCGCCACGATCGCCTGCCCGACGGTCGCTTCCTGATCCTGCTCGCGGGCCTCGCGCGCGTGCGTCTCCGCGAGGCTCCGAGCGAGCGCGCCTACCGCAAGGTCGAGATCCTGCCGCTCGAGGAACACGAGCCCGACCCGATCGACGCCATCGCCCTGCGCGCCGACCTCGTCGCCGCCCTGCAAGCGCGCAGCCCCGAAGCCCTCGATTTGCCCGCGCAATTGCAGCTCTCCCAGCTCGCCGACCTGCTGCTCATTCGGCTCGAGTTGCCAGTCTCCGAGTTGCTCCCGCTCTACTCGACGCTCGACATCGGCGTCCGCGCCCGCCACGCCCTCACCCTGCACGTCGCCCGCCCCCCGCGCGGCCCCTGAGCGCCCCCTGAGCGCCCTCGGGCGTCAGGGTCGCAGGTCGAACTCGAGGGCGTTGGAGATCGACCAGTTGTTCGGCGCCGCCAGACCGGGGTCGCGGCCGAGCCACTGGGCACGGACGGTGGTGCCGGCGGGGAGCGTCGCGTTGTGGGCCATCCAAGTGTTGAAGTCGAGCTGCCACACACCGCTGCAGTCAGCCACGCCGGCCGGCGAGCCGCCCGAGTCGCGCGCACCCGTGCGGCGCAGCGGCGATGTCAGGCACAATGTCCCGCCGCCGAACGGCAGGTTCGCCCGTGCTCCGGCCGAGAAAGCCAGCGTCCCGGTTGTGCGGTTCCGGACCTCCGTAGCGCGGATCGTGTACCCGCTCGCCGCCGTCGGGCTCGGGAACCCGTCACCGACGATCTCCGGCACGCACCCCAGCGAATTCAGCTTGCCCACGCAGTACGTCGCCTGCGCCGTCGCGGGCACGAAGGCGATTCCGTAATAATAACTTGGCGTGGGCCGCACGAGCGTGACGGCGAAACTGCTGCGGTCGATTTTGTAGAGACCCTGAGCGGATGGATTGAGGCCGTGGTCCATGAAACTCGCCCAGAGCTCGCCCGACGTGTTGAACGCCAGGTCCCAGTACCAGCCGTGCCCGTTCGCAATCAGGATGTCCGCAATCCAGGTGAGTTGGCCGGTGCCCAAGTCGAGGTCGTAAAACGCATGCCGAGTCGAGCCATCATCCATCCCTATCGCGACGGCCTGCCCGTTGGAGTCGATCGCGATGGACTCGATCTGATCCCACGGCGCAACGAACCCGATGTAAGGCCCCACGGACGCCAAGCTGCCATTGGTCGGGTTGATGCGGTAGAACTGCCATTTCGTTGAGAAGTACATCACCCCCGAGCTCGGGTCCAAGTCAAGACCGAGCCCAATCCACTGATAGCTGAGGCCAAGTGAGCCAATCGCCTGCCGGCCAGCATCTGCGGGATGATGTTTGCTCAGCCTTGTCGGAAAGGGAAACAAATTGATCGTGAACAGTCGTTCCCCAGCGTACGCCAATCCATAAGGGCTAGTGCCAGCTCCAGAGAATGCGGAAGTGGACACGACGCTCCCCGATCCGGGATCCATGCGCTCCAGCTTGAAACTGCCGCCGCTGGGCTCGGATCGGACTCCATATAGCCAGTCGGACTGCGCCGCCCCCGCTGAGCCGCAGACTACAGGAATCACCGTGAGCGGTCCGAGCGCCAGTCCTGTGATCAGATCCTTCATTTGTACTCCGCCTGAAGATTGCCGCGGAGAATTTCTGCGGGGGCGGACGAGCCGGGCCGTACGGGATCATCAACGATTACACCCTG
>VGZD01000170.1 GCA_016872715.1 Planctomycetota bacterium
CCGAAGCCGCAGGTCGCGACCAGCGCGAAGCCCGCGGGGAAGCCGCCCTCGTCCGCGAGGCGGCGCAGCTCGAGCTCGGTGGGGACGAGCAGCAGGGTCGGGTCGCCGCGGGTGCTCATGGGCGGATGGAATAGCCCGCGGAGGCGGCGCGGGGAAGGGTGCGGGGCGGCGCTAGGCTCAAGGCGATGCAGCGGGGGGAGCGGTGGCTGGAGCGCGCGGGGCTAGGACGGCCGGAGCTGCGGGCGTGGGCGCTGTACGACTGGGCCAACTCGGCCTTCTTCACGACCGTGGTGACGGCGCTGTTTCCGATCTACTACCGCGAGGTCGCGGCGGCGGGCGAGGAGGGCGTGCTCGAGGGGTACAGCGCGCTCACGACGTGGGCCATGGTCGCGATCGCGCTGGTCGGGCCGGTGCTCGGCGCGCTCTCGGACACGCGGCTGCGCAAGAAGACGCTGATGGCGGCGTTCGTGGTGCTCGGCGTGAGCGCGACGGCGGCGCTGTGGTTCGTCGAGCGCGGCGACTGGCGCTTCGCGTCGGCGTGCTTCGTGCTCGGCAACGTCGGCGTGGCGGGGAGCTTCGTCTTCTACGACGCGCTCTTGAGCGCGGTGGCGCGCGCCGACGAGCTCGATCGCGTTTCGACGACGGCCTACGCGCTCGGCTATCTCGGCGGCGGAGTGCTGCTCGCGGCGAACCTCGCGTGGATCCTCGAGCCCGAGTGGTTCGGGATGGAGAGCGGCTCGACGCTGCCGGTGCGGCTCGCGTTCTCGAGCGTCGCGGCGTGGTGGGCGCTGTTCGCGCTGCCCCTGTTCCTGCGCGTGAAGGAGCCGCCGCGCGCGCACGCAGCCGACGAGCGCAGCCGCGGATCCCTCGTGCGCGACGCGTTCGCGCGGCTGGGCGAGACGCTGCGCGAGATCCCGCGCCATCGCGACGCGTTCCTGCTCCTGCTCGCGATGCTCGCCTACAACGACGGCATCAACACGATCATCCGACTCGCGACGATCTACGGCGCGGAGATTGGGCTGGGCGCGCGCGAGATGATCCCCGCGATCTTGCTCGTGCAGTTCGTCGGCGTGCCGTGCGCGTTCGGCTTCGGCTGGCTCGCACGCCGCATCGGGCCCTTGCGCGCGGTGATGGGCGGCGTGCTCGTGTACGTCGGCATCACGGCGCTCGCGTGGCGCATGGCGAGCCCGGACGAGACGCACAAGGTCGAGCTCTTCTACGCGCTCGCGATCGGAGTCGCGCTGGTGATGGGCGGGTGCCAAGCGCTGACGCGCTCGATGTTCGCGAGCATGGTTCCCGCGCACAAAACCGGCGAGTTTTTCGGGCTGTTTGCAGTGCTCGAACGCTTCTCCGCGATCTTGGGACCGCTGTGCTTTGGGCTCGCGATCTCGTGGACGGGCGAGCAGCGCGCGGGCGTGGTTCCGCTGTTCGGCTTCTTCGCGCTCGGGGCGTTCTTGCTCTCGAAGATCGATCTCGAGCGCGGTCGCCGCGTCGCGCGCGAGGCCAGTCGCCGCGCGCTCGGCGACTGAGAGCGCTCCGCGAGGCACGGCCCGATCGCCGTGGGCCTTCGCGCCACGCTCGGCCGTGATCGGCCGCACCCGCGCTCACGTCAGTCCGTCGAGGCGGCCGGTGGAGTCGCCGAGCGCGGGCACGGACACGCCGAGGCGCTCGAGGATGGCGAGCCACAGGTTGGTGCAGGGCGTCTCGGGCGCCACGCGCAGGTGGCGAGCGCCGCGCAGATCGCAATTGCGACCGCCGACGAGCAAGAGCGGCAAGTCGTCGTGGTTGTGACGGTCGCCATCGGAGATGCCGCTGCCGTAGGCGAGCATCGTCGAGTCGAGCAGCGTGCCCTCGCCTGCCTTGCGCGAGAGAGCTTGCAGCAAGTGCGCGAAGAGCTCGACGTGATGACGATTGATCGCCGCGATCTTGCGGAGTTTCTCGGGGTCGCCGCGGTGGTGCGAGAGCTCGTGATGGCCCTCGGGAGCACCGAGCGCGGGGTAGCTGCGTCCCGAGCCTTCGTTGGCGAGCAGGAAGGTCGCGACGCGCGTCGAGTCCGTTTCGAAGGCGAGCGCGAGCAGGTCCGCCTGCAGGCGCGCGAGATCCGCGTAGTTGTCGGGCAGCTCGGAGGGACGCTGGAAGCCCGCTTCGCGGCCGCGCTGCTCGAGGAAGGCGATGCGGCGCTCGAGCTCGCGCACGCCGCTCTCGTACTCGTCGAGCTTGCGTTGGTCGGCGACTCCGAGCTGACCCATGAGCCGCTTCACGTCGCCGCGCACGAAGTCGAGCACGCTGCGGCGGCGGCGGCGATGCTCGTCGCGCAGCGCCTCGGGCAGCTCGCTCGCGTCGTCGCGGAACAGGCGGTCGAACACGAGCCGCGGGTCGGTCTCCTTGGGCAGCGGCGTGTGCGGCGAGCTCCACGAGATCGTGTTCGAGTACGCGCACGAGTAGCCGCTGTCGCACTGACCGGCGAGGCGCCCGGGCTCGCAGCCGAGCTCGAGCGAGCGCAGGCGCGTCGCGTTGCCGATCTCGCGCGCGGCGAGTTGGTCCGCGGACACGCCGGCTTGAATCGGACCGTCGGTCTTCTTGGGTTGGCAGCCGGTGAGGAAGGAACCGGCGGAGCGCGCGTGATCTCCTGGGCCATCGCCGTGGGCTCGGGCCTTGTCGAGCGTCAAGCCGCTGATCACGAGCAGCGAGTCGCGCCACGGCGCGAGCGGTTCGAGCGTCGGACCGAGCTCGAGCGCTTCGCCTTCGCCGCGCCCTCGCCAATCGCTCATGTGCACGCCGTTGGGCACGTACAGGAAGACGGCGCGACGCGGCGCGGGCTCGCTCGCGGGGCGCGCGGACGCCATGCGCTCGAGCGCCGGCAGAGCGAGCGAGATGCCGAGCCCGCGCAGGACCGTGCGTCGATCGAGGGGCGGGATCATGGCCTTTCCGCCACGACTGTACGCCGGAACGCGGCGAGGCGCACCACGGCGAGCACCAGCTCCTGCAGCGTGACGTCGCGCGCGGTGAACGATGCCGCCAGAGCGTCGAGCGCGGGCGCATCCTCGGGGCGCAGGCCGCGTCCGAGCGCGTAGATGGCGAGCTTCTCCGCGAGGCAGCGCACGAAGGCCGGATCGGATGCGAGCTTGCGCTCGAGCGCGGCGGCGCCGTCGATGCGCGTGCCATCCGCGAGCTCGCCGCTGGCGTCGATCGGGAAGCCGTCCGCTGCGGTGCGCCAGCGTCCAACGGGGTCGTAGTTCTCGAGCGCGAAGCCGAGGCTGTCGAGTCGATCGTGGCACACGGCGCACTCGGGCTTCGCGCGGTGCTGCGACAGGCGCTCGCGCAGGCTCGCAAAGGCCGTGGCCTGCGGACTCTCGTCGAGCGTGTCGACGCCCGGCTGGGGCGCGAGCGGCGGCGAGCCGAGCAGCGTCTCCAGCACCCACTTGCCGCGCTTCACCGGAGAAGTGCGCGTCGGATTGCTCGTCACGACCAGCACGCTCGCCTGCTGCAGCACGCCCCCGCGAACGGCGCGCTGCACAGGGTCGAGCGGTACGCGGCGCATGTGCGGACCGCTGACGCCCGCGATGCCGTAGTGAGCGGCGAGGCGCTCGTCGAGGAACGTGAAGTCGGGGTCGAGGAGCTCGCGCGCCGCTCGATCCTCGCGCAGGATCGACTCGAAGAGCAGCTCGGTTTCCGCGCGCATCGACGCGCGCAGCGCGTCGTCGAAGTCGGGGAAGCGTGCCGCGTCCCGCTCCATGCGCTCGAGTGCGCGCAACTGCAGCCACTGGCCCGCGAAGTTGCGCACGAACTCGCCGGAGCGCGCGTCGCGCAGCATGCGGCGCACCTGCGCTTCGAGCACCGGCTCGTCGAGCAAGCGGTCCTTGGCCGCGAGTCCTCGCAGCGTCTCGTCGGGCAGCGTGCTCCACAGGAAGTACGACAGTCGCGTGGCGAGCTCGTAGCCGTTGAGGGCGCGCTGCGTGAGCGGCTTGGCGTTGGCCGGGTCGCGCTCGAAGCGAAACAGGAAGTTCGGCGAGGCGAGGATGGCGACGAGCGCGTCGCGCACGATGCGATCGTGCTGGGCGCCGCGCGGCGCGATGCGCATCAGTCGGTCGACTTCGCTCGCGGTGACGGGGCGACGCCACGCGCGCTCGCACAGATGCTCGACGGCCTCGCGGGCAGGGCGCGGGTTCGCGCCGGAAAAGAGCTGCTTTTGGAAGTCGGTCTCGGGCGTCCAGCCGAGCGGGCCCGCGATCTCGAGCCACTCGACGTACAGGTTGCGGTCGCGCTTCTTGCGGTCGGGATGGTCGGGGTCGTAGAAGTCGTTGACGAACCACACGGAGAAGCGCTGCTTGCCCGCGGCGACGTGCGTGCGCAGCTCGTGGACCTGCGGGGCGCCGCGTTCGGCCGTCACGTCGATGCGTCCGAGAACGTTGCCCGCGAGCCGCAGTTCCATGCGTGCCGGATCGGGTCCCGCCTGACTGGCCCACGCGCGCACGCGCAGCACGTACTCGCCCGCGCGCTCGAACTCGTGGTCCACGCCCACGAATCCGTAGCTGAAGAGCGACCATGCTCCATCGTGGGTGGTGAAGTTCTCGCTGTGGACGAGCTCGCTGCCGGGGAT
>VGZD01000171.1 GCA_016872715.1 Planctomycetota bacterium
GCGACGGATCCCTCGCCGACGTGGCCGCGTTCGATGCCGGCTACGGCGAGTGGATCCGAAACGTACGCAGGTCGGGGCTGCTCGCCGAACCGTGCTTGCCGACGGTCAGCTCGAGGCTGCTCCTCGTGATGCGGGACCTCGGCGTAGTATCCTCTGCTGCAATTCAGCCAAGAACCCAGCCAGAAGGTGCCACGATGTTCTTCACCAAGACTGCGCGCCCGCTTCCCGGCGCTGAGACCGCCCTCCCTGGCCGCGCCGAGGCCATCACCGTGAGCCCCACCCACCTGGTGCTTGGCACGGCCACGACTCCGCCCTTCCCCGCCGCCATGGAGCTGGCGATGTTCGGGCTTGGCTGCTTCTGGGGCGCTGAGCGCAAGCTGTGGCAAATCTCTGGAGTGTATTCGACGCAAGTTGGCTACGCTGGCGGGTACACGCGCAATCCCACCTACCGCGAGGTCTGCACGGGCCAGACCGGTCACGCAGAGGTGGTCCGCGTCGTCTTCGATCCGGGAGTCCTGAGTTTCGGGAGCCTCCTGCGGGCCTTCTGGGAGAGCCACGACCCGACCCAAGGCATGCGACAGGGCAATGACACCGGGACACAGTATCGCTCGGCCCTCTACACCTACTCTGAGGAGCAGGTGCGCGAAGCGGGCGCCAGCCTGAAGGCGTACCAAGACGCCATCGCGCGCGCCGGCTTCGGCGCCATCACCACCGAGCTCGCTCCGGCGCCCGCGTTCTTCTACGCCGAGGACTACCACCAGCAGTACCTAGCCAAAAACCCAAACGGTTACTGCGGCTTAGGGGGCACCGGCGTAAGCTGCCCCGTCTGAAAGGCCCTGAGCGAACGCTGGGCCGCCAGAGGCCTCGCGCGCGGCACACGATCCGCCCGAGTGGACGGCGGAGCGCGCTGCGCGAACGACCTCCAGCCTGCAGTCTCGAGCCTGCGACCTCACGCGCAGGTCAATCGGCCTCGCGCGGGACCAAACTGTCGCCTTGACGACGCAGATGGGGAGTGCGCTCGGCCAGCGCGGCCAAGAAACCATCCTGATCGGCGGGCGAGATGTTGGGCCCCAGCGAGCTTCCGGCGTCGATGTGGAGTCGACGAAGCGAGAGCGCGGGGCTCGAGATGGGGTTTCGGGTCGGCTTCACGCCGCGGATGTCCCCGTATCGCACGCGAGAGCGGAAGCGGCCAAAGCGGATCACTAGCGCGTCGTCGTGCACCTCGTAGCGCATGGGAAACACCAGGCCTCCGTAGATGGCGACGACCAAAACGAGCGGAATCCAGCCCACCCATGAAGCGGCCTCCCTCGCGGTGCAGAGCGCGACCAGGGAGGACACGGCGGCGATGGGTGGTACGCAGAGCAGCGCGCCCAGCCACCAGTCGATTTTCGAAGGGAACAGCTTCGGGCTCATGCGTCGACTCCTCCGATGGGTTTAGACATCACCTGTTGTTTCAAAACCTTGCACGCCTGTCGCGTCGTCTCAGAAGACGACGACCCATCCCAGACCGCCTGAGTAAAGCGCACGCGAGTCGCGAAAGCCAAGCGCTTCGAACAGCAGGTCGATCTCAAAAAACGCCAGCAGCGAGTGGTGCAGGGACAAGCGAACCCGGCCCTCGAAACCCCAGGTCCCCATGAATCCCAGCTCGCGCCGCTGCGGGACCACCAGGAGGCCAGGCGAGACCCCGGTGGGGGATAGGAACTCCAAGCGGATGACTTCCGCCGGAGGCGGCCGTCGTAGACCGCGAGAGGGAGGTTCGCCGCGGCTGGGCGATCCGTCAAGTGGTCCACCAGAGCCTAGATCGGGCCTCGGTGGCGGGCTGGCGAGCTGTTCGACGCGCGCTGGGGCGCTGGTGCGGGCGTTTTGGATACGGCCGGACCTACTCGCCATCGCGGGTCGCGGGCGAGGAGCGGGCTGGATGTGGTGAAGGGCGCCGGCTCAGGCGAAGTCGAACTGTTCGCGTGGGAAACCGCGGCGGTGCGCGGTGAGCATTGCATCGCGCTCGCGGCTCTCGCGCGTGCGCCGGCCCTCGAGTGGGATCTTCACGACGTCTACGGCATCCCGCCTGCGCTCTACCGAGTGTTCCTCCTCGAGTCCGATCTCTCTGTGCATCGTCGCGCCGCGAGCGCGCTCCGTTCGATCAGCGACGGATCCCTCGCCGACGTGGCCGCGTTCGATGCCGGCTACGGCGAGTGGATCCGAAACGTACGCAGGTCGGGGCTGCTCGCCGAACCGTGCTTGCCGACGGTCAGCTCGAGGCTGCTCCTCGTCCGCGCGCGCGACGCGGAGGCGGTGTTGGTCGGCTTTGCGCTTCGTGCAGCACGCCACCGCCTCGAGCATGGGCGCTACCCCCGCAGCACGGAGGAGCTCGGCGACGTCCCTTCGCATGTCCTCGTCGAGGGCGACGGAGCGTGGGTGCGACTCACCGACACGTCCGCGCACTACGCCGAGCCGCCGCAGATCGAACTCCCGCCCGAGCCCAAGCCCGGGCTGATCCGCTGACGCGCGGACTCAGCGCACCCGCTCGAGCTCCACCACCACGCGCGCGAAGCCGTCGATCGGCACGGTGACGTCGAGCGAGGAGACGATGCGATATCCGTCGAGCCCCTCCGCGGTGATGCGATAGCGCCCCGGCGCCGGCGCCCTCATGACGAGCTCCATCTCGGCGTCGTCGAGCGGGTTCGCGTACCCGGCCTCCTTCCCGTCGGGGTGCGCGAGCTCGATCGTCCACGAAACGTCGCGTGCGATGGGCACGCCGGCATGGACGAAGGTCGCGATGATGCCGCACGCGCGCGGCACGCGGAGCTCACGCTCGTTGACGCCGGGGACGAGCTCGATCGGCGTGTTCCGGAACTCGTAGTCTTCGTCGTTGATCCAGATGCTCACCGTCGTGGCGGGCGCGTGGAAGCGCCAAAGCCCGAGCTCGGGATCGAGTTGCGCCGAGTTGATCTGACCGCCGGGCCGCCACTCGCCGGCGTAACCGAGCCAGCCGACCCGCTCCACGTCCGCGGGCGCGCCGGTGCGCGCGTCGAGCACGCGCAGGCGCACATCGGCCGGAGGCGGGAGCACGATCACGTAGTCGCTCCGGTTCTCCGCCGCGACGACGAAGTCGAAGTAGTGCGAAGCGCCCCCGATGAAGCCGCTGTACGCGCCGGGCTCGATCGCCCCGATGCTCCAGGTGTGGACGATCGCCTCGGGTGGACCGCTCGAGTCGGAGAGCAGCGCCCGGTACTCGGGCTTGCCGCCGACGCGCGGAGCGAACCTCGAGTGCAACGTGAGCGAGCGCGCCTCGGGCCATCCGCTCAGTTGGATCGTCCCACCGGCCTCGACCAAAGTCGCGGGTTCCGGGCTGGGCAGGACGAACTCGACTTGCGCGCGCTTGCCGCGCTCCACCACGACGTTTTTCGCGGTGATGCGCGTCGAGCGCCATGTGTTCACGCCCACTTCGACCGACACTTCGTAGCCGCCGGCCTCGATCGAGTCGAAGTCCAGTCGGCGGTCGAGGGCTCCGATCGCGCGCCGGTGCTCGACGTACTGCGTTGCGTAGGGATCGTTCGTGTCGCGCTCGCCGCGCAGCCGCACCTCGGCGCCGTCGGGCGCAGGGGCGCCGCCGAGGAGCACCGTGAGGTCGCCACCCGGCCGCAGCGCGACGACCCGATCCCCGCATGCGGAGCGTTGGACGCCGACCGTGCGCCACGCGTACCCCGCGCCACGCACGAAATACCGTGCCGAGTCCTCCTCCTGCGCGAGCTCGACCGGCGAAGCGGCGTGCTCCGCGATGCGGACTTCTTCGGCGGAGCCGTCGGGCGAGCGTTTGCCCCAGTTTCCCTGGCCCGAGTCGCGGACGACCTCGACGTCGACGAGCTCGCGCCCGCTCGCCGCATCGACGACGACGAGGCGGCAGCCGAGGTCGCGCCGCACGAGCAGGTCCAGCACGCCGTCGGCGGGGAACTGGTACAGCCCGTAGGTCGACGCGTGGAGGAAGACGCGCGCGTCCTCGGCCGTGAACGCGCTCAACTCGAACGGCTCCTCGGGGATCTCGACGCTCCACGCTCCCTGCTCGACCGCGACCGTCCGCGGTTCTTCCTCCGAGTTGGCGTGGAGACTGAAAGACCCACGCGCGACAGCACCGTGGACGCCGAACGGGTCGAAGAAGCGCAGCGTGCCCTTCAGGGCGCGGCTCTTCGACGGCGTGTCGGCGCCGCTCGGCGGCGGCACCCTTTCGGCTTCGGCGGCCGCGCTCCGCTCGTCGGCCGTCCCCGGCGTCGTCGCGGACTGGAGCTCCGAGGAGCTCGTCGTCGCGCCGCCGCCCGCCAGCGAGTCACGCCGGGCAGGCTGCGTGGCGCTCGGATCCTCGCGCAGGAGGAAAGCGAGCGCCACGAGAAGCGCGACGGCGGCCAGGACTCCGAGCACGAGGCGAGAGCGCGCAGCCATGTCCGAATCGTCGAAGCTGGGGATAGGAACTCCAAGCGGATGACTTCCGCCGGAGGCGGCCGTCGTAGACCGCGAGAGGGAGGTTCGCCGCGGCTGGGCGATCCGTCAAGTGGTCCACCAGAGCCTAGATCGGGCCTCGGTGGCG
>VGZD01000172.1 GCA_016872715.1 Planctomycetota bacterium
GCTACTCCAAGCGGCGCTGATGCGTGGTGCGCAAGTCGCGCTCGAAGAGTTGAACGCGGCGGCGCGAACTCGCGCTAAGTTCGCGCCATGAACCTCGCTCTGCCGCTGCTTCCACTCGCACTGCTGTTTCCATCGCAAGGCGCCGGCGACTCGAAGGCCGGCGACCGCAAACAGCCGGAGCAGACCAGTTCGGGCCTGCACGGCTACATCGGTTACGAAGCGTCGCCGCCCGCCGATCGCAGTGAGTACGGCATGGGCATGGGCTTTTATTCCGCGGCGTGGTCGCTGATCGACAAGCCCATCGCGCACTTCCAGATCGGGCTCGCGAGCGGCTGGATCCTGCCCGACAACCGCGACAACAAGGACAAGCCGCTCGCTCCCGAGGGCACGTTGGCGCGCACGTGGAAGGAGCGCGGCCCGACGTGGGACAGCGTGTTCCAGACCGTCGAAGGCGGCCTGGGTTATTGGGCGCGCAGCCGTTTTCGCTACGGGCCGCCGAAGTTCAGCATGAACGCGACGCCGCAGTGCTACGACTACGAGGTCGGCTCGCCGGGTTGGTCGTTCTTCTATGACACCGAAGCTCTGCCCGACAACCGCCTGGGCATCGCGCAGCTCAGCAACCGCCTGCTGATTCCGCCCGATGCGCTGCCCTTCGAGGGCAGCCCGAACGGTCAATTCCTCGGCTACAGCTACATGGCGTTGCCGTTCACCGATCCCGTGCCGAGCGCCGACGGCAAGGCGCCGACCGGCGCTCACGCGTGGACGTGCTTTCTCTCCACGGCGAACTTCAAGGGACCGATCGCGTACTACATCCCGGAGACGTGGAGCAAAATCGCCGACATCTTCGACTACCCGTTCCTGCACGGCCGCGGCCTCGACAGTCGCCAGGGCTTGATGGGCGGCGGCGCAATGGAGATCAACACCGTGCCGCAACTCGTCGCCAGCGCGCGCGACGGCGTGCGTTATTCGAGGATTCCCGCGCTGCGCTTTCCTGTCGACCAGCGCGGTCAGGCCGTGCTCGTGCAGGATGTGACCTACTACTCACGCAAGGCGCTGTACGACGCCTTCCTCGCCTGGCGGCTCGGCGGCTCGGCGCCGTCCGGCAAGTTCGACGCAGCGGGTGCGTTCGTCGCGAAGCTGAGCACGCGCACGCCGGGCTTCGATCAGGACGGCAAGCCGATCGACGGAGTCGCAAGCACCTTCGACACCAAAGTGTTCGACGACAACACCTGGGGCCTGGAGTGGAAGGACAGCGACCACGCGCCGCGCGGGCAGTTTCCGCAGTACTACCGCCACGACGGCGAGCGGCGCGTCGCGGTCTCGCCGAGCGCCGTTCCGAAGGACACGGGCTTGCACGCCGCCGAGTTCAAACTCGCGAAGCCTGGCGAACCGTTCACGTCGCCGTCGAGCGGCGCGTGGACCACGCCCGACGCCTCCACCGACGCGCAGCAAGTGCGGCTGTGCGACGGCTCGCTCGCCACCTACCGCTGGTACCGCTTCGTCGACCAGCCCTCGTTCGTGCAATACGGCTGGAGCGCCGAGAAAAAGGCCGCCCTGCAGGCCTTCGTCGAGAAGCTGCACCGCGCGTGGCCCATCGACCGCGACTACATGGCGCCTCCGACGCGCGGCAAGTTGGTCAAGCTCGACCCCGCGCTGCTCGTGACTCCGCCGAAGGGCCTCGAGGTCGGCTACGTGCCGATCGTGACGCGGCAAGAACGAGCGCCCTGAAAAGCCGCACCGGCGCCGGCGAGGCGGAATCTTCAACCAACCGGCCGCAGCGTGGCATCTTGTACGCAGCGAACCATGGATCGCGTTGGCGGACGCGACCCGTTCGACGACCAAATGAAGAGCATTCGATCCTGGGCTCTCGGCGGGCTCGGCATCCTCCTGGCCAGCTCGTTGTCGCTCGCAGCGCCTCAGGCCACTGTGCACGTGGATGCCCACGCCCCCTCCGGCGGCGACGGCTCGGCGGCCGCACCGTTCAACGACATCCAGAGTGCGATTGACGCGCCGACGACGCAGGCCGGGGGATAGGAACTCCAAGCGGATGACATCCGCCGGAGGCGGTCGGCGTCGACCGCGATAGGGAGGTTCGCCGCGGCTGGGCGATCCGTCAAGTGGTCCACCAGCGCGTCCCTATGCGTGGGCCGCGATCGAGGGCAGCCATAGAGCAAACCGACAAAGAGCCATGACGAGTTTCACCATCGACTATGCGTGGGCCGCGATCGAGGGCAGCCATAGAGCGGCTGCCGAGCCGACCGAGAACAATCCTCACACTATGTGGAAAGTTCACTTGACTGACAGGCCCGCCTCGATGAGCCTGTTCCTTGCGGTCGGCGACCGCCTCCGGCGGATGTCATCCGCTTGGAGTTCCTATCCCCCGAGAGACCGCGTCTCGCTGATCGTGACCTCAGCACGGCACGCGCAGCGGCCCGCCTGAGCTCGGCTCGCACCCGCCGCGTGCTTTGTCCCGCCAACCCACCCGCGCCGCGGCATCATGGTGGGGTCCAGCTCGCGGCCGCAGGGCCGAGGACCCTTTCACCATGGTCGAAATCACTCTCGTCGCAGCGTTCTCGTTAACGGCAGTTCTCGCACAATCGACGACGCGCGTGAGCGTCGACTCGCGCGGAGTCCAGGGCTCGAGCACGAGCCTGCTGGGAAGCTGTTCGGGCGACGGACGGCTCGTCGCGTTCCAGTCGAACTCGACTGGCTTCGCTGCGAACGATGGCAATGGGCTCGAGGACGTGTTCGTTCACGATCGCGCCAGCGGAGCGCTCGAGTGCGTGAGCCTCACGGCGGCGGGTGCGACGGGCGACGGCGCGAGCCTGGGGCCGCGCATCAGCGCCGACGGACGCTTCGTTGCGTTCGCCAGCGACGCGACCGACCTGGTGACCGGCGACACCAACGGTTTGCGCGACGTGTTCGTGCGCGACTGCTTGCTGGGCACGACGGTCTGCGCGAGCCGTTCGTCGAGCGGCGCGCAAGCCGACGGTCCGAGTGCTACCTCGTTGTTTCAAGGCAACGGTCCGCCGCACCACTCGCCCTACACCATCGACCTCTCCGGCGACGGGCGCTTCGTGTGCTTCGAGAGCCTGGCGACCAACCTGGTGAACGGTGATACGAACAACGTGCGCGATATCTTCGTGCACGACTGCGTGAGTGGCGCGACCGAACGCGTGAGCGTGGACTCGAGTGGCGCGCAGAGTCCCAACTCGTCCTCCTTCGCGCGCATCAGCGCGGACGGCAGCCGCGTTTCGTTCTGGAGCCTCGCGCGCCTCGCGCCGACGGACCTCAATGACCAAATCGACGCCTTTGTGCGCGACCGCACCCTCGGCGTCACACTGCAAGCCAGCGTCGGCCACTCGAACTTGCAGAGCAACGGCAACTCGTTCGCACTCGACATCTCCGGCGACGGGCGCTTCGTGTTGCTCCAATCGAACAGCACCACGCTTCTTCCCGGTCCGCCGTCGGTCTTCTCCCAGATCTATCTGCGCGACCTCGTTCTGGGCGAGACGACGATCGTGAGCGTGTCGAGCAGCGGACTGACGGGCAACAGCTGGTCAGGCCTTGATCTACAGGGCGCGCTGTCGCACGACGCGCGCTTCGTGCTGTTCGACAGTTGGGCGAGCAACCTGGGCCCGGGCGACACGAACAGCAGCATCGACATCTTCGTTCGCGATCGCTTGGCGGGCACGACCGAGCGCGTCAACCTGAACTCGTCGGGCATCCAGGCTTTCGGGCGCATGCGCAGTTGGTCGATCAGCGACGACGGGCGCGTGGCCGCGTTCCAGGCCGATGGCGAGGTGGCGAACCTCGCGGCCGGCGACACGAACGCCGCGCCCGACGTGTTCGCTCGCGACCGCAGCGCCACGACGCTGCCGGTCACGACCTACTGCACAGCGAAGGTCAACTCGGCCGGGTGCGTTCCCGCCATAGGCGCGAGCGGCGCGCCCTCGTTCACGGGCTTCGACGCGTTCTTCGTCACCGCCACCGGCGTGCGCGGCGATCGGCGCGGCCTGTTCTTCTGGAGCGCGCAGTCCGCCGCAGTTCCCTTCGGCGGCGGCTACCTCTGCGTGCGTCAGCCGATCGCGCGCACGCCCAGCCAAGACTCCGCACCCGAGCTCAGCGGACCGTGCAGCGGGTCTTATTCGTTCCACTTCGCACGCGACTACATGCTCGCGCTCGCGCTCGCGCCGGGCGTGACGCTCCACGGTCAGTATTGGAGCCTAGACCCGACTGCAGCCGCGCCGCAGAACATCGGGCTCACCAACGGGCTGAAATTCACGCCCAGTCCTTGATGGCGCGCCGCGGTCGTGGACGCACGCCCTCTTGGATGCGCGTCAGCTGGAGCGACCCGCAAGATCGCTGAGAGCTTCTCGCGCCCGAAGAAAGCTCCGTAGGGCAGCTTGATTCGAGGTCTGCATTGGCGGGCTCGAGAGTCAGACGCGTTAGCCCGTTACCTGCCGGTGACGAGGCAAGCGGCGCTTCGTTCGTAGTTTCGCTCGAACGGGCCGTGGCC
>VGZD01000173.1 GCA_016872715.1 Planctomycetota bacterium
GAGCGGCGCAAGGCGCGCTGCGCGAGGCGCTGCGCGAGCGCGCGGGCGTCCGCCGCCGGATAGGGCGCGCTGGCGTTGGAACGCAACCGCTCGCGCAGCGCGAGCGCGCGCGCAGCGGCCTGTTCGAGGCGCTCGAGCGAGAGCAGCGGGCCGCCGACGTGTGCGAGCAGCTCCACCGCCGCGGTCTGCGGATCGTGCGGACACAGGAGCACGTCGCAGCCGGCCGCGAGCGCGCGCACGTAGCGCGGCTCGAAGCGCTCGAGCGCGCCCATGTTCATCGCGT
Source organism: Planctomycetota bacterium (assembly GCA_016872715.1). Taxonomy (GTDB): domain Bacteria; phylum Planctomycetota; class UBA1135; order UBA1135; genus F1-120-MAGs118. The sequence continues at coordinate 284 of VGZD01000173.1, forward strand.
CGCTCACGACCGTGCCGCGAAACCCGAGCTCGCCGCGCAGCGTGGTCTCGATCACCCCGCGCGAGAGCGTGCTCGGAAGGCCGCGCACGCCCGTCAGCGCGGGCACGTCGAGGTGCGCGACCATCACGCAGTCGACGCCCTGCTCGACGAGCCGACGAAACGGCGCTAGCTCGCGCTCGCGCAGCACCGCCGCGCTCGCGGGCACGCTCGGCAGCTCGACGTGCGAGTCGCGCACCGTGTCGCCGTGGCCGGGAAAGTGCTTGGCGCAGCTGCCCGCGCCGCCCGCGCGCAGGCCCATCGAGAACGCGAGCGCGCGTTCGGCGGCTTGCTCGGGGCGGTCGCCGAAGCTGCGCGTGGCGATGATCGGGTTGGTGCGCTCCGTGTTGACGTCGGCGACCGGCGCGAGCACCAATTCGGCCCCCTGCGCGCGCGCCTCGCGCGCCGTCAGCTCTCCCGCGGCCCAAATCCAGTCCAGCTCCTCGCGCTCGCCCGCGAGTGCGGCGGAGGCCAGCGCGAGCGCGGGCGGCAGGCGAGTCGCACCGCGAAAATGCAGTCCGGCGCCCTGCTCGAGATCGACGGCCACGGCCGGCGGCCGGATCCCGAGCTCGGCGCAGGTCGCGCGCACGCGCGCGATCAGCGGCGCGAGCTCGCCCGCTCCCTCGGGCGTGCGCCCGAAGGCGGTCAGCAGGGCCGGCGGAAAGCGCTGGAGATAGCCGCGCGAGGGCACCACTTCGCTCGCGCTCGCGATGGTTCCCGCCACGCGCACTTCCGGCGCGAGGACGGCCCCCACCCAAGCCTCGATCGTCCGCGTGTCCGACATGTGCGTGCTAGCGCGGCGGGTGCGCCGACCAGGAGAGCTTTCCGAGCGTGCGCCCCGGGCGCGCACCGGTCGCGCTCGTGCGAGTCACCGGCAGCGCGAGCGCGCAACGCGCCGCGAGCGTGGCGAACACGAGCGCCTCGCGCGCGTCGGGATCGACACCGAAATCCGCGCCCGATGCGACGGGCTGCGGACAGCGCAGCGCGAGCGCGTTCATCACGCGCTGGTGGTGTACGCCCCCGCCGCACACGACGAGCCACTGCGAGCGTGGGCCGAACTCGCGCAGCGCATGCGCGACCGACGCCGCCACGAACTCCGCCGCCGTCGCGAGCAGGTCTTCCTTGCGCGCGAGCCCGAGTTCTCTCGCGCGCGCCACGATGCCGTCGACCCACGCCTCGCCGAAGGTGTCGCGACCCGTGCTCTTGGGCGGCGCACGGCGCAGAAATTCGTGCGCGGCGAGCTCCGCGAGCAGCCCCGCGTGCGCCGTGCCCGCCATCGCCGCCGCGCCGCCCTCGTCGTAGGGCGCTCCGAGCAGGCGCCGCGCGAGCCCGTCGAGCAGCGCATTCGCCGGCCCGGTGTCGAAGGCGCGCGCATCCTCGCGCGCATCGTCGGACAGCAGCGTCAGGTTCGCCATGCCGCCGAGATTGAGGATCGCCGCGGGCCGCGGCAGGTCGGCGAACACCAGCTCGTCGGCGAGCGCGGACACCGGAGCGCCCTCGCCACCGGCGGCGATGTCGCGCTGGCGAAAATCGCTCGCGACCGTGCAGCCGGCTTCCTCGGCCACGAAATCTCCGTCGCCGAGCTGCGCCGTCGCGGCGCCGGAACTCTCGCGGCCGTCGTGATGCCACACGGTCTGGCCGTGACTTCCCACGAGATCGAGCGCGAAGCGCTGCTGCGCGGCCAAGTCTCGCGCCGCGCGGCCGAAGGCGCGGCCGAGATCGCGCGAGAGCAACGCGCTCTCGCGCAGGCCGAGCGTCCCGCCGTCGAGCACGGAGCGCACCGCCGCGCGCAGCGCGGGCGGATAGGCGCTCGTGCGAAACGCAACCAGCCGCGGCGTTCCGAGCGGACGCGCGGCACTCGCGGGCTCGAAGCGCACGAGCGCGACGTCGATGCCATCCGCCGAGGTGCCCGAGAGCACACCCGCCACGCCCGCCGAACCATCGGCGAGGCGTGCGCGCAGCGTGTCGAGCGGATGCGGCGAGAGCTCCATGGGCTGCGCGGAGGATAGCGCGGCCCAGCGTGCGCGTCGTTCGCTCACGTCCTACCGCGCAGCGCGCGCTCGAACGCCATCTCGATCGCGCGAGAGCGGAGGGCTGCTAGGCTTGCGCCATGGCTCGCGATCGTGCAACCGTGCTGGTCGTCGACGACGACGGCGACATCCGCCTGTCGCTGGAGATGATGCTCCAGTACGAGGGCTTCGAGGTCTGGACCGCCAAGGACGGCGAGGAAGCGCTCGCGCGCATCGGACGCGAGGCGCAGTCGGGACGCGCAGCGGACCTCGTGCTGTGCGACGTGAAAATGCCGCGGCTCGACGGGCCCGGACTGCTCGACCGCCTCGCCGAACACATCGGCGCGCCCAGCGTGATCATGATCAGCGGACACGGCGACATCGCCACCGCCGTCGATGCGCTGCGCCGCGGCGCCGTGGACTTCCTCGAGAAGCCGCTCGAGCACAACCGCGTCGTCGTTTCGCTCAGAAACGCACTGCGCGAGCGCCGACTGGCCGTGGAAAACGCCGAGCTGCGCACGCGGCTGGGCGAACCGTGGCGGCTCGTCGGCACGAGCGGGGCCATGTGCGCGCTGCGCGAGCAGGTCGCGCGCGTCGCGCGCAGCGATGCCTCGGTGCTCATCAGCGGCGAGAATGGCTCGGGCAAGGAAGTCGTCGCGCGCCAGATCCACCTCGAGAGCGCGCGCGCGGCCGCGGCCTTCGTGACCGTCAACTGCGCGGCGATTCCCTCCGAGTTGATCGAATCGGAGCTGTTCGGCCACGAGAAAGGCAGCTTCACCGGCGCGTTCGAGCGCCGCACGGGCCACTTCGAGCTCGCGCACGGCGGCACGCTGTTCCTCGACGAGATCGGCGACATGCCGCTGCCCGCCCAGGCCAAGGTGCTGCGCGCGCTCGAGACGCGCGAGGTCACGCGCGTCGGCGGATCACGCCCGGTGCCCGTCGACATTCGCATCGTGGCCGCGACGAACGCCGACCTCGCGGCCGCGGTCGAAGCCAAGCTGTTTCGCATGGACCTCTTCTATCGGCTCAACGTGGTGCCGCTGCGCGTCGCGCCGCTGCGCGAGCGCCGCGAGGACATCGCCGCGCTCGCGAGCCACTTCCTGCGCGAGCTCGCCGCGCGCGTCGGTCGCGCGCCGCACGCGCTCGCGCCCGATGCGCAGGAGCTGCTCGCCACGCTCGAATTCCCGGGCAACGTGCGCGAGCTGCGCAACTTGCTCGAGGGCGCGTGCGTGCTCGCGGACGGTCCGATGCTCGCGCGCGCCGATCTCGAGCGCATCTTGGAGAACGGCGCCGGCGGCGCGATGCGCGGCCGCACCAGCCGCCCTCACGACGCGTTTTCCGCCGCGACGTTCGAGGAATTCAAGGACCGCAGCGAGGCCGAGTTCTTCCGGCGCAAGCTCGCGGAGAACGAAGGCAACGTCAAGCGCACCGCCGAGCTGCTCGGCATGCAGCGCTCGCACCTCTACAAGAAGCTCGAGCGCTACGGCCTCAAGTGAGACGCGCGCGCTCGCGCAGCCAAGGCAGCGCGGGCCGGCGAGTTTCCTCGCCGGCCCGCGTCGTTGCTGGAAGTCAGATCGCGCGCGGCAGCGCGCGGGCGCTCACTTCAGCTCGGGAATGCGCAGCTCCATGCCGACCTTGAGGTTGTTCGGGTTGGAACCGATGAGGTCCTTGTTGGCGTCGTAGATGCGCCGCCCGTAGATGCGCCGCCAGTGCTTCGCGCTGCCGTAGACCGTCTGCGAGATCGTGCCGAGCACGTCGCCCTTCTTGATCTTGTAGGGGCCGCCGGTCCAGGCGACCGCGGCGCCCGGAGCTGCGCCCGCTGCGGGAACGGCGAGCGTGCCCGCCGCGCGCACTTCGTTCAGCGCGGCCCTGACGGGAACGAGCACGCGCGTGCCCGCGGCGAGCTTGGTGTCATCGAGGCCTTCGTTCGCGGCGCGCAGGCGCGCGATGTACATCGTCGTGCCGTAGAAGGTCTGCGCGAGCGACTTGAAGGAATCGCCGGCCTTCCACGTGTAGAGCATCATGTCGTCGCTGGTCGTCGGCTCGAGGCCGACGGTCGTGACGAGGAACGAGCCGACAGCGGGCGCCGCCGCGACAGGCGTGGCAACGATCGGCGTCGCGACGGCGGGCGTCGCGACGGCGGGCGCACTGAGCGCGGGCGCGGGTGC
>VGZD01000174.1 GCA_016872715.1 Planctomycetota bacterium
CCGCTCGTCATGCGCCACGACTCCGACAGGGCATCGAAGGCCCCCACGCCGCGCTCCGCGATGGCGCAATTGGCGAGGCAGACGCGCGTGGCGAGGTAGAGCGCGATCGGAGTGGACACGAGCGCGCCCGCCCCCGCGGCGAGCAGGGCATCGAGGCCCGGAGCGGGCCACTGCTCCCACACCAATTGGATCGCCGGCAAGAAACACACGCCGAAGATCAGCAGGCCGCCGAAGATGTACATGCACTGCACGGCAATCGCGGCGAGCAGGCCCTCGGCGCGGAAGAGCACGGAGAGCTCGGGGCGCTCGCCGCTCGCCAGCGCGAGGCCGTAGCGCGCCTGCCCGAGCGCCATCCACGCGGCGAGCGGGATGTTGAGCAGGACGCTGACGCCGTAGACGATCCAGCCGAGCGTCGTCAGCCACTCGTCGCCTCGCATGCCGAGGAGGTTCTGCGTGACGCCGCCGATGGCGCCGACGAGCGAACCCACGAGCGAACCCACGAGCGACGCGACGAAGGCGGCGAGAATCGCGATCGGATAGCGCCTGAGCGCGTCGACGCCAAAGCGCAGCGCGTCGAACGGTTCCCAATCGAGGGGTTGGGCCGCTCTCCCGCCGCCCTGCGAAGGATCCCGCGCGGGCCCCGATTGCGGCGCGCGGTACGGGTCGCCGTCGCCCGGCTCGAACGGAGGACCGCCAGCGCTCGCGTCGGTCATGGGTGGCGAGTGCGCCCTAGCGGCGCGCGGCCTTGGCCTTGGTCGCGGAGGAGCGCGCGGGCTTGGGCTTGCCGAGCGGGCTCGACTTCACGCCCGGCGCGGCCGCGCTCGCCACGGGACTGGGGAGCGCCGCCGGCCTCCTCGGCACGAGCGTTTCGTTCGACGGCGCCGTGTCCGTCGCGATCGCGTCCGGATCGTCGTCGATGCGCGCGATGCTCGCGCCGAGCTCGGCGAGGCGTTGCTCGATGCGCGCGTAGCCGCGGTCGATGTGGTACACGCGGTGCACCTCGGTCGTGCCCTCGGCGACCAGGCCGGCGAGCACCAGCGCCGCGGACGCGCGCAGGTCGGAAGCCATCACCTGCGTGCCCTTCAAGTTCGCGGGCCCCAGCACGATCGCGCTCGCGCCCTGACGCCGGATGTTGGCGCCCATGCGCATCAGCTCGGCGACGTGCATGTAGCGATCGGTGAAAATCGTCTCCGTCACGAGGCTCATGCCGTCGGCGGTGGTCATCAGCGCCATCCACTGGGCCTGCAGGTCGGTCGGGAAGGCCGGGTGCGGCAGGGTCGTCACGTCGGTGGGCTTCGCGCGCTTCTTGCGCTGGTCGAAGGCCATGGTCTCGATCCAGTCCGAGCCGAAGTGGTGCGGCAGCTCCGCCTCGCGCAGGCGTTCGAGCAGGATCATCAGGTGGTCGGGGCGGCAGCCCTCGACGCGGATCTTGCTGCCCGTCATCGCTCCGGCGATCACGAGCGTGCCCGCCTCGATGCGGTCGGGGATCACCTCGTGCGTGCAGCCGTGCAGCCGGTCGACGCCCTCGATCTCGATGCGCGGCGAGCCCAAGCCCGTGATGCGGGCGCCCATTTTGTTGAGGCACTCGCCGAGGTCGACGACTTCCGGCTCGCAGGCGGCGCCGTGGATCACGGTGCGGCCCTTGGCGAGCGTCGCGGCCATCATCACGTTGGCGGTGCCGAGCACGGTCGGGCCCTGCGCGCCGCCCAAGTACATTTCCGCGCCGCGCAGGCCGCCGGTCGCGGTGGCGATGATGTCGCCGCCGTCGAGCTCGACCTTCGCACCGAGCGCGCGCATGCCCTTGACGTGCAGATCGACGGGGCGCACGCCGATGACGCAGCCGCCGGGGAGGCTGACGCGCGCGTACTGCGTGCGGGCGAGGACGGGCCCGAGCACCGCGACCGAGCCGCGCATCTTGCGCACGCAGTCCCAGCCCGCCTCGTTGTGCGGAACTCTGGCCGAGCGCACGGTGAGCACGCCTTCGCGCGAGCGCTCGCACTTCGAGCCGAGCCCCTCGAGCACCCGCAGCATCTGCCGCACGTCGGAGACGTCGGGCGCATTGGGAATCACCACGGGCTCGTCGGTGAGCAGCGTCGCCGCGAGCACCGGAAGCACCGCATTCTTCGAACCCGAAACGCGCACGCTGCCCTGCAGCTTGCGCCCACCCTCGATCACGAACTTGTCCATGCTTCCCCTCGGACGCGCATCCCACCGCGCGTCGCACTCTCATCCGAAATGCGTGCGCGCGATTCAAGCACCTGCTGCGGAAATTCTCGCGCGGCGCGCGCGCTCAGCTCGGCAGCATCCGACCCAGTCGCCGGCCTCCGACGACGTGCAGGTGCAAGTGCGCGACCTCCTGACCTCCGTCGCCGCGCGCGTTGGTGAGCACGCGGAAGCCGCGCTCGAGTCCCTTGCGCCGCGCGACCTCCGCCGCCGCGAGCAGCAGCTCGCCGGCGAGTCCTGCGTCCTCGAGCTCCCACAGCGACTCGACGTGCTCCCGCGGCACCACGAGCACGTGCACGGGCGCCTGCGGGTGGAGGTCCTCGAAGGCGAGCACGCGCGGGCTCTCGAACACGACCCGCGCCGGAGCGGTCCCCTCGGCGATGCGGCAAAAGACGCACTTCATGCCGCGCAGGGGAACGCGGCGCGAGCGCCGCTGCAAGGCCCCGAGCGGTGCGGGCGGGCCAAGTTGACGCCCCGCGCCGCGCACCTGTATTCTGCTCGGCCCTTCCAACGCCCCCAAGCGATGGTGCGTCCTTGCAAACCCGTCGGCACCTCTGGCCGACACGCGCATCCAAGGCCCCACGGCGCCCGCGAACCCATCCCCCACCCCTGCCCATGACCTCCAGCACTGTCGAGATGTCGGACATCCCCGAGGCCTTCGAGCTCAAGAGCGCTTCGATCCCCAACTTCACGACGCTGGTCCAAGCGCGCTCGGAGGTGTACCGCTCGCGCGCGAGCGTCGAGACGTTCTCGCGCATGGTCGAGGCCCTCTCCAGCGCCGGTGAGGAGGGTCGCCGCAAGGGCTTGGGCCTGTGGATGGTGGCGCGTTATGACGCCTGCGCCGCGCAGTTGGAGAGCTTCGAGCGCACCGACGTCGTCGCGGCCTTCACGCGCGGCAGCGCGCTGATGTCGATCGCGCGCTGGGCCGACGCCCACGCCATCTTCGAGCGCCTCTCGAGCCAGTACCCACAGGAGCCGCGCCCGCGCGGCAACCGCCTCGAAGCGCAGCTCGAGCTCGACCTGCACAACGGCGACCACGAGGCCGCGGCCAACACGCTCGAGCGCGAGCTCGACAGCGCGCCGCCGTCGTTCGCCGCCAGCGCCGAGTGCAGCTACCTGCGCGGCCGCCTCGCCGAGCTGCGCCGCTCGCCGGAGGCCGCACTCGACCTGTACGCCGCCGCGCGCGAGATCGACCCCTCGCACCGCACCAACCTCGCGCGCTTCGCCGCGCTCGCCGAGCGCTACGGCCTCGACGAGCTCGCCCTGCAGGCCTACCAGTCGCTCGCGTCGATGCTCCCCATCGACCGCAACGTGATGTTCAACCTCGGCGTGCTCTACGAGGACCTCGGACGCCATCAGGAGGCCGCCGCCTGCTACGACGTCATCGCACGCAACGACCCGACCAACGTCCGCGCGCGCCTGTATCTCGAGGACGCGCGCTCGGGGATCGACATGCACTACGACGAGGATCTCGAGCGCAAGGAGGATCGCTTGAACCAGATCCTCAAGACGCCGATCACCGACTTCGAGCTGTCGGTGCGCGCGCGCAACTGCCTCAACAAGATGAACATCGTCACGCTCGGCGACCTCGTGCGGCTGACCGAGCCCGAGCTGCTCTCGTACAAGAATTTCGGCGAGACGTCGCTCAACGAGATCAAGGAGATCCTGAACTCCAAGAGCCTGCGTCTGGGCATGAAGCACGAAGATGCGGTGGCCTCGATCGAGGCCGCGGTGCGCCCGCGCGCGGGCAGCAACGAGAACACGGAAGTGCTCAACACGCCGGTCAGCAAGCTCGACCTCTCGATCCGCGTGCGCCGCGCGGTCGAGAACCTCGCCTGCCTGACGCTCGGCGACATCCTCGCCCACTGCGAGGACGAGCTGCTCTCGATGCCCAACTTCGGCCAGACCTCGCTGCTCGAGCTCAAGCGCAAGCTCGCGGAGTTCGGCGTGCAACTGCAGGCCACGAAGAAGAAGTAGCCCCGCGCTCAGGTGTACGACTTCCTCGAAGGAGACGTCGCGGGGCGCTCGGCGGCGCGCATCGTGCTCGATGTGCGCGGCGTCGGCTACGAGCTGCTCGTGCCGCCGGGCGCGAGCTTCCCGACCAGCGGCCGGTTGCGGCTGTGGACGCACCTCGTCGTGCGCGAGGACAGCCACGCGCTGTACGGTTTTCGCGACGCGGCGGCGCGCGACATGTTCCGCGCGCTGCTCGGC
>VGZD01000175.1 GCA_016872715.1 Planctomycetota bacterium
GCGCCGACGCGCAAGCCCGCTCGGCCGCCTCGCGCGCCTCCTTCCAGCGTCCCGCGTCCGACAGGGCGAGGCCGTGGAGCACCGCCAAGCGGGCGTCCCGCGGCTCCTCGGCCGCCCACTCGGCGATCTCCGCGAGCGCCGCGCGGTCGCCGCGCCGCCGCCGCCGGTCGAGGTCGTGGCGCTCGAGCGCGAGCTCCGCCTCGGTCTGCGCAGCGCGGGCATCCTGACGCGGATCGGCGCACAGCGGCCGCGCGGGCGCGCTCCCGAGGACGGCGGCCAGCGCGAGGCGCGCTGCCAGCCAGCGGGCGGCGAGATGGAGCTTGAACATGGACCGGAGCGAGGATTGACGCGAGTTCGTTGCCCCGCCGCAGCGCCTAATGTACACCCAGCGCATGCAGCGTTCGTTCCCCCGTGCCGACCGGTTCGCGGTTTTGGCGCGGCGCCCCTGTGGTCTCGTGCACAGTCTGTGCGCCGCGCTCGCCCTGCTTCCCCTCTGCGCCTGCCCCAGCGTGCCGCGCAAGCCCGTCGAGGAGCCGCCGCCGATCGCCGAGCCCCTCACGCCGAGCTGGGTCAAGGAGCCCATGTCGTGGCACAAGCTCGAGCTGATCGAGCAGTGGCTCGAGGTCGACGCGGGGCGTCACTCGCGCGAGTTGGTGATCGAAGCCAAGCTGCAGCTCAACGAAGGTCGGCTGCAGTTCTCGCGCCGCGACATCGACTCTTCCGCCGCACCGCGCGAGACGCTGCAGATGCGCGTCGAGAGCGCGCGCAAGGGCTTCGAGGAAATCCTCGCCGATTCCTCCGTTTCGGCGGGAGCGCGCAATCGCGCCCAACTCGGGCTCAAGGGGGCCGCTGGACTGGCGCAGGCTCCCACCGGCACGGGACTGGCGATCCTCGGACGAAAGCAGTGGAACGCGCGCGCGCCGCGCGTTTCCAACCTGACGCCGCTCAAGGGTGGCTGGAGTCGCATCACGGTGCACCACTCCGCCGAGAGCACCAGCGACCCGCGCGGCGGCTCGGTCGAGGACTCGGCCGCGACCGTGCGCATCATCCAGAAGTACCACATGGACGACCCCACGCACCGCTGGGGCGACATCGGCTACCACTTCCTGATCGACGGGGCGGGCCGCATCTTCGAGGGCCGCGAACTCCAGTGGCAGGGAGCCCACGCCGGTGGCTCGAACAACCACCAGAACATCGGCATCTGCATGCTCGGCGATTTCGAGCGCCGCGGACCGACCGACGCCGCGCGCAAGTCGCTGCAAGTGCTGCTCGACGACCTGCGCGCGCGCTACCGCATTCCGGCCGAGCGCGTCGTCCCCCACAACAGCTTCGGTTCGACGCGTTGCCCGGGCCCCGCCCTCACGGCGTGGCTGAAGTCGTACAAGTAACCGTCGGCGCGCGTTTCGGCCGCGCCGCGCTGGTCGAGCGCCGCTGGTCGAGCGCGCGGATCCTCCACCCACGAGAAGTCGACGCCATGGAATCGACGCCCCCTCAAGGCCCTGTCGGAGCGCGCTCGCGCGTGCTGTGCGTCTCGGTCGCACAATTTGCTCTCTCGCTCGTCGCGGGACTTGGGACGTGCGGCTGCGGCGACGGCGCGCCGACGTCCCTCGGTGGCTCGAACGCGGGGAAAGGGGGGGCCAATCCGGTCGGTCTGCCGACGAGCGCTCGACCGCCGGTGCGCCGCCTCGACGCGCCGGACGCGGTGCCGCGGCGTGTGCGCGAGGCCGTGCAGCGCGCGGTGGCGCAGGTCGAGAGCGCGGCGACCGATGCGCGCGCCCATGGCGAGCTCGCCATGCTCTACGAAGCCAACGGCCTGTGGGCCGAAGCCCTCTCGTGCTACGGAACCGCCGCGAGCCTCGACGTGAGCGACCCCATGTGGGTGCTGCACGGATCCTACGCCTACGCCGCGCTCGGACAGCAGGGCGAGGCCTTGACGCTGCTCCGAGACACCGCGGGCATGTACGTGCAATGCGCGCCGCTGCAGCAGCAACTCGGCGATCTGGCCTACGAAGCGGGTGATGCGGTGGCGGCGCAGTCCGCCTATCGCGCGGCGCGGTCCGCCGCGCCCGGCTCGGTCGAGCCGCTCGTCGGGCTCGCGCAACTCGCGCTCGACGCGGGCCGAGCGGCCGACGCCGCGCCGCTGCTCGAGCAGGTCGTGGCGAGCGACCCGCGCTACCGCGCGGCGCGCTTCCTGCTCGGCTCCTGCTACCGCGAACTCGGTCGCCTCGAGGATGCGGAGCGCGAGACGCGCCTCGGCAGCGGCGGCGCTCGCCGTCGCATGCGCGATCGACTCTCCGAGCGCATCGAGGCCTATGAGTTCGACCTCGAGCGCATCGTCCAGCGAGCGACCGGCCTGCTCGACGCACGCCGTCCCGACGCGGCGCTCGCCCTGCTCGAGCGCCACGCGTCGGCGTTTCCCAAGGATGCGCGCATTCCGATGAACGCCGGGAATGCCTGCCTCTCGCTCGGTCGCGCCGCCGACGCGATCGCGTGGTACGACAAGGCGCTCGCGCTGGCGCCGGACCAGTTCCTCGTGCACGTGAATCGCTCGAACGGTCTCTTGACCCTCGGGCGCGCCGACGAGGCTCGCGCGGCGGCTCAACGCGCGCTGGACCTGTCGCCGAGCCACGGGGCGAGTTGGCTCGCGTTGGCGCGCGCGCACGAAGCCCTCGGGTCCGCGCCGGATGCGGAAGCCGCACTGCGCAGGGGCGTCGAGCTCGATCCGCGCAATCCGGCGCTGCGACAGGCGCTCGCGCAGGCCTGCACGAGCGCCGGCAAGTTCGACGAGGCGCTCGAGCACGCGCGCGTGCAAGCCGAGCTCGTGCCGCAGGAGTGGCGCGTGTTCGCGCAGCTCGCATTGGCCGCGGCCGACGCGCGCCAGGGCGACGAGGCGCGCGCCGCGCTCGCGAAGACGAGGGAGCTCGCGCCAGCGGACCCTGACCGCGCGCAGGTCGAGGCCGCCGTGCTGGAGCTGCTCGCGCGATGAATCCGCTGCCCGCGACGTTCGGGCTCGTCGTTCTCGTCGTTCTCGTCGGCTGCGGCGACGCGCCGCCCGCGACTCCGCGCGGCACTCTCGAGGGCGCCACTCCCGATGGCGGCACCTCCGATGGCGGTACCTCCGATGGCGGCACGGCTGTCGCTGCCGCGCGGACGTACTTCCGCGAGTGCGCGCGCGAACGCGGACTCGATTTCGTGCACCGCGATGCACCCAAGCGGCGCCACCATTTTCCGGAGATCATGGGCGCCGGGCTCGCGCTGCTCGACTTCGACCGCGATGGTGACCTCGACGTGTTTTGCGTGCAGTCCGGGGATCTGCTCGACCCCGCGGGCTCTCCGAGCGACCGACTGTTCGAGAACGACGGGCGCGGCTACTTTCGCGACGTCACCGAGCGCGCTGGCCTGAGCGAGCACGCCTATGGGATGGGCGCGTGCGCGGGCGACTTCGACTCGGATGGCGACGTCGACCTGTACGTCACGAACGTCGGTCCGAACACGCTGTGGCGCAACGAGGGCGACGGCACGTTCCGCGACGTGACCGTTCGCGCGGGCGTCGGCGAGAGCTCCTGGAGCACGAGCGCCGCGTTCGTCGACTACGACGGCGACGGCAAGCTCGACCTGTTCGTCGCCAACTACCTGCGCTGGGAGAGCGAGCGCGAGCTCGAGTGCTACTTTCGCACGGGGCGTCGCGACTACTGCCACCCGAACAACTACGGAGCGCCCGCGCGCGACACGCTCTACCGCAACGTCGGCGACGGACGTTTCGAGAACGTCACGCTCGCGGCTGGTCTGGGCGAGGCGTTCGGCAACGGGCTCGGCGTGACCGCCGCGGACTTCGACGGCGACGGGCGCGTCGACCTGTTCGTGGCGAACGACATGCTGCCCAACCAGTTGTGGGTGCAAGGCGCCGACGGGCGCTTTCGCGACCGCGCGCTCGCTCTGGGCTGTGCGCTCTCCAGCCGCGGGGAGGCCGAGTCGGGCATGGGCGTGTCGGCGTTCGACTACGAGGAAGACGGCGACCTCGACCTGTTCATCACGCACTTGCGCGGGCAGGGGCACGTGCTGTTTCGCTGGAGCGGCCGCGGCTTCGTCGATCGCACCGCTCCGGCTGGACTGTCGGCTTCCTCGATCGCCGACACGGGCTTCGGATGCGGTCTGGCGGACTTCGATCACGACGGGGACCTCGATCTGTACGTCGGCAATGGCCACGTGATTCTCGAAGAGCCCTTCGCGGACGAGCGCTCTCCCTACGCGCAGCCGGACTTGCTCGCGCTA
>VGZD01000176.1 GCA_016872715.1 Planctomycetota bacterium
GCCCGCACCACCGCCCCAGCGGGCCCCGAACGCCTCGCCAGCCCGCCACCAAGGCCCGATCTGGGCTCTGGTGGACCACTTGACGGATCGCCCAGCCGCGGCGAACCTCCCTCTCGCGGTCGACGCCGACCGCCTCCGGCGGATGTCATCCGCTTGGAGTTCCTATCCCCAGAGCTGGTGGAACGTCTCGACGTCGCCGCCCGGCTTCCGGTCGCCGCTGGCGAGGTCGATGCCCACGAAGATGCGGGGCGACAGCGACTCGACCTCGGGCTTCCAGCCCGCGACGCCGGACAGGAACCAGGCGTTCACGTCCGCGTCGCCGACCTCGCCGGTCTGCCAGCCACCTTCGACTTCCCAGTCGCCGCGCTCGGCGAAGGCGCCCCAGCTGCGTCCGCCGAGCGTGTGGCGACGCTCGTCGCCGATCGCCGTTCCGTTGATCGCGATGTCCGGGCGCGTGTTGCCGAGCAGGTACAGGTCGAGCCCCGTGCCGCCCGGCTGCGGCGCGCGCGTCGCGTAGATGCCGTAGAGCGACTTCTCGTCGTCGGGCGTGTTGGTCTCCGTCCTGTCGACCGGCACGTACCACGTGAGCAGGCCGTTGACCGCCCAGCTCCCGTGGTTCCACAGCGCCGTGAAGCCATCCCAGCGGTTGAGCGTGTTCGCCCACGGCAGCGAGCTGACCAGCCGCTGGTTGCCGAAGCCGAAGCTCTGGCGGCCCGAGCGCAGGCGCAGCTTGTCGTCTCCGAGCTTGGTCTTGAGGTCGAACCACGCCTGCTGGAACTCGAACGTGTCGACGTCGGTGATGCGCTCGCCGCCCTGCAGGTCGCGCTCGGTGCATTGCGCAGTCATCAGCTCGAGGTACGCGCGCAGGTGCTCGCCGACGGTCAGGTCGGCGTGCGCGAGCATGCGCGAGACGGCGAAGTTGTCGCTGTTGGCCCGGCTCGCGCCGGTAGGGGCCGTCCCGCCGAACCCGAAGCCGTCCCAGATCTCCTCGCGCGCCTCGATGCGGCCGCCCACCGACAGCCAGCGCGAGTCGCCGAGCGCGATGTGCTTGAGAGGGTCGAACGTGTCGCCGCCCTCGGTCGCGACGAACCTCGACCAGTCCTCGTCCTGCCTCAACAGCTTGTAGCCCGGCAGCTCGGGGGTCGATGGCATCGGCTGGGCCTGCCCGAAGGCGACATGGCCGAGAGCGAGCAGGGTCACGGCAAGGGCTGCGGCGCCGCGGAGGGTGCGAAGCATGCGGGGACGTCTCCGGATAGCGGCGGGGGCCGCGCGCGGGGGCTGGACGGGAGGGGGCTCGCCGCGGCGGGGCAAGGCCCGTGCCGCGCCCTGCGGCCCTGCCGAGTGCTCGCCGCCTGCGCCCGGCGCGTTCCTTCTACGAGCCGCCCCTAGGGAGTCCGCGTCAGCGCGGCTTCGCCGTCCCGTCGAAGTAGGCCTGGTAACGCGGCCAGCTCCACGTCGCGAGCTTGCGTCCGACCTCGAGCCCAACGTCGTTGTCGAGCGGGATGTGGTAGCCGCCGAGCGCGCGCGACCACGCCGCCATCTCCGCCGTGCCGGAGAATGTCGGCAGGTCGAGCGTGACACGCGGGCCCGCGTCGACCTCCGTCAGCTCGCAGCAGCTGCGCCGCTCGATGGCGCCGTAATGGTCGCTGCCGGTGAAGAGCTCGAGCATCTTCGCGCACGCCCCGCTGACGGTCGCGTGGCCGCTCGTGTAGCCGGGGAACGGCGGCGTGATGAACACGTAGGGCGAGTAGGGGTGCCACTCCTCCGCGGGCACCTCGATCACGCCACCCTGCGGACCGGCCCAGCTCGGCACGCGCTGGCCCTTGTAGTAGTGGCGCACCAGCGTCCACGGCCGCGATGTGTCGTACGTGCGCTTGGTCTCCCAGCACGAGATGAACGCGTCGAAGGCGGTGTTCGCGACGACGAAGTAGAGCTTCACGTCCTCGTCGAGCGAGTGCCCGTCGCGGCGCGAAACGTCCTGCGCGAATCGCAGCCAGTGCCCGCTCTGTCCCGTCGAACGTGGCCCATCGCGCATGAACTCGACGATCGCCTTCTGGCGCGGAGTGAGCGAGCGGTTGTACGCGATCACCTGATCGACCTGTGCGCGCAGCCGCGCATCGTCCGTGCGCGTCGTCGGCGGCGGCGGAGGGCGGAATTGTGCCCCGTTCTCGAGCACGAACGGCTTCACCTCGCCCCAGTGCGGCGTGAGGTAGCCCGGCGTGAACTTGGTGCCGTCGGGGCGCGTGAACGTGATCGGCTGCCAGCGATCGGGATCGACGATCGTGTCTGCCGTGTTGACCGGCTCGTAGCCGGTCCAGTCCGAGTAGGGCTTGCCGTTCGAGCCGGGCAGGTCGCCGTGCTGGTTCGAGCCATCGTGGCGGCGGTACTCGAGCACCGCCTGCGCGGCGAGGTTGCCGACGCCGCGCGCCGTCGCGGGATCCAGCGACGTGTCGAGCGGGTCGAAGCCCAGCTCGCGCATGCGCAGCGAAAGCCACGCCTCGTCGCTCGGATACATCGCGACCAAGGCGCGATAGCTCGCGTAGCTGATCGCCTCGTTCTTGTTCGTCTCCGTGCGTTCCTGCTCGGGTCGCCGCAATGAACCGCCCAGTCGCGAGCCGACCGCGCGCGCGTCGTAAGCCGCCCATGCGTCGAACATCGCCGTTGCCCACACCGCCATCTGGCGCGAGAGCACCGGCGGCCGCGCTCCCTCGCGCTCCACATCTCGCGCCGCGACCTCTTCCGTGATGTCGAGCCAGCGGTAGGCGAAGTTCTGGCGCTCGAGCGGCCACTGTTCTTGATGCAGGAGCGGCTGGTGCGCGCTCGGACTCGAGGAGCAGGCGCTGGCGAAGACGAGGCCCGCGAGAGCGCAGGCGCCGAGAAGGAGTCGATTCATGCGGCGTGGGACCCGCGGCGCGGCCGATCCGCGTCCGTGGAGTCCCACGTTCTAGCAAGGAGGGTGCCGCGCCTCCGTGCGCACTGCGACCCAGCCCGATCTCAGTAGTTCCACTGGACCTGGAAGCCGACGCGGTCCTCGCCCTCGACCTTGTCGTACGGTGCGGTGGCCGTGTTGGTGCGGTCGAACGTGTGGGTGTACATCACCGAGAGCTCGAGTTCGGGCCACGGCGACCACTCGAAGCCGAGATCGAGTTCGTTGACCTCGTCCCACGGCGCATTGCGAGCGAACTTGCGCGCGCCGTCGAAGTAGTGCCAGCGCACGAACGGGAACACGTTGCCCTTGGAGGTGTCGAGCAAGTAGTTGAACTGCACGTAGCCACCCTGCAGCGACTCGACCTCGACGCTCGCGTAGTTGCTCGCGAGCTCGGGACCGCGACCCCAGTTCCACTCGGCCTCGATGCCGAACGGCTGCGGGTACATCACTGCGGTGAGGGCCACGCGCTCGTCGTCGACGCCGTCGGCTCGCGACGCAGCGTCTCGCGCTCGCACCGGACGGCCGAGTCATCTACGGCCTCAAACGCCACTGGCGCGACGGCACATCGGCCGTCTCCTTCGATCCGCTGACTTTCATCGAGCGGCTGGCGGCACTCGTTCCCTCTCCACGCGCCCACCAGCTCACCTACCACGGCGTGCTCGCGCCGGCCTCCGCCTGGCGCGATCTCGTCGTGCCCAAGCGCACCACCGCCCCCGCCGCGCCCTCTTGCGCCGCTCTCGCTCCCGCCTCATCCACCGCGCCCAGCAACTCCGCCCGCTCGCGCTCGTCGCGCTCGACCTGGGCGGAGCTCCTGCGCCGCGTCTTCGCCCTCGACGTCCTCACCTGCCCGCACTGCGGCGCTCCCCGTCGCCTGATCGCCCTGCTCACCGCCCCACCCGTCGTGCGCAAGATCCTCGCGCATCTCGGCCACCCCACCGAGCCTCCACGCCCCGCACCCGCCCGCTCGCCCGAGCTGCTCGACTTCGCCTGAGCCGGCGCCCTTCACCACATCCAGCCCGCTCCTCGCCCGCGACCCGCGCCGGCCGGCAGGCCCGGTCGTATCCACAGCGCCCGCACCTCCGCCCCAGCGGGCCCCGAACGCCTCGCCAGCCCGCCACCAAGGCCCGATCTGGGCTCTGGTGGACCACTTGACGGATCGCCCAGCCGCGGCGAACCTCCCTCTCGCGGTCGACGCCGACCGCCTCC
>VGZD01000177.1 GCA_016872715.1 Planctomycetota bacterium
TCCAGCCCGATGCCGCGGCCTTCTTGCCGCATGTAGACGAGCACGCCGCGCGGCTCGCGCCCGAGGATCTCGAGCGCCGCGTCGAGCTGCAGCCCGCAATCACAGCGCAGCGAGTGGAACACGTCGCCCGTCAAACACTCGGAGTGCACGCGCACCGTCACGGGCCCGTCGATCTCCGCGCGCGGGCCGTCGAGGCCGGGGCCGGGCATGCCGACGGTGAGCGCGACGTGCTCCTTGCCGTCGATCTTCGAGCGGAACATGTGCGCCATGAAGGTGCCGTAGCGCGTGGGCATCGGCAGGTCCATCTGCAGCGGCTCGATCAGGCGCTCGTGCTGGCGGCGCCACGCGATCAGGTCGGCGATGGTGCAGATCTTGAGGCCGTGCTTGCGCGCGAAGGTCTCGAGCTCCGGCATGCGCGCCATCGTGCCGTCGTCGTTCATGATCTCGCAGATCACGCCGGCCGGCCGCGCTCCGCACAGCCGCGCGAGGTCGACCATGCCTTCGGTCTGGCCGCCGCGCACGAGCACGCCGCCTTCGCGCGCGCGCAGCGGAAAGATGTGGCCGGGGCTGACGAGATCGCTCGACGTCGCGCCGCGCTCGGCCGCGGTGCGGATCGTGTGCGCGCGGTCGGCGGCGCTGATGCCGGTCGTCACGCCACTCGCGGCCTCGATCGAGACCGTGAAGCCGGTGCCCATGCGGCTCTTGTTGTCCTGCACTTGCATCTCGAGCCCGAGTTGGTCGCACAGCTCGCCCGTCATCGGCATGCAGATCAGCCCGCGGGCCTCGCGCGCCATGAAGTTGACCAGCTCCGGCGTGACGAACTCGGCCAAGCAGGCGAGGTCGCCCTCGTTTTCGCGGCCCGGGTCGTCGACGAGGATCACCATGCGGCCACGGCGCAGCTCGTCGAGAATTTCCGGGATGGGGCTGATCGTCATGGCGGCGGGCCGGGAAAGCGGGCTGAGGGAAACGGGCTGGGGGGGAGCGAGTTGGGCGGACTCCGGCGTGGAGTGATGCTCGGGGACATTGTAGGACGGAGCAGGACGGGGCGGTCGCCTTGGGCGCGCACAGGCCCGCGCCGCACCTTCGCGCACCGCTGGCAGGACTTTCCGGCCACGCTGGAGCCCCGCTGCGCCGCCCTGCAATCGTTTCCGGCGCCCGAGCCCAGCCGCCGCGAGCGGCGGAGGATCGGATTCGCGCGCGGCCTCGCGTCCGGCTTGCGGAGGCCGTGACGATCCGCTCCGGGAGGGCGAATGCGGCTGGGACTTACGAGATTGGGGGCCTGCGCATACGATCAAGAGGCTCGCCACGCTGTCTGGACACCTAGCTCATGCGCCTCCACCACCTCTGGCGGACCTCCCGCCTCGTCCGCGTCGCCGTGCCCGTGCTCGCGCTCGGCTCGGCCACGCTGCTCAGCGCCTCGCTCGCGATCACGGTCCCCAACGAGCTGCGCCTGCCCGGCACGCAGGAGCTGGAGGTGTCGGCCTTCGACCCCAGCTCCAACTGCGAGATGTGCCACGGGCAATACGACCCCGACGTCAGCCCCTATGAGACGTGGTCGGGGAGCATGATGGCGCACGCCGGTCGCGACCCGATGTTCTGGGCCGCGCTGGCGATCGCCGAGCAGGACTTCGGCGGCTCGGGCGACTTGTGCATCCGCTGCCACGCGCCGCTCGGCTGGTACGACGGGCGCTCGGAGCCGACCGACGGTTCGGCGCTCACGGGCGATGACTTCGACGGCGTGAGCTGCGAGTTCTGCCACAAGCTCACCAACCCCGACGACAGCGAGCACTTGGGCGAGCACTATGCGCCCTTCAAGGCCAACGACGGCGGCAACCCGCCGGTGGCCTACCTCGGCAGCGGCGAGGCCGTGGTCTCCTCCGGATTCGAACGCCTCGGCCCCTACAACAATCCGGCCGCGTACCACCCGTGGGCTCAGTCGCAGTTCCACCGCAAGTCGGATCTGTGCGGCACCTGTCACGACGTGTCGAACCCGGTCACGGGCGACCTTGCTCCGGGCAACGGCGCGTACACGCCGCTGCCGACGGGCACGTTCAACGGCACGCTCGGCGGGCCGCTGCAGCAGAAGGCCGCCCTGCAGAACGCTCCGCACAAGTGGGGCGTCGTCGAGCGCACGTTCAGCGAGCACGTCGCGAGCGCCTTCGAGACCATGCGCGTGTCGGACTTCGACACGCTGCCGATCGACCTGCGCAAGGGCTCGATCGCGCGCGCGTATCGACTCGCGAAGCAGTCGACCGCGACGGGCGACTACGAGGATGGCGCGGCGCGCAACTTCACCTGCCAGACCTGCCACATGTCGCCGGTCAATGGCTTTGGCTGCAGCCTCTTCAGCACGCCGCAGCGCACGGACGTTCCCAAGCACGACCTCACGGGCGGCAATTACTGGGCGCCGGACGCGATCCTCTACCTCGATGCGCTGGGGCGGCTCTATGGCGGCAACGGCCTGACGACGTACCAGATCTCGAGCATTCAGGCGGGCAAGCAGCGCGCCGTCTCGAACCTCAAGAACTCCGCGGCGATGAGCGTCAACGGCAACACGCTGCGCGTCACCAACCTCACGGGCCACAAGCTGACGTCGGGCTACGCCGAGGGTCGCCGCATGTGGCTGAACGTGAAGTGGTTCGACGCGACGGGCGCGCTCGTGCGCGAGGACGGCGAGTACGGCGCGCTCAACGTGACGCTCAACGGCACGCCCTACACCGTCGAGACGTTGCTCGACCTCAACGATCCGAACACGAAGGTGTACGAAGCGGATCTGGGCCTGTCGCAGGCGTGGGCGGCCAAGCTGCTCACCATGGGCTACAGCGCGAGCCTGCCGCTCAAGTACGACCGCGTGAGCGGTGCGCCGGGGAGCACGCTCGGCGCGGCTGCAGCGGGCGCACCGGGCAGCGCGGTGTCGTCGTTCCACTTCGTGCTCAACGACGCGACGCTCGTCGACAACCGCATCCCGCCCTACAAGATGAGCTACGACGAGGCGGTCGCGCGCAACGCGCAGCCGATCCCCGCGACGCAGTTCGGCGGCCCGGGCGCCGGCGGTTTCTACAACCACTGGGACGACGTCACGCTCAACCCGCCGAGCGGCGCGGTGCGCGCGGACATCGCCCTGAAGTACCAACCGACGAGCTGGGAGTACGTGCAGTTCCTCGTGCTCGCGAACAGTGGCTCGATCACCGAGCACGCTGACCGCGGCGACGATCTGTTCGAGGCTTGGCTCAACACGGGCATGGCGACGCCGGTCGTGATGACCGAAGCCAAGTGGGGCACGGACGCGCCGGTCACCTACTGCACGGCCAAGACCAACAGTCAGGGCTGCCTGCCGCAGATCGGCTACACGGGCGTTCCCAGCGCGAGCTCCGGCTCGGGCTTCCACATCACCGCGTCCAACGTGCTCAATCGCCGTCAGGGCATGCTGCGCGCGACTCTCGCCGGACCGTCGGCCGCACCGTTCCGCGGTGGCACCAACTGTGTCCTCGCTCCCGCGGCGCGGCTCGCCAAGCAGGAGTCGGGTGGCACCGCGCTGCCCGCGCTCGACTGCAGCGGCGGATTCGTGGTGGACTTCAACCAGTACGTCGCCAGCGGCGCGAATCCAGCGCTCGTGGCGGGTGCGACGGTGTGGGTGCAGTGGTGGTCGCGCGATCCGGGCTTCCCGGCGCCGAACAACTTCGGCTTCACGAACGGCCTGCGCTTCACCATCGGCCAGTAGCCGCGAGCTCCAACGCCATGCGCGAGCGCGCCGAGCTGCTCGGCGCGCTCGATTTTCTTGTCCCCGCGGGCGCGCTCGGCCTTGCTCGGAGCGGGGCGAAGCTCCGCTCGGGCGCGGCGCGGGCTACGCTGCGCGCATGAAGCTCGCGATTGCCTCCTGTCTGCTGCTCGTGACGGCCTGCGCCAGCGTCGAACGCGCGCCCACGGGAGCGGGCGACTTCGCGCGCATCGCGCTCCTCGAGGATGCGCGCGCGGATGCGAACGGCGAGCTGCGCGCGCTCGCTCGCAGCAGCGACGCACGCGTGCGCGAGCGGGCGGGCACGGCGCTCGGGCGCATGCCGTTCCCCGAGCAAGGCGTCA
>VGZD01000178.1 GCA_016872715.1 Planctomycetota bacterium
GAGCGGAGCGCGCTCGGCGGGGCGGGGGAGGCCGAACCGGCTCAACTCGCCGCGCTCGACCTCGCCCGTGCCTGCGAGGACGAGCTGCGGGCCGCTGGCGCAGCCCCCGGCACCGCCGCCTTGGGAGCTGGAGACGGCGCCCGAGCGAGCTTGGGCGAGGGGGAAATGCAAAACTCCTCGCCGCGTCGCACAATGAGCGGCTCCCCGCACGGCTCGAACGCCGACGGGACCCCGACGAGCCCCGTGCCCTCCCACGCCCTTTCCGCCGAGCGCCCCCACGAACGGGGCACGACGGCGGGGCGCTGGTGGCGGCCGGACGAGGACGCCGTGGTCTCCGCTTGGCGTGCGCGCACCGGGCAGGTTCCCCGATGACGAAGATCGACAAGCAAGTGGCGAGCGGCCGGGTCGGCGTGTGGCTGATCGGAGCGCGTGGTGCCGTGGCGACGTGCGTGGCCTACGGCCTCGCGGGGCTGCGGCGAGGGCTGGTCGGGCCGACGGGGCTCGTCACATGCAGCCCTGAGTTCGCGCGCGTGGCGCTCGCGCCGCTCGATGGACTGGTGCTCGGCGGCCACGATGTGTGCGCGCGCGGGCTGACCGAATCCGCGGGCGAGCTCATCTCGCACCACATCCTGCCCGCGGAATTGGTCGCGGCCTGCGCTCAGGAAGCGAGCGCGTACGAGGCCCGGATCCGGCCGGGCGTGCTCGACTCCGCGGACGTCGGACTCGCGGACCTGATTCCCGCCTCGGCCGCGCTCGGTGGCTTGGTTCCGCGCGAGCAGGTGGCCGCGCTGCGGCGCGACATCGAGGTCTTTCGCGCCGATCACGGGCTCTCGACCGTGGTGGTCGTGAACCTCGCGAGCACCGAGGCCTGCCGCGAGCCGCGCGCGGAGTGGCGCACGCTCGCGGCGTTCGAAGCCGCGCTCGACGCTGGCACGCAGCAGCCGGCTTCGATGCTCTATGCCTATGCGGCACTTTCCGCGGGCTTCCCGTACGTCAACTTCACGCCCAGCCTCGGCTCCGCTCCCGCGGCACTGCGCGAACTCGCGCGCGCGAAGGGCGTGCCGCACTGCGGCGCCGACGGCAAGACCGGCGAGACGCTGGTCAAGACCGTGCTCGCGCCGCTGTTCGTCGCGCGACGCCTCAAGGTGCTCGCTTGGCAGGGCTACAACATGCTCGGCAACCGCGACGGGGAGAACCTCGCCGATCCGCTGCACAAGGAAGCCAAGCTGCGCAGCAAGGACGACGCGCTGCGCGCGCTGCTCGGCGACCCGCAGGCGCACACCAAGGTCGGCATCGACTACGTGCCGAGCCTGCGCGACTGGAAGACGGCCTTCGACTACATCCACTTCGAAGGCTTCCTCGGTGCGCAGATGTCCCTGCAGTTCACGTGGCACGGCAGCGACTCGGCGCTCGCGGCGCCGCTGGTGATCGACCTCGCGCGCCTCGCTGAATTCGCGCTGCGCAACGGCGAATCGGGCGAGCTCCAGCACACGGCGGCGTTCTTCAAGAGCCCGCTCGGCGGCGGCACGCACGACTTCCACGCGCAGTTCGAGCGCCTGCTCCAGTACGCGCGCCAGCACGCTCGCTGAGCGCGCGCCGCGGGCTCGCCAAGGCGCTCCTGAACGCGCCCAGACCAAGCGCGCATGTGCTAGCTTTCGCCCGCGCACGCCGTCCCACCTCGCGCTGGCCCAAGCACCGCCCGACGCCTCCAAGGGAAACTACATGCTCCCCGCCGATCTCGACGCTCCGAGCTTCCTCGCCACCGCCCGCACCGCCCTCGCTCAGTCCCGCGCCGTGCTCGAGCGCTTTCTCGCCTTGCCGCAGAGCGCATCGCTCTCCGAAGTCGTCGGCGCGTTCGACGCGATTGGCCGCCCGCTCGACAGCGTGCGCGGCGTGGTCGGACTCGCCAGCCAAGTTCACCCGCTCGAGGCGGTGCGCGACGTGTCGAACGAGTTCACCGTCGAACTCTCGACCTACTACTCGGAGCTGTCGCTCAACCGCGCCGTGTACGAGCGCCTCGCGCGCTTCGATCCCGCCTCGGCGAGCGGACCGCTCGAGGAACGCCTCCTGCGCAACACGTTGCGCGACTTTCGTCGCAGCGGTGTCGATCGCGACGATGCGACGCGCGAACGCATCGCGAAGCTCAACGATGAACTCACGTTGCTCGGCATCGAGTTCGACCGCAACATCGCCGAGGACACGCGCTCGATCACCATCCCCGACGGTCACAGAGGTCTAGCGGGTCTGCCCGCGGACTACGTCGCGGCCCATCCCGAGAACGAGCGCGGCGAGGTCGTGATCACGACCGACGCGCCGGACTACCAGCCATTCATGGTCTATGCCGAGCGCGGCGACCTGCGGCGCGCGCTGTACCGCTCGAGCATGATGAGGGGGACTCCGAAGAACCTGTCGGTGTTGCAGGCGCTGCTCGAGAGGCGCCACGAGCTCGCGACGCTGCTCGGCTACGAATCGTGGGCGGCGTATGTCACCGAGGACAAGATGATCGCGAGCGCAGCCAACGCACGCGAGTTCGTCGCTCGCACCTCCGCGGCCTCGCGCTCGCGCTTGGAGCGCGAGGTGGCCGAGCTGCTCGCGCTGCACCGTCGCTCGGAGCCGCAAGCGAGCGTCGTGCACGACTGGGAGAAGGGCTTCCTGCTCGAGCGCATGAAGGCCGAGAGCCTGCAATTCGACTCGACCACCGTGCGTCCGTATTTCCCCTATGCCTCCGTGCGCGACGGAGTCCTCGCCACGACCGCTGCGCTGTACTCGCTCGAGTTCCGGCGCAACGACGCACAGCCGCGCTGGCACGAGAGTGTCGAGTGCTTCGACGTCGTCGACGGCGGCAAGCCCGTCGCGCGCTTCTTCCTCGACATGCATCCGCGCCCGCAGAAGTACAAGCACGCGGCGATGTTCGACCTGTGCGTCGGCGTCGACGACGGGCTCCCCAAGGCCGCCTTGGTGTGCAACTTCCCCCGTCCGGGTCCCGGCGAGCCCGCGTTGCTGCAGCACACCGACGTGGAGACGTTCTTCCACGAATTCGGCCACCTGCTGCACCATCTCTTTGGCGGTCGACAGCGCTACCTCGCCTTCTGCGGCATCGCCACCGAGTGGGATTTCGTCGAAGCGCCGAGCCAGATGTACGAGGAGTGGGCCTGGGACACCGGCGTGCTGCAGCGTTTCGCGCGCCACTACCAGACGCGCGAGCCGATTCCCTCCGAGCTCGTGGCCCGCATGCGAGCCGCCAAGGAGTACGGCAAGGGAGTGCAGGTCGCGACACAGATGTTCTACGCCGCGCTCGCGCTCGAGTTGCACGCGCGCGACCCCAAGGGGCTCGACACGACCGAGCGCATGGTCGCGCTGAAGCAGTCGCTGCTGCCTTTTCCGCACGAGGAGGGCACGGCGTTCCAAGCCTCGTTCGGCCACCTCAACGGCTACTCCGCGATCTACTACACCTACATGTGGTCGCTGGTGATCGCCAAGGACATCTTCAGCCGCTTCGATGGCAACCTGATGGATCCGCACGTCGCCGCGAGCTACCGACAGACGATTTTGTCCGCCGGCGGCAGCAAGTCGGCCTCCGACCTGTGTCGGGACTTCCTCGGGCGCGACTACAGCACCGGCCCGTTCGAGGACTGGCTGAACCGATAGCGTCTCACCGAGCGCTGCGAGTGGCGGACGCGCGGACTCGGCCCGAGGGAACGCCACGGACCAATCGAAGTACTCGCATGACGGATGATCTCTCCTTCAGGGAAGTTGGAACTCAACCGATTCGACAAGAGCTGATCGAGGTGTGAGCTCGATGACCTTCTCGATCGGAGTTCCGGGAACAGACGCGGTCAACCAAACGGCGCTCTCGGTGGAGCTCGAGCTCCATCTGAAATTGCCGTCATTCAACAGGATCAATTCTTGAGGCGCAGATAGCGTCTCACCTTGTGGTGTAAGTGCGGAGCCGGCTTGAAGGCCGGCCCCGCGCCGCGGGAACGCCCCGCGGAGCCCGGTTTGTTCTTCTGTGTGCGTGTACCAAACCCACAGGAGATCGACCG
>VGZD01000179.1 GCA_016872715.1 Planctomycetota bacterium
ACGGCGACCGAGATCGACAGCGTGGTCGCCGAGATCGAGCGCGCGGGCGGCAAGGGCATGGCGGCGCAGTTCGACGTGCGCGAGGAGCAGAGCGTGGCCGCGGGCATGTGGCGCGCGATGGAGTTCCTCGGCGACGAGGTCGACGTGCTCGTCAACAACGCGGGCGTGTTCCATGTCGCGCCGCTCGAGGAGCTCGACTACGAGCGCTGGCGCTGGATGTTCCTCGCCAACGTCGACGGCCCGTTCTTCGTGACCAAGGAGTGCCTGCCGGCGCTCAAGGCCAGCGGCCGCGGCCATGTGTTCAACATCGCGTCGATGGCCGGGAAGCGCGGCTACGCGGGCAACACGGCCTACTGCGCTTCGAAGTACGCCCTGCGCGGCTTTGGCGATGCGCTGCGCGAGGAGCTGCGCCCCGCGCTCGTGCGCGTCTCGACCGTCTACCCCGGCTCGACCAACACGACGATTTTCGACGGTGTTCCGGGCAACTGGGACCGCTCGAAGATGAAGCAGCCCGAGGACGTGGCCGAAGTCGTGTGGAAGGCTTGGTCCCAGCCGCGCGACGCCGACGTCGACGAGCTCGAAGTGCCTTGAGCCGCTAGCGCGGCGGGATGCTGCGCACGAAGCCGAGGAATTCGTTGCGCGTCTTGGAGTCGCTCTGGAACGCGCCGAGCAGGCAGGAAGTCAGAGCGGAGGAGTTCTGCTTCTGCACGCCGCGCATCATCATGCACAGGTGGTGCGCGTCCGCGACGACGCCGACGCCTCTGGGCTGCAGCGCTTCCTGCAACGCCTGCGCGATCTGCTGTGTCATGCGCTCCTGCACCTGCAGGCGGCGCGCGAAGACGTCGACGATGCGCGGGATCTTCGACAGGCCGATGATGCGGCCGTTGGGGATGTAGGCGATGTGTACGCGGCCGTAGAACGGCAGCATGTGGTGCTCGCACAGGCTGTAGAACTCGATGTCCTTGACGAGCACCATCTCCGAGCAGTCCTCGGTGAAGACGCCCTGACCGATCACGTCGGCGACCGACATCGACGAACCGGCCATGAGCTCGCGCAGCGAGCGTTCGACGCGGCCGGGAGTGGCCTTCAGCCCCTCGCGCCGCGGATCTTCGCCGAGTTCCTTGAGGAGCTTGCCGACGAGCTTCGCGACGCCGCCTTCCGCGGGCCGTAGTACTCGGCCCGATTGGCGTGACTTTCGTTGAGACGGATCCGGTGAAGCTTGCATCCCTTGAAGGCTCGCAGGGCCGGTTCGAGCTCGTCCCAGAAGGCGACGGCCACGTTCTCGGCGGTGGTGATCGTGCCCTTGAGGAAGGGCACGTCGTGGTTGAGGTGACGATGGTCGACGCGCGCGATGATGCGCTCGACCATCAGACGGCTGAGGCGGTTGAGGTCCATCACCATGCCGGTCTGGGGATCGACCGAACCGCGCACGGTGACCTCGAGCGAGTAGTTGTGGCCGTGGTCCGTGAAGCAGGGACCGTAGAGCTCGCGGTTCTGCGCCTGCGTGAGGCTGGGGCTCACGAGGCGGTGCGCGGCGGAGAACTCCTGCACGTGGGTGATTTCGACCGTGGGGCGGCGCATGGCTGGAGTGCGCACTCTAGCGGCCCGCGGCGCGGCTGGCAGTCGGGTGCGCCGTCGAAAGCCCGCTTTCGGGGTGAACGGCTCGGCGGAAAGTTGTTCCGCGTGCGGCGGGGCCGAAAGGCGCAACCCGGAAAGAACCGCGTTCGGAGCCGGATTCTCGCACGGTCCCGCGCGTTGTTCCGGCTGCTCGTCTCAGACCCACGTTTCCCACCTACCCCCAACGAGACTCCCCCCCATGCCCTCCAAGAGCTTTGCGAGATTCGAGGCCGAGCGCCTGCTGCCCCTAGTTCGCGCGATCGGACGCGAGATCGAAGAGCGCAACCGCGTGCTCGCGGCCCTCGAGCGCCGCATGGCCACGCTCTCCATCGACCAACTCGAGCAGCGCGCGGAGCTCGCGCGCTTGGAGTGCCAAGTGTCGATGGTGCGCCGCGAGCTGCGCCGCGCGGAGAAGGAAATCACCTCGCTCGGCTGCAGGCTCGACGTCGACCACCCGCTGCGCGTGCTGTTCCCGGGCCGCGGCGAGACCTTTGCCTGGGAAGGCCCGCTGGGCAGAACCACCTTCTACCGCCGCGTGGAGGAACGCGCGGCCGGTTAGCTCCGAGCATCGCCACGGGGGTGGCGAGGATGGGAACTCCGGGGGGAGGCCCCGTCCAAGCAGCGCGACGGTGGGAGGCTAGCCTCCGCCGTCGCGTTTCTTCTTACCGGCCTGCTCGCCGCGCGCGCCGTGAGCAGCTTCGCCCTGCAAGCTCTCGATGCGCCGCTCGAGCCGCGCGCGCTCGGCCGCGGCGTCCTCGGGCGAGGCGCCGGACTCGGTGAGCTTTCGTTCGAGGCCTTCGCGCAGGTTGCGGAAGCGCGCTTGGAGCGGATCTTCGTTCGACGCAGGCGCTGCGGGAGCCGTCGGCGCGGGCTCGGGCGTCGCGGCGCTGCGCTGCGCGTCCTTGGCGCGCATCTCGGCGATGCGGGCCTCGAGCCGCGCGCGCGCGTTGGCGGCCTGTTCCGGCGTGGCCTTGTCCGCTTGGAGTCTGGCCTCGAGATCCGCGCGCAGCGCGCGGTCGCGCTCGTCGGGAGCACGCGTCGGATCGCGACGCGAGCCCGGCGGAGGCTTGGGGGCCGCGCCTTGGGCAAGTTCCGTGAGCTGGCGCTCGAGGCGCGCGCGCGCGGCCTCGGCCTCGGCCGCCGGTGCGTTGGTCTCGGCCAGCTTGAGTTCGAGGTTGGCGCGCAGTTCGCCCGCGCGCTGCTCGAAGCTGCGCGCGACCTCGGGCTCGCGCTCGGCGAGGAGCGCCGCGCGCTCCGCGTCCTTGGAGCGCATCTGCGCGATGCGCGCTTCGAGGCGGGCGCGGGCGTTGGTCGCCTGCTCGGGCGTGGCGCCGTCTTCGATGAGCTTCGCCTCGAGGTCGCTGCGCAGCGCGCGGTCGCGCTCGTCGGGCGAGCGCGTCGGATCGCGGCGCGAACCGGGCGCGGGCTTGCGAGCGGCGGCCTGCGCGAGTTCCGCGAGCTGGCGCTCGAGACGCAGGCGCGCGGCGTTCGCTTCCTCGTCTCCCGCCCCGCTGTCCTTCAGCCGCGCTTCGAGCGCCTCGCGCAACTGCGCGGCGCGCTGCTCGAGCGAACGCTCCGCCGCGGCGTCCTCGGAAGTGGCCGCGGGCGGCTCGGAGGCGCTCGCGGCCTGCTCGGGCGCAGGCGCCTCCGCAACTTCGTCGGCGGGCGGCTGCGTCGGGAGCGGCACGTATTGATCGCCGAGGTTCTTGCGCAGGGCCTCTTCGATCTTGGTTTCGAGCTCGTGCTGCGCCGTGCCCGGCCGCGAGGGCGCGGGCGCCGCGATGACGAGGCCGAGGGAACGCGAGGGCGGCGAGGGAGTGGACTTGGGAGCGTCCGACGGTGGAGTCGCGGGCGTGGCGGCGAGATTCGCGGCCGCTTGCAGGTCCGGCGCGAGCTGGCGCCGCTGCCTGCCGAGCAACGCCGCGTAGGCGACGAGGAACTCGCTCTGGGAGATGCACCGATCCGTGTCGGCATCGGCGCCATTGCAATCGCGCGGCCCCAAGCCCGCCTCGCGGGCTTCCCTGAGATCGAGCTTGCCGTCGCCGTCCGCGTCGGCGGAACGGAACAGCGCCTGCGCCGAGGCGAGGGTGGTCTGGTCCGCGCTCGCCGCGGGAACGGGCGGGGCTTTGGATGCGGAATCCGCGGGTGCGCTCGGGTCGACTTCCGGTGCCTTTGGAGCGGCGGACGGTTCCTTCGAAGCCGCGGGCCGTTCCTGCGACGCCGCGGGCGGGGCCTTCGAACGCGGAGCCTTCGCCGTCGGCTCCGTCCCACGACCCTGCGCGGGGGCGCCGCGAGTCGGGGGCGGCGAGGGAGCGGCTCCCCGAGCATGGGTAGCGGCGTCGCCGCCGGCGGACGGCGCCGGTCGCTCGGGCGCCTTGCCACGCCCGTTGGGCT
>VGZD01000180.1 GCA_016872715.1 Planctomycetota bacterium
CTCGTGTCGGCACTCGGATCTGCGTTGCTGAGCGAGCGCGCAAGCTCGACGGCTTCGACGGCCAGCGCCCGAGCAGCCGATAGGTCACCCAGCACTGCTTGCGTCCGAATACAGTCCGAGAGCGCGTCGAGCAGCTCCTCTCCCAGCTCAGGATCGAGCTCCAACGAGCGGAAGTTTCCGCGCAGCAGGGCGAGGCGACTGTGGCGAACCGACAGGGACAACGCGGGCAGGCCAGCGATCGACAGCCGGCGCCCGAAGGCCTCGCGCCCATAGGCCCCGAACACGCTCTCTGGCACCGCGCTCCAGTTCAGACGCTCGACGGAAGCGGCCGTCGAGCGCACCCGGTCCCAGAGGTTCTCGGCGGCATCGATCCGCACGCTGAGGTGGATCGCGCGCAGCGCGGCCATGGTCGCTGCGTCGCTCCAGTCAGGGCGCGCGGGGATGGGCAGCTCCTTCAGGGCTGTGTCGAGCAGGTCGCGCAGCTCGCTCGTGCGGTCTTCCGCGAGCAGCGCGAGCACGCTGGCCTCCGGCGCCGTGCTCGGGTCCTCCTCGTCGTAGTCGAGCAGGTGGCCGTCGGAGCCGAAGCTGCGCTGGATCCACGCGACCAAGTGCTCGCGCAAGACCTCGGACAGGCGCGCCGATTCCTTGGCGCCAAACTTGCGGAAGTGCTTGGAGGCCTCGAGGTGGAACGCCTTGTCCCGAAACTCGCGCATCCACTTGTTCGGCGTTTCGAGGATCACCAGCGGTGACTCGCAGGTCGCAAGCAGCTTGTGCGCATCCCGTTGCTGGGCGATGCGCTGGGCGTAGTCGACCACCACCTCGTGCAGGAAGCGCACGCCGAGCTGGCTGCTCCACCCCAGCAGACTCTTCACCGCCGGCTCGAGCTTGCGGAAGCGCTGTTCGATGCGCTTTTGGCGATCGGACTCCCACGCGCCCACGCCCTCTTCCCCCTCCGGCGCGAGCGCCTTGCTCGGATCGCCATCGACGAAGTTGAGCGGCTCGTTCAACAGGTCCCCGACGTTCTCCACCATCGACAGGAAGTTGCCGTCGGCTTTCCCGAGCAGCAGCGTGCGCTGCGCCGCCGTGAGCCCAGGCAGACGCATGCGCACGTACGCCGCCAGATCCTGCGATTCGGACTTGCCGAGCCGCAGCTCCGTGAAGCACTCCCCCGCGACCTTCGCCTGGCCGGCGAGCGTAGCGGCGCGCTCTTCGGCATCGAGCGCCATGAGCTCGCGCCACTCGCGCTCCCAGTGCGTCCCGACGATCAGCAACGGCCAATGGTGCGTGGTTGCATCGCGCCACAGGCGCTGCACGAACTGGATCGAGTCTGAGTCGATCCACTGGGCGTCGTCGAGCCACAGCACCATCGGCATCCCCGACGGACCGTGCAGTGCCGCACGCAGCTTCTCGAGCAGCGCGTCGTGCAGACTCGTGACAATCTGCTCCGACACCGCGTCATGGGTGCCTCCATCCCGCAGCGAGCTCTTGGTGAGGTCCGTCGCCACCTTGGTCGCCTTGATGCACAGCGAGATCCAGTTTCCGCCCGGCATCGCGTCGATGGCCGTCGAAATGGCCTCGCCTGGCAGGTGCTTCTTCCCGGCGCGCAGGAGCTTGGCCCATACGCCCTCATGCCGTCGCACCACCTCCATGTGGACCTCGAGCTCCGCCTGCAGCTCCGGTAGCGAGCTGCGGCGGCTGGCCAAGTTGCGAACGTCCGTCGGCAGCCAGCGCACCCCGAGCCACATGAAGCGCGGCGGGCCCTTCGCGGCGTGACCGCGCATCTCCGGGTTCACGCGCAGCTGATCGTGCAGGTCCCCGAACGCCGGCGGCCAGTAGTCGTGCGCCGCCGGATCCCAGCGCTCGTCCTCCGTCAGCTGCAGGTACAGCTCCTGCACCAGCCGGCTCTTGCCATACCCCGTCTCCGCCACCACGAACACCATGCGCGGTCCCGGGCTCTTGCCGCTCCGATCGCGCGCCGCCACCTGCTCGAACGCCGCCCGCAGCTGCGCCAGCTCTTTCGCCCGCCCGTAGAAGGTCCTGCTCATCGCGTTTCCTCGCTTCCTTCGCCCAGCGTCTCGATGCGTGCCCGGATCGCCAATGCCAGCTTCTGCTCCGCGCGCGCCGCAGACTTGTCCCCCTGCGCCGCCGCAAGATCCGCCAGCCGCTCGTGGAATGTGGCGGCCGTGTCGAGGATGTTCGTGTCCTCCTGCTCGTCCGCCTCCAGCGGCCCGCACGCCTCGCGCGCCGCATCGAGCAAGCTCGCCGCATCCTCCAGCCGCCCCAGCTTCATGGCGATGCGCGCGGCCGTGCAGGAGCTCCAGACGAGTCCGTTGCAGCTGTCATCGTTCTGGCCAGCTTCAACCAACCGCCACGCGACCTCGACGCTTTCCAGCGCAAGCTCAAGAGCCCTGTCGAGCCGCCCCCGCTGTTCCTCGATGCCGGCAACCTTGTTCAGCGAGACGGACACATCCCGGCGGCTCTGCGGCGTGCTGAGCTCTTCGGCCAGTGCGCGTCGGATGGCGAGCCCCTCTTCATACTTCGCGAGCGCAGCGTCCAGATCGCCGCGCGCGTGCTCGATGCCGGCCACCTTGCTCAGCGAGACCGACACATCCCGGCGGCTCTCCGGCGTGCCCAGCTCTTGGGCCAGTGCGCGACGAATCGCGAGCCACTCCTCGTACCTCGCGAGCGCAGCGTCCAGATCGCCGCGCGCTTGCTCGATGCCGGCAATCTGGCTCAGCGAGACCGACACATCTTGGCGGCTCTGCGGCGTGCCCAGCTCCTCGACCAGTGCGCGTCGGATAGCGAGTCCCTCCTCGTACTTCGCGAGCGCAGAGTCCAGGTCGTCGCGCGCTTCATCGATGCCGGCAACCCGGCTCAGCCAGACCGACAAGTCCCGGCGGCTCTCCGGCGTGTCCAGCTCTTCGGCCAGAGCGTGTGCGATCGCGAGGCACTCTTCGTACTTCGCGAGCGCGGAGTCCAGATCGCCGCGCGCTTGCTCGATGCCTGCAACCCGACCGAGCGAGACCGACATGTCCCGGCGGCTCTGCGGCGTGCCCAGCTCTTCGGCCAGAGTGCGCCGGATCGCCAAGCTCTCTTCGTACCTCGTGAGCGCGGAGTCCAGATCGCCGCGCGTCTGCTCGATGTCGGCAGCTCGACAAAGCGACACCGAGACGCCCCGGCGGCTCGCCGGCGTGCCCAGTTCCTCGGCCAGCGCGCGGGCGATTGCGAGGCACTCCTCGTACTTCGCCAGCGCCGAGTCCAGATCGCCGCACGCTTGCTCAACGTCAGCAACACGCTCCAACGGGACCAACACGTCCCAGCGGCTATCCGGCTTGTTCAACTCCTCGGCGAGCGCGCGAGTGATCGCTAAGCACTCCTCGTACTTCGCCAGCGCAGAGTCCGGATGTCCGCGCGTTCGCTCGATGTCGGCAACTCGACCGAGCGAGAGCGAGACGTCCCTGCGGCTCTCCGGCGTGCCCAACTCCTCGGCCAGTGCGCGTGCGATCGCGAGCCCCTCCTCGTACTTCGCGAGCGCGGAGTCCAGATCGCCGCGCGCATGCTCGATGTCTGCAACCTCATTGAGTGAATAGCCCACGTCCCGGCGGCTCTCTGGCGTGCCCAGCTCCTCGACCAGTGCGCGTGCGGTCGCGAGCCCCTCTTCATACTTCGCGAGCGCGGAGTCCAGATCGCCACGCGCTTTCTCGATGTCGGCAACCTTGTTCAGCGAGACCGACACGTCCCGACGGCTCTCCGGCGTGCCCAACTCTTCGGCCAGTGCGCGTGTAATCGCGAGGCACTCCTCGTACTTCGCGAGCGCGGCGTCCAGATCGCCGCGCGCTTGCTCGATGCCGGCAACCTTGTTCAGCGAGACCGACACGTCCCGGCGGCTCTCCGGCGTGCCCAACTCTTCGGCCAGTGCGAGACGAATCGCAAGACACTCCTCGTGCTTCGCGAGCGCTGCGTCCAGATCACCGCGCTCTTGCTCGATGTCGGCAACACGCTCGAGC
>VGZD01000181.1 GCA_016872715.1 Planctomycetota bacterium
ATCCTCACGGAGCGCTGGCTCGAGGGCGCCGCGGCCGTGTGCATCCCGGTCGTGCTCTCCACGCTCACGATCCCATGGCTGTGCAGCCTCGTCGGTCACTCGGTCGCCTACGGGCCGCTATTGCTCTGCGCGGTGCAGCAGTGCGCCGTGCTGCTCGCGGTCTACGGCGTGACGTTCTTCCTCTCGACGCGCGCGCGCGCGCCGATGGGCATCGCCTTCGCGATGCTGTTCTTCACGGTATTCCAGTTCGCCGTCTACCTCGTCGAGAACATCACGCACTTCTCGCTCTTCCGACTCACCGACGTCGAGCGCTTCCTCTACATCCAACGCGAAAACGGCTTCGAGCCGTGGGCGCTGCTGCCGCCGCTCGCGGTCACGGCGCTCGCGTTCGTCGCGTCGCTCGTCGTGTTCGAGCGTCGCACGCCCTGAAGCGCGCTCACGCCAGTCGCGCGAGCCACGCCTTCCAGATCCACTCCGTCTGAGCCTTGCGCTGGAACCGCGCGGCGCGCGACGCGAGCTCGCCCACCTCGCGGAAGGCGAGCTTCGCCGCCGGGCGGTCGCCACCCATGCGCAGGGCGAGGCCGCGGTGGTAGGCGCTCTCCGGGGTCGGGCCGTGCTCGCGCTCGTAGCGGTGCAGCGTTGCGAGCGCGGCCGCGTCGCGGCGCAGCGCGAGGTGCGCGCGAGCGAGCGCGAGGTGCACCTCGCCGTAGGCGTGCTCTGGGTTGAGCGCGAGCGCGCGCGTCAGGGCCTCGAGCGCCTCGTCCGCGCGGTTCGTCGCGAGCAGCGCGAGCCCGAAGCGATAGGCCCACTCGGCCGACTCCGGCTCACCCGCGCAGGCGCGCCGCAGGGGCTCGACCGCGGCCGCTGACTTGCCCGCGGAGAGCAGCAGGGATCCGAGCTTGCCCTGGTTGTAGGCGCTCTCGACATGCCCGAGATCCGCGGTGGCCCGAGTGAAGCGCCGACGGGCTGCGAGCAGGCTGGCGACGCGCTCGGCGAGCACCGAGAACAGGATCGATGCGAGCCAGAAGCCGAAGAAACCGCGGAACAGGCGGCCGATTCCCGGCAACTGCTGCAGGACGAGCAACGCCACCATCGAGCCAGCGAAGAAACCGAGCATGCGCCGCACGCGCCCAGAATACTCGCGGCCAGCACCGTTGCGAGCGTCCGCGGCGCGCGGGAGTGGCGCGCGGGCGGTCGCGTTTCCATCGGCCGCGACTGCTAGGCTTGCGCCCCATGCCGCCCCGCTCCCATGGCCCCGCCCCGCGCGCAGCCGTGCGGTTGGAGCTCGCACGCGCGCTGGGCAACCTCGCCCTCGCGCCCCTGCACCTCGCGGACTACGCCATGCGCCGGGCCTCCCTGCGGCTCGAGTTCGCGGCCCTGCTCGAAGCTCCCGCGCGCATCGACCCCACCCCGGCCCCCCGCGCCCCCACGCGCAGCTTGCGCGTGTTCGTGTCCTGCGCCGAGCATTCGGGCCAGCTCCATGCGGTCAACGTCACGCGCGCGGTGCAGCGCTCCTTGGCGGCAGCGGGGACTCACGGCGCGAGCTTCGCGGGTCTGGGAGGAGCTTCGCTCGCGCACGCTGGCGTCGAGTTGATCGCCAATCCCGTCGAGCGCGCCATGATGGGGTTCGACGGCGTGCTGAAGGCGCTGCCGTGGTACCTGAAGCTGCTCGAGAGCTGCGCCGCGCACTTCCGCGACGCGCGCCCCGACGTGGCGATCCTGATCGATTCGCCGGCCCTGCACGTGCCGCTCGGTCGCATCGCGCGCCGCTACGGCGTGAAGGTGCTGCACTTCGTCACTCCGCAGCACTGGGCCTGGGCGCCCTGGCGCACGAGCGGCTACGCGCGCTCGGTCGACCGCGCGCTCACGATCCTGCCCTTCGAGCCCGAGTGGTTCCGCCGCCGCGGCGTGGCGGTCGCCCACGTCGGACACCCGCTGCAAGATCGCCTCGCGAGCGTGGCGCGCGCCGCCCACCCGAGCGCGTCGCCGTGCCTCGCGCTCCTGCCGGGCAGTCGTGCGCGCGTGATCGAGCTCAACCTGCCTTGGATGCTCGCCACGGCGCTGCGCGTGCAAGAGCGCGTGCCCGGACTCGCCGTGCGCATCCTGCAGGAGAACGCCGAACACCAAGGGTGCATCGCCGAGATCGTCGCGCGTGCGCGTGCCTCCGAGCGGGTCGAGATCGGCGTCGGAGAGCTGCACGCCGCGTTGCGCGAGGTCAGCGCGGCGCTGTCGGTCTCGGGCACGGTGCTGCTCGACCTGCTGCACCATCGTCTCCCCACGGTCAGCATCTACCGCATTTCCACCGCGCGCGACACGCTCGCCTACCGCACGCTGCTCACGGCCCCGTGGTTTTCGTCGATCAACCTGCTGGCGGCGCGCGAGGTCGTGCCCGAGTACTGCTTCCGCGGCCGCGGGCCGCAGGACGAGGTTGTCGAGCAACTCGTCGGACTGCTCGCGGATCCCGAGCGGCGCCGAGCAGCCCTGCGCGGCCTCGAGCTGGCCGCGGAGCGCCTCGGCCCAAAGGGGGCGTGCGAGCGCGCGGCGCTGCACGCTCTGGAACTCGCCTGCGAGGCCCAGACATGAGCCGCAACCTCGACGCTGCGCGTGAGAAAAGCGCGCGCCCGGTGAAGGAAACGCCGGTCGATGCGTATGCGCCGACCACGATGCAGGCCCAAGCCACCACCCTGATGCTCGCCGCGCGGGCGGGGGATCGCGAGGCCTTCGATCGGCTGTACGAGTCCGTGCGCGCGCTGGCGTTCCGGATCGCGCAGTCGCTCGTCGGATCGCGGGACGACGCGCTCGACCTCGCGCAAGAAGCGTTGATGCGCACCTACAAGGCCCGCGAGAGCTTTCGCGAGGGCGAGGACTTCCTGCCGTGGTTCCGGCGCATTCTGCGCAACACCTGCTACTCGTGGCTGCGGCGCCACGGCAAGCTGCGCGCGCGCCGCAACGACGAGTCCGGCGAGAGTGAGCACGAGCTCGACGACTGGGAGCTCGCCGACCCCGATGCCGAGGTGCCGCTCGATCCGCTGCTCTCCGAGGAGCGCGCGC
Source organism: Planctomycetota bacterium (assembly GCA_016872715.1). Classification (GTDB taxonomy): domain Bacteria; phylum Planctomycetota; class UBA1135; order UBA1135; genus F1-120-MAGs118. Next base: position 3,052 of record VGZD01000181.1, read on the forward strand.
AGGCCTTCCGCCGCGCGCTCGCACGCCTGGGCGCGAACGACCGCGAGATCCTCGTGCTGCGCCACTACCGTGAACTCTCGTACAAGGAACTCGCGCACCTGCTCGAGCTCCCCGAAGGCACGGTGATGTCGCGCCTGTTCTACGCGCGGCGCCGCCTGCGCGCGCAGCTCGGTCCGGAGTTCGCCGACGAGCTGGAGAGCCCGAGGAGGTCGCCGTGACGAGCGCAGAGCGTGAACCCACTCGCGAGGAGCTGCTGGCGATGGCCTACGCCGACGGCGAGCTCGCCCCCGACGAGCGCGCGGAGTTCGAGCAGCTGCTCGCGACGCGCGAGGACCTGCGACGCGCGGTGGCGCGCGAGCGGGAGCTCGACCTCGTCGCACGCAGCGCCGCCGGACCGGAACCCATGGACGCCGAGTGGGCCGCGCTCGGGCAGGACTTCGCCCATCGCTCCGGACTCGGGGTCGGGCTGGCGCTCGTGCTCGGCGGCATCGCGCTCGGGCTCGGATCCCTGCTGTACTTGCTGTGGAGCGCGAGCTTGCCCCTTGCGGCTTCGGTGGCCGTCACGGCCCTCATGCTGGGCGGTTGCGTGCTGCTCCTGCGCGCTCTGCGGGCGCGAGTGCGCACGCGCCGCTACGATCCCTATCGCGAGGTTCGCCGATGATCGTCGTCACCACCGATACCGTGCCGGGCCGCCACATCGTCGCGACGATCGGCTTGGTCCGCGGCAGCTCGGTGCGAGCCGCTCACGCCGGCGACGATGTCACGGCGTACTTCAAGAACTTGGTCGGCGGCGAAATCGAGGAGTACACCAAGCTGCTCGCCGAAAGCCGCGAACAGGCGCTCGATCGCATGCTCGCGGAAGCCGCAGCGCGCGGAGCAAACGCGGTCGTCGGGGT
>VGZD01000182.1 GCA_016872715.1 Planctomycetota bacterium
GCACTTCGCGAGCATGCATGCCGAACTCGACCTCGTGGCGCGGCGCGGCAAGGTCCCGAGCGCCCGCCTGCGCGCGCTCAACGCCCTCGCCACGCCGAGCCTCGTGGCGAGCTACGCGGAGTCCTTTCGCGCGAACTTGAATTCGAGCGACGATGGCCTCGCGAACGCCGCGCTGGCCGTGCTCGTGCGGCTGCGAGATCCCAGCGCCCTCGCGCACGCGCTCGCGCTCGTCGCTGGACAGGACAACGAGAGCCTGCGCACCGCGATGTCGGCGCTGCGCGAACCCATGCTCGAGGATCCAAGTCTGGCGCAGCGCGTGCTCACGGCACTCGAGGAGCGGCGCGCGCCCGAGACGGGCATGGGTCTGGCGGAGCAGATGCGGACGCTGCAGGCGATCGGGCAGGTGCCGCTGGAGGCCTCGGCGCGCAAGCTGGTCGAGCGCGCGCGCTCCGCGACCGGCGACGTCGCGGGCATGCGCGCGCGGCGCTGGCTGCTGCAGCAGGCCGCGAACGCTGGCCCGCTGGGGCAGCGCGTGCTCACAGCCGAGCTCGAGCGCGCGGACGACGAGCTCGAGCGACTCGACCTGATCGAGGCCCTCGCGGCATGGGGCGGTCCCTACTGCGTCGACGCGCTCTCGCGCTTCGTCGAGAGCGAGCGCGCGCGACCCTACGAGATCCTGCTGGCCTCCGAGCGCCTGACGCGACTGGGCTCCGTCGAGCATGTCGCGCCGCTGCTCAAGCGCGTCACGCTGCGCGTCACGCAGCCCGACGTGCGCGTGGCGCTGCAAGCGCTCTTGTGGCTCAACTACCCCGGCCCGCGCTGAGCGCGCTCAGCGCTCGATTCCGCGCCACTGCGCGTCGTCGCCGAGCCGCGGCGGAGACTGCGGACCGCTGAAGTGGCCCTCGTCGTTGGGATGGGCGACGAGATCCGCCGTTGCATTCCACGCATAGGCGAAGATGCCCGTCTTGCGCCACTCCCACGGCCACGCGCGCACCCACGCGCCCGTGGGCGAGCGACCGACCTCGAACAGATAGCCGTGTCGTCGCAGGCGCGTTCCGCCGTCGAGGTACTCGAGATCATCGAGCTGGCGCTGCGAGGTGGGGTCGGAGGCGAGCAGCGTCTCGATGCTCGGATTCTCCGCCGCCGCAACCTCGCGCGTGACCAGACCCGCGAGTCGCTCCACGAGCGCGCGCGCGTCCTCCTCGTTCTCTCGCAACGCGAACTCGCGCAGGCGCGGCAGCGAGACGAGCAGGACCACGAGGCCGATGGCGACGAGCATCGCGGCGCTCGACAGGCTCAGACCGCCGCGACGGGGAGAGGACACGGTGAGGATCAGGGTGCGCACGTCGGGATCGTGCCGAAGCGGATGCTAGGCTTCAAGCCATGCGCGTCCCCTCGCTGTCGGGAATGCCCGAGCCGCTGAGTCAGGCGCTGCTCGCCGTGGCGCACGAGCTGCGCGGGCGCGGCGCGCAGGCGTGGCTCGTCGGCGGCGCCGTGCGCGACCTCGCGCTCGGCCGAGAACCCAAGGACGTCGACGTCGCGACCGACGCACTGCCCGCCGACGTCGAACGCATCTTCCCCCACGCCAAGGGCGTCGGCCGAGCCTTTGGCACCATGCTGGTGGTGCACGACAGTGTGCCCGTGCAGGTGACCACCTTCCGCTCGGAGCGCGGCTACAGCGACGCGCGGCGCCCCGACCAAGTCCAATTCGGCGCCACGGCCGCCGAGGACGCCGCGCGCCGGGACTTCACCTGCAACGCGCTGTTCCTCGACCCGCTGCGCGGCGAGCTGTTCGACCCCACGGGCGGGCTCGCGGACCTCGAGCGACGCGTGCTGCGCTGCGTGGGGGACCCCGTCGAGCGCTTCCGCGAGGACGGCCTGCGGCTGCTGCGGCTGGCGCGCTTCGCTGCGGATCTGGACCTTGCTCCCGACCCCTCGACCCTCGCGGGCGCGCGGGCGAGCGTGGATTCGATCGTCGGCGTGAGCCCTGAGCGCGTGCTGGCCGAGCTCTCCGCGATCTTCCTGCGCGCGCGACCGGCGACGGCGCTGCGCCTGCTCCACGAGCTGGGAGTGATCGAACGCGCGCTGCCTGGTTTCGCGGCCCTCGAGCTGGAACGGCGCTGCGCGATCGCCGAGCGCGCCGGAGAGCCGCTGGGCGTGCTCGAAGGCCTGTGCGTGCTGTTCTCCTTCGAGCTCCTGACGCCAGAACGCGCCGACGAACCCGGCGAGCTCGAGCGCCGACTCGACCTCCTGCGCCCTTCGCGCGAGCTGCGTCAGGGCGCCCTCGAAGTGGGGGAGTTCCTCCGTGCGATCGAGCACTGGTCGGCCTGCCCGCCGCGCCGCTCGGAGCTCGTCCGCGCCGCGCGCAAGCCGAGCTGGAATGCCGCCGCGCGTCTCGCGCGCGCCGCGCGGACCGAGCTCGGACAGTCGCTCGGCGCGCTCGACGCCGCGCTCGCGCGGCTCTCCGACTTCGACCCGTGCGGCCAAGCTCCGCGGCCCCTGCTCACGGGAGCCGACCTCGCCGCCGCCGGAGTTCCGCGCGGCCCGCGCTGGGGCGAGCTGCTGCTCGCCGCCGAAACCGCGCAGCTCGACGGCGAGCTCCGTACGCGCGACGACGCGCTGCGCTGGCTGCGGGAGCGCGCGGTCGAGGGACGCTAGCTCGGAGGAAAAACCCTGCGCAGCGCGAAGGAGAGCGGGAATCCACACAGGATGGCCGCGGCGACCGCGAGGCTGTGAGTTCCCGACACGAGGCTGGGCGTCCCGTCGATCTCGACGCCCCGCGCGGGCACGGAAGCGAGCGCCGCGAGCGCGCTGAACAAGAGCAGGCGCCGCAAGCCGAGCCCCGTCGCGCGCTCGGCGTCGGCCCGCTTCCACGGCCCGCTGCGCGCCACTTCGCGCAGCAGCCCGACGGCGCCTAGCGCGGCGAGTCCCAGCGACCCCCAGTGCGGCACGACCCAACCCTCACTCGCATGCCAGCAGGGGAGCGAGAGCAGCACGAGGCTCGCGGCGCCGAGCGCGAGGCGCGGCAGGGCGCTGGGGAACTCGGCGCTCGACGCGTCCTCGAGGCGCGCGACCATCGACACGCTCGCGACGTAAACGAAGTAGAGCCCGACGAACAGCGGCGCGAAGGTCGGCGCGAGCTCGGCGTATCCCAGTCCGAGCTCGCGCGCGACGAAGACCCCAAAGCCCAGATTCGCGGCGCGGCAGGCGCCGAGCAGGAGCGGGCCGCGCACGGGACCGCGGCCGACGAAGTCGTAGGTCACGACCAGCGCCGCGAGCCCCGTCATCCACAGCGCGGCGCGCGGCGTCACGAGCGAAGCGAGCGCGATGGAGGCCGCGACGAGCGCCAGTCCCGCGAGCAGCGCCGTGCGCGGGGCGATCAGGCCCGCGGGGAGCGGGCGGTCCGCGCGCGCGACGCGATCGGCGTCGCGATCGGCCCAGTCGTTCAAGATCATCCCGCCGTGGTACACGCAGGCCGAAGCCGCCAGCGCCAGCGCCGTCTCGCGCGCTGCGCTCAGCGCGCCCGCGCCACCGAGCGCCAGACCCGCCGCGACGTCCGCGAGCGCCGACGGCGCGAGAGAAAGCCGCGCGAGCCGCCCCCAGGCGAGCAAGCGCGCTCCCGCGCTCACAGGCTCGCGACGCGCATCACGTCGTTGTAGGTGACGTACACGAGCAGAGTCAGGATCAGCACCATGCCGACGACTTGGCTGTAGCTGTGCACGCGCTCGGA
>VGZD01000183.1 GCA_016872715.1 Planctomycetota bacterium
CACCACGGGGATTGCCGCCTCGAGAGGCTCGGAACCTACGAGCGCGTTCGGCCCGCCGGCGTGCGGGTTGCGCGCTGGTGGTGCCCCGTGCAGGGCGCGTCGGTGAGCCTCTTGCCTTCGTTCCTCGCGGCGCGCTTCTCGGGCACGCTCGCGGAGGTCGAGGCCGTGGTCGACGCCGTCGAGCGCGCGGGAGGTGTGAGCGCCGCGGTGGATGCGGTTTACCCGCCCGATGCCGAGCGCGCCGTCGGACTCGCGTGCGCGAAGCGCGCGATCCGTCGACGGGTGCGAGCCGTGCGCGCGGCGCTCCTCGCGATCGCGACCCTGCTCGCGGAGCGCTTCGCAGGCGTCGCACCGACGCTCGCGGCCTTTCGTGAGGCGCTCGGCCTCGACCGCGTGCTCGAGCCGCTGCGGCGCGCCGCGCAGCGACGGCTCGGCGCGCTGCCCGTGCCTCTCGGATTCCGAGCGCGTGCGAGCGGGTGACGGTGCTCGCGTCGCGAGCGTCCACACGAAAGGGGGAACGGCAAAAGGCACGAGACCGAGGAGCGTCGGGATGCGCACGGAACTCCATCCGCGACGCATACCGAAAGCACTCTCGATGCAGCCGACGTCAGCACCGCCTCCCAATCATTCCCTCGACCCCTCGTTCGACGAGCGCCGCAAGGCGATCGCGCTCTTCCGCTATGGCCTCATCGCGGACCTCGCTCACCTCGAGCCGCGCACGCGAGGCCTCTACGCGCGACTTCGCGAGAAGGCCGCGCGTGAGTACGACATCCCTGGCTCGCTGCGGCGCCACGTCGCCGAGGAGACCCTGCGCGGATGGATCCGCGACTACGTATCCCCTGCACGAAGCGGTGAGCACACGCTCGTTCGTCAGTGGCAGGCACGGCGGCCATGTATTCGAAGAAGGTACGCGAACAGGTTTTGGCGGAGTTCGAGGGCTGCGATCTCTCGGCTCAGGCATTTTGTCGTAAAGTCGGGATATCGCGCGTCACGCTCCGGAGCTGGCAGCGAGACGCAGCAGCGAGCCGTGTAGCACCTCGGCCATCGTCGCTGTTCGCTCGCGTGAAGGTCACGCCGAACAGCGAGACGAGCCGACCGCTCGAGGTGCACGTCGGGCAGGCGCGCGTCGTCGTTCCTCCCGGATTCGACGCGCACCACCTTCGCGCAGTCGTCGAGGCACTGGGAGCGCGAGAATGATCCCCCTCGGCGTCGAGATCTTCGTCGCGCGTAGGCCCATCGATCTGCGCTCATCGTTCGACCGCTTGAGCGGCCTCGTGCGCGAGCAGATCGGACGCGACCCCCGAGGACGCGCGATGTTCCTCTTCTTCGGCCGAAGACGAAACGCGCTGAAGCTCCTGTTCTTCGACGGCTCGGGTTTTTGCATCTATTACAAGCGGCTCGACCGAGGAGCGTTCGCGATCCCCGGCGCCGAGGACGACCCGGCCGAGCACGTGACCATCGACAGCGCAGAACTCGATGCGCTGCTCGACGGCATCGAGCTCGAGAAGCGTGCGCCCCGACGCTCCGTACACTGAGGGCATACGTTGCGTGTACGAAAACAACGCGCCGTAATACTTTGTACTTGACGGCCCATCTCTCGAGCGTTATCGATGGGCTTGTCACCGTGCTCGAAGTCTCCTCCCTCTCCCGCTACGAACTCGTTGAGCAACTGCTCACCGAAGCGACGCGGTCTCGCGCACTCGAGGGCGAGGTCACTCGCGAGCGTGCCAAGCGGGAGGACATCGAGGCGAAGTTCGCTCGCGAACGTGCCATGCGGGAGGACATCGAGGCGAAGTTCGCCCGGCTCGATGCGGCGTACCGCTCCGTGAAGGAGCAGCTCGAGCTCATCAACCGACGCTTCTACCTCGCGAAGGCAGAGCGGGTCGATACCGCCCAGCTCGAGTTCGAGTTCGCCGCGCTCAACGCGCGTCTCAAGGAGATTGTGCGCGAGGGGATGGGCGAGCCCGAGCCCCCCGCCGCGCCGCCGGCCGATCCCCCGTCGAGCGGTTCCAACGGGCGCGGCGGTCGCGGAAAGCCCAAAGGTCGCCGCCCGCTGTTCGACGCCAATCGCGTGCCCGATGATCGCATCCGCATCGAGAACCCCGCGCTGCAAGGCGTGGCGCGCGAGGTCGGAGTCGAGACCAGCTTCCGCATTGGCTTCCAGCGTCCGAAGCCCTTGCTCATCGCCGTCGATCGCGTGAAGTACGAGATCACCAAGCCGAACGGCAACGCGTCGATCGTGATCACGCCCGTACCTCGAGAGTGCATGCGCCGCGGCATCCTCGCACCGTCGATGATCGCGCGGATCCTCCTCCAGAAGTTCGGCTCCGCGATTCCGTTTCATCGCCAAGCGAAGATGCTCGCCGCCGACGGCATCCACGTGGATGACGGCACCATGTGTCGCTACGCCGAGCACATCGGCGCCACGCTCGGCACCATCGTCGATGCGATGGCGGACGAGGCACGCCGTACCGCTTTCTGCCTGTCGACGGACGCGACGGGCGTCTACATCCAGCCCTCGCCCGATGACCGCAAAGGCGCTCGTCGCCCCTGCAAACGCGGGCACTTCTTCGTCGTGCTCGCGGATCGCGATCACGTCTTCTTCGAATACACCCGCCACCACCGAAGCGAGCCCGTGTGCGACATGTTCCGCGGCTTCTCCGGCTTCATCCAAGCGGACGCCAACTCGGTGTATGATGCAATCTTCCGTGGGCAGGCGCTCACGAAGGGGTCGAACGCGAAGCCGCCGAAGGAGGTCGCCTGCTGGTCGCACGCGCGTCGCGGCTTTTGGGAATGCGCGGTGACCTCGAAGGAGGCGGACGCTCGTCAAGCTCTCTTCCGCATCGTGCGCATGTTCGACGAAGAGCGAAAGTGGACAGACCTCGCGCCCGAGGCGCGGAAGCAGGCACGCGATCGAATTCTCAGGCCGCTCGTCGACGAGCTCTTCGCGTGGGCGAAAGAGCGCGAGCCGATCCACGCACCCACGAGGTCGCGCCTTGCGCGGAGCTTCGGCTACTTGAAGCGGCACGAGGCCGCGCTCCGGAGATTCCTCGAGGACGGCCGCCTCCCCCTCACGAACAACCACACCGAGCGCGAGCTGCGAAACCTGGCCGTGTGCAGAAAGAACTGGCTCTTCTTCGGCTCCGACGAGAACGCGACTGCGGCCGCGAACCTCTTCTCGCTCATCTCCAGCGCGCGTCTCTGGGCCCTCGACGTCGAGCAGTACCTCGCCGACATCATGCTCGCGCTTCCGCAGTGGCCGCTGGCGCGCCACCTCGAGCTCGCCCCGAAGTACTGGGCCGACACCCGCGCACGCATCCTCGCCGCCAGCGAGCGCAATGCCCGCGTCCTCCGCGACGGCATCGGCAACCTCGTCATTCCCGCCGCGCCAGCCGCAGCGGAGTAGCGCGCCTCGGAGCGTTCGCAGATCCATCCCCGCCCGTTCGAGCACGTGGCGGGCTCCGGCGTCCTCACGGGCGCGTGCAGGGGGTACGTCCTCCGCGACGGCATCGGCAACCTCGTCATCCCCGCCGCGCCAACCGCAGCGGAGTAGCGCGCCTCGGAGCGTTCGCAGATCCATCCCCGCCCATTCGAGCACGTGGCGGGCTCCGGCGTCCTCACTGGCTCGTGCAGGGGGTACGGAGCTGGTCG
>VGZD01000184.1 GCA_016872715.1 Planctomycetota bacterium
CCACCGACGTCGATCCGACGCTGCGCGCTCGCATCCTGCGCGATGCGGACCTGCGCGCGCGCGCGCTCGACGTCCGTGGCGTGCTGGTCGAGCGTCCGCAGGCGCTGCGTGCGCTCGCGGGCTTCACGGCGCTCGCGCTGGCGCTGCTCGGCGCGCTGAGCGGTGGGGAGACGACGCGCATCTTCCTGCAACGTCTCATGGGACGAGACGTGCCGTGGCCCCAGCGCACCACGCTGGAGCTGATCGTGGCGGACCCCGCGCGGAGCGGGGAGTTCCTGCGCAGCGAAGACGAGCTGGAGGTGCGCGTCGCGCGCGGCATGGACCTGCCGGTCGCGATCCATGCCAAGGGTGAGCTGCCTCTCGAGGTCGTGCTGCACTTCAAGAACGGCGCAGACGCCGTGCTCGCCTCGGCGTCCGATGGCGAGTTCCGCACGCTGCTGCGCTCGCTGCAAGAACCGCTCGAGCTCCACGCCACGGGCGGCGACGACGAGGACCAACTGCCGCGCCTGCGGGTGTTGGTGCTCGACCCTCCCGACATCGCCTCCCTCGCGATCGAGATCGTCCCGCCGTCCTACGTGAGCGCGCCCGCCCGCCTCGAATTCGATCGCGACGTTCAGGTGCTCGCCGGATCGCGCCTGCTCGTGCGCGTGATCCCGACGCCCGCGGAAGCGACCGGATCCGTGCGCCTGCTGCCGGCGGACAGGCTCGTGTCGCTCGAGCCGCGGCCCTTCCCCCAGCAAGCTGCCGAGGCTCCCTCGCGCACGGGACTGGGCTTCGAGTTCGTGGCCGACGAGTCGCTGCGCTACCGCTTCGAGCTGCGCGACTCGACGGGACTGGTCGATCCCGACCCGGGCCTATTCGCCGTGGACGTGATCGCCGACGAACGTCCGGAAGTCGAGCTCGTGTCACCGGCGCGGCTCGAAGTGGAGACGCTCTCGCAGGGCACGCTGCGCATCGGCGCGCGAGCGATCGACGATTTGGGCATCACTCAGATCGCCTGGCGCTCGCGATCGATCGGACAGGAAGTGCGCAACGGCAACTGGACCGAGCTTGCGCTGCGCGACGCTCCGCTCCCGATGCGCGGCGACGAAGCCGCGCGCGGAGTCGCCGTCACCGGCAGCGCGCGACTCGAGTTGGCCGCTCTGGCCGCGCCCACCTCCAAGCTCGCCGTCGGCGACCTGTTCGAGCTCGAATTGCGGGCGCTCGACACGCGACCGGCCGTCGATGGAGCGCCCGACCCGCGCGGAACCGGCACCAGCGCTCCGGTGCGGCTGCGCATCGTCAGCGAGGAGGAGTTTCAAAGACGCCTGCAAGACCGACTGTCGCGCGCGCGCGGCGACGTGGCCACGCTCGACGAGCTGCTGCGCGCGCAATCGCTGCGCACCCGCGACCTGCTCGCGGCGCTCGAGAGCAGTGGAGAGCTGCCGGGGAGCGCGGAGCTCTTCGCCGCGCTCGCCGGGGAGCGCCGCGTGCTCGGCGACGGCGATGCACTCGTCCGGGAGTTCGCCGGAGCGCTCGAAGGCGTGCTGTACGCGCGCATCGACGACAAGGCGCTCGGGCTGCTCGAGTTGCTCGACGCGGAGCTGGAACAGGTCGCGAGTAAGAGCTTCCCGCTGCACGGCTGGGAGCGCTTCGCGCAAGCCGTGCGCGCGCAAGGCAATCCTCCCGTCGGCATCGCGTCGCAGCTCTTCGGCTTGTTCGACCTCGCCCTGCGCGCGAGCGCCGACGAGCTCGCGGAGGCCTCGGCCGCACTCGAGCGTGCCAGTCGGCGCACCGACCTCGCGCAGGTTCAAGACGAGCTCGCGCTCGCCAGCGCGCGCGAGGCCAAGGCAGCGGAGCATCTGGCCTCGCTGCTCGATCGCCTGGCCGAGTGGGACAATTTCCAGTCCATCCTGACGCTGACGCGCGACATCCTCGGGCGCCAGAAGTCCATCCGCGACAAGACCGCGGAAATGACGGGGAATCGCAGCAAATGAAGCTCTCCAAGCCCGCCCCGCGCGCCGCGGCGCTGCTCGCCGCGTTGTGCCTCTTCGCGCCGAGCTCGCCCGCAGCGCAAGAGCGCGACACCAGCGCGATCCTCGAAGAGCAGGAACTCCTGCGCCGCCAACTGCAGCGCCTCAAGCGCACGATGGAGGCGCTCGTGCCGCGGCTCGAGAAGGAAGGGCGACCGCGCGCACTGGAGCTGCTCAAGGACGGGCTGCGCATGCTCGACCAGCGCAGCGACGGCTCGGGACAGCTGACGCTCGAGGAGCTGATGGACCGCGCGCGGCAGGACGTGCAATCGGGACAGGTCGCGACCTCGATTCAGCGTCAGGAGCAGATCATCGCGAATCTCGAGCGGCTGCTGTCGGTGCTGCTCGACCGCCAGAACGTCGAACATCTCGAGCGCTCGCTCGAGGAACTCGCGCAAGTGAAGCAGGACCTCGCCGAGCTCGCGAATCAGGAGCGCGCGCTGCGTGAGCAGACCGAACGACTGCGCGAAGAGAGTCGCAACGCGGCGCAGCGCAAGCTGGAGGACGAGCTCGCGCGCATCGCCGAGGAGCAACGCGGCCTGCTCGAGCGCAACGAACGCGCGGGACGCGAGAGCGGCGCGCTCGCGCTCGAGCAGATCGCGAAGGAACTCGAGCGCCTGCTCCAACAGCAAGCGATCGACCGCGCCGTGCTCGAGTCGTGGGAGCCCGGTTCGTCCCAGCGCCTCGAGCAGGCCGCGCGCGAGCTCGACGCCGCGCGGCGGGACGCTGCGCGCGCCTCGCGCCTGCAACAGGCCGCACAGGAGCTGCGCCGCGCCGCCGCGCACTCGCGCGCGAGCGCCGCCGAGCGCAAGGCGAGCGAAACGGCCGCGGCGCTCGAACAGGCCGCGCAGCGCGAGGAGCGCCAGCAGCGAGCGAGCGGCGACGAGACAGCCGCGCGCACGGCCGAGGCCCTGCGCACGACCTCCGAGGCGCTGCGCGAGGCCGGCGAAGACGCCGCCGCCCGCGAGCGCGCGGCGAAGCAGGCGGAATCGCGCGCGGACGAGCTGCAGGCCGAAGCGGCGCGCCAGTCTCAGGCGGCGCAGTCCGCGCGCGAGGCGGCGCAGCAGGCACTCGCGGAGAACGGCGCTCCCCAGTCGTCGCAGGTACCCCTCGAGCAAGCGGCGCGCAGCGAGCTCGAGCGCGCGCTCGAGGCCGGTCAGGCCAGCGCAAGCGAGCAGCAGCGCGAAGCCGCTGCCAGTGCCGCCGAGCAGGCCAACAAGGCGACCGAGCGCGCCGCCGCGGAGTTGCAGCGTGCCGCGGAAGACCAGCGCAAGCTCGGTCCGGCGCTGTCGTCCTCGCAAAACGACGCCGCGCAAACGGCCGAGCGACTCGCGCGGAGCCTCGAGTCGCTGCCCGCACCCAAGCCCGACGGCGAGCAGGGCGCGCGCGAGGCGCTCGAGCAGGCGGCGCAGGCGATGCGCGAGGCCTCGAGCGCGGCG
>VGZD01000185.1 GCA_016872715.1 Planctomycetota bacterium
GCGCGTTGGCGCGTTTGCGGCCAACGGGATGCGTCGTTCGGCCCGAGTTGTCAACGTGCCATGCGATTGCATCCAGTTCGCCATGGCGAGCGGCCGTGCTACCGGCGCGGCAGGCGTACTCCCACTCGGCTTCCGTCGGCAGACGCAGGCCCGTCTTCTGGTTGAAGTTGGCGATGTCGTCGTGGCTCACGGTTTCCACCGGAGCCTGAGGGTCTTTCGACTTGGTGGAAGGGTTCGAGCCCATCGCGGCCTGCCACTGGGCCTGCGTCACCTCGTAGCGACCGAGGTAGAAGGGCTGCGTCAGCGTGACTTCGTGCGCGGGATTCTCGTCCGCCTGTGCATCACCATCTCCCGCTGACGCCCCCCGCTGGTACTTGCCCGGCGGCACCAGCAAGAGCTCGATACCCGTGCCCTTGTCCTTCACGCGCCACGGCAGGCCCGTCTGTTCGATTTCCCCGCGCAGCTTCGCGTCCGTCACCACCGCCGCGTCCGGCTTTCGCTCCAACACCTCAGCCCAGGGCAGTCGCGCATCCGGCGCCAAGGGCACCGCTGCCAGAGGTTGAGGCGCGTCGTCCTGACTCTGCATGAACACGAGCCCGAGCACTCCGGCTAGAGCGAGGAGCACAATCGCGGCGAGTCTTGGGCCCAAGCGCCCGGATTCCGCTCGAGGTGGCGCGGCTTGGGGAGCGCGGGCGGGTGCCGGCTTCGAGGCCGAAGCGGACGCCGCCCCATCCGCTGTACCGCCGGCGGTCTTCGCGGAGACTCGCGCAGACTCGGGTGCATGGGAAGGCGGCGGAGTCAGCGGAGTCGCGGATGCGGTGGGCGCTGCGGCTGGGGCGGGGTGAGCTTCGGGAGGCTCGGGCAACGGCGGAGCCGTCCCAGCGAACGGCGGGATCGCGGGGTTAGGTGCGGCGAAATCGTCGGCGTCGAACACGCGACGAAGCTGGTCCAGAGACGGGCGACGCGGCGGCTCGTCATCGAGAAGCTGCTCGATGGCTGCGATCCACTGCGGCGGCACGTCGGGCCGCTGCTCTCGCACGCGCAAGGTGCGGCCGGGTCGCTTGAACACCAAGAGTTCGTGCCAGATAACGCCGAGCGCAAAGAGATCGCTGGCAGGCGTGAGGCGCTCACCCGCGAGCTGCTCCGGGGACATGTACGGGCCCGTGCCCGCCACCGTCCCCGTGAGCGTCATCAGGGTTCCTTGATCCTCGAGTTCCTTGGCGAGGCCGAAGTCGGCCACCTTCAGGGTGCCATCGGAGCGCAGCAGCAGGTTGGCAGGCTTGAGGTCGCGGTGCGCGATCCCTGCGCGGTGCAGGACGCGCAGGCCAGCGACGAGCTGGGCGAGCCAGGCGTGCACCTGCGCCAGCGGGAAGGGGCGCGCGGCGGCGCGTGCAGAGTCGAGCAGCGCGGCGAGCGACGATCCATCCACCCACTCCATCGCCAGCCAGCGCAGGTCGCCCTCGCTGCCGTGGTCTTCGAGCCGGACTAGGTTGGGATGCACGAAGGAGCGCAGTGCGCGCACTTCGGACTCGAAGCGGCGCTGCCAGCGGGCGTCGCGCGCCAGCTCGGCGTGCGGCAGCTTGAGCGCGACGGGCGAGTCGTGCTCGCGGTCGAGGCCGCGCAGGACGATGCCCATGCCGCCGCGCGCGATGAAGCGCCGCACGTCGTAGCGCCCAAGCTTGCGGGGTAGCCAACCGCGAAATCCGCTGCGATCTTCGAGGAACAACTCGGCGCCGCAGCCACGGCAGCGAAGCTCGGCCATGTCGCTCGCCGGGATCTCCGTCCCGCAGATGCAGCACACCTCGAGCCACGAGCGCGAAGCGTCAGCGCCGCGCACGACTGCACGCGCGCAACGCACGACGGTCGTCCCGAACCGCAACTCGAGGCCGGCCTCGAGCAGCACCGAGTCCGCGAAGCTGCCATCCGAGAGCAAGATGCGCGAGCCGCTCTCCGCCTGTAGCCGGAACTCGCCGCCGGTGCGCAGGACGCGAGCGTGAATCGCATCCACGTCGGGATGCGGAATGCAGATGGCATTTGATGCCGCGCGGCCGAGCGTGAGTCCATGCAGGACGAACACCTCGTGCTCGGCGCCTTCCGGCGGGCGCACGACAAGAGTCAGGCTGGGCGCGCTGCCGCCAGATTGGGGCGAGTGACTCGACATCGGGAAGGCTGGGGGCCAAGGAGTCTAGCAGCGGCCGGGGGGCAGTTTGGACTCGATGCGATTCGTGGGCTGCGGCGCTAGCATGGCCGCAGAGTTCGAGTGCCAGCCATGGATCGTTCCTTCGTGCGTGTCGCCGTCTTGCTGGGCCTGTGTGCGGCTGCGGGTCTGGGGGTGCGCGCGTGGCTGCGACGCGAGACGCCGGCTGTGAGCGCACCGCGCACGCGCGCGGAGATGGAGACTTCCACGCCGCACGAGTCCGCAACGGCGGCGCCAACGACGGCTGCCGCGACTCCCCCACCGCGCGCCGAGCCCGCTCCTCCTCCGGCTCGCGAAGAACCGTCTCAGGCAGCGAAGGACCCGGTCGCGAGCGCCTTCTCGCTGTTGCGGACAGGGCTCGAAGCGGTGGATGCGGTGGGACGCGAAGTGCTTCCGCTACCCGTCGAAGACGAGATCCGCATGGGCAGCGAGATCGCACGTGAGATACGCGCGTCGACGGAGGACTGGAGCGACGCGAGCGCGCTGGCGCGGGTGGAACGACTTGCGCGGCCGATTCTCGAGCGTCGGGAGCGCACGGCAATCGAATATCGCTTCCGGCTCGTCGACGACGAATCTGTGAATGCGTTCGCCCTACTCGGCGGCAATGTGTTCGTGCACCGCGGATTGTGCGAGCGCTTCGAGGATGACGCGGCCCTGCAGTTCGTGATCGCGCACGAAGTCGCGCACGTCGACCGTGGACACTGCTGCCGCGGGTTCAACTACGCCCGCCATGCGGAGCAAGTGCTCGGAGATGCCGAGCTGGCCGCGCTCGTCGCCACCACTGCGCGGCTCGTGCAGGCCGGGTACTCCAAGGACCTCGAGTTCGAAGCGGACTCGCAGGCCTACGACTGGCTGCGGACCTGCGGTCGATCGCACGACGAATCCCTGCGAGGCATGCGCCGCCTGCTCGCTCTCGAAGCAACGCCCAGCTCAGCACCTTCCGAGCCGGAGAAAGCGGAAGATCCGCTCCTCGGAGCGCTCGACGAGCACTTCCGCTCGCATCCGCCAACACGCGACCGGCTCCGTCGGCTCGAAGCGCGCGGCCGCGACTGAATCAAAGGTCGGCGAGGGTGCGTTGGCGTTGGGTGCCGAGGCCGGAGATGCCGAGGTGCATGGTCTGGCCGGGGCGGAGGTAGATGGGGTCGGGTTTTTGGCCGAGGCCGACGCCGGGGGGCGTGCCG
>VGZD01000186.1 GCA_016872715.1 Planctomycetota bacterium
AAAAAAAGCGGGCCAAAGCCCGCAAAGGTGGTTTCTGTTCCGTGTTACATGCTCGCACTATTGCGCAATGCTTCAATGCGCTTTTCCAACGGAGGATGGCTCAAGAAAAGCGCACCCAATGACTTCTTACCATTAATGCCGAACGCAGTGAGTTGTCCTTGCAGTGTGCTTTCATGGGATGATTTCAAACGCTCCAGCGCAGCAATCATTTTCTCGCGGCCCGCCAATGCGGCGCCGCCAGCATCCGCACGAAATTCACGCTGGCGCGAAAACCAGGCCACGATAATACTGGCCAGAATACCGAATACCATTTCGAGAGCAAATACCGTGGCAATGTAAGCAAGCGCTCCACGCTCGCGGTCACCAATAATGCCTGCCACAACACGCGCCAGAAATATTACAAAAGTATTCACCACTCCCTGAACAAGAGTTAATGTCACCATGTCGCCATTGGCCACGTGACTGACTTCATGCGCCAGCACTGCTTCAGCCTCATCACGGCTCATGCTATGAAGCAAGCCAGTTGATACGGCTACCAACGCACTGTTGCGCTTCATGCCCGTTGCAAAAGCATTCACATCCGGAGAATCGTAGATAGCCACATCCGGCATTCCAATGCCGGCTTCGCGAGCCTGTTTTTTAACCGTTTCAACCAACCATATTTCAAGTTCGGTGCGCGGTTGCTCGATCACTTGTGCGCCCGTGCTGCGCAATGCCATCCACTTGGACATTGCCAGAGAAATCACCGAGCCACCCATACCAAACACAAAGGCTAGCAGCAGCAATCCAGCCGTGCTATTTCTGTCCAACCCCAGATAGGATTGCAACACACTGAGCACAATACCCAATACCAGCACCACGGCCAGATTGGTCATCAGGAATAAAGCTACGCGTTTCATAAGGCTCCTCACAATAAATAATTACGCTGATTTAGGTCACAACGGGAAGTTGCAAACTTTCCCGTCAACTGCCTTAAATATTCCAGAACTATTTAGTAGGACAATTCTATCTGCAAAAGTTTCTCCACTTTAGCGATAAAGCGTAGGGAAAAACCGAAGCACAAAGGCGCAATTCTATCGACGACGAATCATGCCACTGTTTCGCTTGTCTTCTTCGGATTCTTCCATACTGAATCCGCCAGATAGCCCTAATGTTCCCGTGGAGTTTTCCTGAGCTAATTTAATCATCAAGCGCAGATCGTTAGGAGAGTCGGCATGGAGTAGCGCATCTTCATAAGTGATCTCTCCGGCGTCGTATAAGGTGAACAGCGCCTGGTCAAACGTCTGCATGCCAAGCTCGGTTGATTTTTTCATCAATTCTTTCAAGCCATGAATCTCGGCCTTACGGATCATGTCAGACGCCAATGGGGTATTGAGCAACACTTCGATAACTGCTCGGCGACCATTGCCATCCGGTGTGGGCACCAATTGTTGCGCCACAATCGCCTTGAGGTTCAAGGATAGATCCATCCACAACTGACTGTGTCGATCGGCAGGGAAAAAGTGAATGATACGATCAAGCGCCTGGTTGGCGTTGTTGGCGTGCAGTGTGCAAAGACACAAGTGGCCCGTTTCGGCAAATGCAATTGCGTGATCCATTGTTTCGCGAGAACGAACCTCACCGATCAGGATGACATCCGGCGCCTGACGCAGAGTATTCTTCAAAGCCACTTCAAACGATTCGGTATCTATACCCACTTCTCGCTGCGTTACGATACAACCGGCATGCTGGTGAATAAATTCGATAGGATCTTCAATCGTGATGATGTGACCCTTGGAATTTCGGTTGCGGTGACCAATCATTGCCGCCAACGAAGTGGATTTACCTGTACCTGTTGCGCCCACAAAAATAACCAGGCCACGCTTGGTCATCGCTAGCTCTTTTATAACTTCAGGCAGAGCCAGATCATCAACTTGTGGAATTTTGGTTTCAATGCGACGCAGTACTGCACCAGCGAGGTTACGCTGATAAAAAGCATTCGCACGAAATCGACCAATACCCCGAGCTGATACAGCGAAATTCAATTCGAGATTGGTGATGAACTCTTCTCGCTGCTTTTCATTCATCAAACCCAATACCACTTCACGCGTCAGTTCAGGCGTTAAGGGTGTATTGGTGACCGGCACAACCTTGCCATTCAATTTAATAGATGGCGGAATGCCAGCAGTCAAGAAAAGATCCGAAGCGCCTTTTTCTACCATTAACGCGAGCAGTTTACTGATATCCATTATGCAAATGCCTGTTATTAGTTATTGGATAGTGTTAGAAGTTTTCCGGTATTTTGGCTTTTTCACGAGCTGCATCACGCGTAATCAAACCTTTCGACACCAGATTGGTGAGACACTGATCCAGTGTCTGCATGCCAATTGAGCCACCTGTCTGAATTGCGGAGTACATCTGCGCAATTTTATCCTCACGAATCAAGTTACGAATCGCTGGCGTACCGCGCATGATTTCATGGGCAGCCACTCGACCACCGCCATTCTTTTTCAGTAGCGTTTGCGAGATAACACCCTGCAATGACTCCGATAACATCGAGCGCACCATTGCCTTTTCTTCTGCAGGGAATACGTCAACTACACGGTCAATGGTTTTCGCGGCAGATGTGGTGTGCAACGTACCGAACACCAAGTGACCGGTTTCGGCGGCAGTCAGCGCAAGACGAATCGTCTCAAGGTCACGCATCTCACCTACCAGGATAATATCCGGGTCTTCCCGTAACGCAGACCGGAGTGCTTCGTTAAAGCCAAGTGTATCGCGGTGAACTTCCCGCTGGTTTACCAGACATTTTTTACTCTGGTGCACGAATTCAATGGGATCCTCAACTGTGAGAATGTGTTCGTATTTGTTGTCATTGATGTAGTCGATCATCGCCGCCAGAGTGGTTGACTTACCCGAACCGGTCGGCCCTGTCACCAGAATCAATCCACGCGGGATATGGCAAAGTTCTTTGAACACCTGGCCCATACCCAACTCATCCATCGTCAATACTTTTGACGGAATGGTCCGGAATACAGCGCCAGCTCCTCGATTCTGGTTAAACGCGTTAACCCGGAAACGCGCTACGCCCGGCACCTCAAACGAGAAATCGGTTTCCCAGAACTCCTCGTAGTCCTTGCGCTGCTTGTCATTCATAATGTCGTAAATAAGGCCATGAACCTGCTTGTGATCCATTGCGGGCAGGTTGATGCGCCGAACGTCGCCGTCCACGCGGATCATCGGTGGCAGGCCGGCAGAAAGGTGCAAGTCAGAGGCACCCTGTTTGGCGCTGAAGGCGAGCAGTTCGGTAATATCCATGTTTGAAAACCCTGAGTGATGAAGCCGTTGACCTATATCATCGCCAATATAGCCAAGGTTCGCCAGCGCATTCAACA
>VGZD01000187.1 GCA_016872715.1 Planctomycetota bacterium
CGACGCCGCGCGCGCTCGCACAGATGCTCGACGGCCTCGCGGGCAGGGCGCGGGTTCGCGCCGGAAAAGAGCTGCTTTTGGAAGTCGGTCTCGGGCGTCCAGCCGAGCGGGCCCGCGATCTCGAGCCACTCGATGTACAGGTTGCGGTCGCGCTTCTTCCGGTCGGGATGGTCGGGGTCGTAGAAGTCGTTGACGAACCACACGGAGAAGCGCTGCTTGCCCGCGGCGATGTGCGTGCGCAGCTCATGGACCTGCGGGGCGCCGCGTTCGGATGTCACATCGATGCGTCCGAGCGCATTGCCCGCGAGCCGCAGTTCCATGCGCGCCGGATCGGGTCCAGCCTGACTGGCCCACGCGCGCACGCGCAGTACATACTCGCCCGCGCGCTCGAACTCGTGGTCCACGCCCACGAATCCGTAGCTGAAGAGCGACCATGCTCCATCGTGGGTCGTGAAGTTCTCGGTGTGGACGAGCTCGCTGTCGGGGATGCGCACGCTCCATGGATTGTCGGCGTCGGCGACCAGAATCGCCTGCGACGCGATGCGCTCGGCCGCGATCACATACTTCTCGAACAGCACATCGCTCATCGAGAGCACATCGCCGATCGAGTCGAAACCGTAGCCGACCTCGTCGGGCGGAAACCAGCCCTGCGTGTCGAAGCGCACGCCGCACAGGTCCGCGACGCTGTTCTCGTACTCGCGCCGGTTGAGCCTCCGCAGCGTCGGGCGCCCCGGATCGCTCGCGCGCGAGAGCTCGGCGTCGATCCAGCCGAGCGCGAGCGCGACATGCTCCGCCTTGGGCCGTTCCGCCTTGCGCGGTGGCATGCGCCCCGAGCGCAGCTCCGCGGAGATCGAGTGCAGCAAGGCGAAGTCGCGCGCCTGCGCCAGCGGCTCGAGCAGCCCATCGAGCCGCACCTCTCCCTCCGGGTCCTCGCCCGAGTGGCACTCGATGCAACTCGCCTCGAGCAGGGGAGCGAGCGCGGTCGCGGGTTCCTGCGTGAGTTCTGTGGTGGCCGAGGGCGCGAACAGCGCCACGAGTGCGAAGAGGACCGACAAGCGACCGTCATTCTAGGGGCTGGTGTCCTCCCAAGACCGGAGGGCGGCTCCGCTGCGCGCGGAAACCGCCCTCTGGATGGGGAAACATCGCGCTCCCGATCAGGGTGCGACCACCGAGCGCAGGTAGGTTTGCTGGAACGCGAGCGGCGTTCCAGCGGGGGCGCCGACGAAGCGCGCTTCCAGCGTGACCTGCGTCACGAGCGAGACATTGAGCTGGCCCTTCGTCTTGAAGTCGAAGGTCGCGCCGGCGGTGAGCGGGTCGGTGACCAGCGTGATCGGGAAGGTCTGGTTCAGGATGCGCGCGCTGAGCGCGATGCCCTGCGGGCGGTCGACGAGGCCGCGGATGCGGATCTCGTTGCCCGAGTTCTTGAACAGCCAGAAGGTCGGAACGACCGCGAGCGGCGCCGTCGGGTCGATCAGGGTCGTCTCGATCTCACACGCGAAGAGCACGTGCTCGCTGACCATGTAGCCCACGACCGTGACCTCCTGACCGACGCCCTGTTGCAGGAAGATGCTGCGCGGGATCTCGCTGCCGACGAGACCGATCGTGCTCGCGGGGAAGCGCGGGTCCTGGTTGAAGACCACGAGCAGGTTGCCCATGGTGAACGACGGCGGCGCGCCGTTGCCACCGGCGTGCACGGACGTGACCACGCCACCAGCGACGTTCTCGGCGAGTTCGATCACCGCTTCGTCGTCCGGAATGAAGAAGCGGTTGCCGTTCGCGTCGAGGTAGACGTGCCCCGCCGACTTGAACGTGCCGCCGCTGGAGTTCGGGTAGACCCAGCCCGTGCTCTCTGCGGCAAGGAAGCCCGTCAGCGAGCCGAAGTCCGTCGGCAGCACGCTGGAGTGCAGCGGAATCAGGTCGCGTGTCCAGGCGAAGTAGTTCGACTGCATGACCTGCTGCGCGCTCACGTTGCGCGTCACGGGGCGCAGCGCGTCTTGGCGCAGGTTCTCCGTCGTCGAGAACAGCGATCGCACGGCGCCGCCCTGCCTCGCCGTGATGTCGCGGGCGACGGCGTTCTGATCGAGCAGGCGATCGAAGTTGTGGGCGCCGATGCCGTCGATCTGCTCACCGGCCGCATTGGTCACGGCCATGCCGCCGATGTGGAACGCGATGCCGTCCACCGAGGCGGGGATCGTGATGGTCTTGCCGGTCACGGTCACGGAGCGGTCGCCGACGTTGATGTCCCAGATGGGGCCTTCGGTGAAGAAGATTTCGAGCGGCTGCTTGACGGTCAGCACGCGCCCGTCGGCGAGCGTGGCCGACTGGCCCTGGGCGAGCCCGGGGGCGGCGAGGCCGCCGAAGAGGAACGCGGATGCGAGGAGTGCGGTTTGGAAGGAGGGTAGCATGGGTGAAAATGGACCTTGAGGAAGAAGGGGGGGGCGGCACCGTGCCGACCTGTTCGCCGCGGGAGGGCCCTGTGGGGCGGGGGCCTGCGCTGGCAAAAGGAGATTCCAAATGAGCGGCGCAAGGAGCGCAAGGCAAAAATGCGACATTCTACGTATTTGTCATCTCCAGACGGCGAACGTTCTTCCCACCTGCCCTCCGCGCTGGCATCGCGAGGGGGGACGGCGTAGCACGGGGGCGGCGCACGCTCGTCGAGGACGCGGGTGAGGCTCCACGAGCGGGGGGCGCGGGCGAGCGGCAGTAGCCGGGCGCGCTCGGGCCACGTAGGCTCCGGCCCATCATGACCTTCCTCACGGTTCTGGCGCGGGATTGGATGGTGCGGGGGTGGCTGGCGGTGGGGTCGATCGCGCTCCTTGGGTGCGCGAGCACCGACGCGGGGGCGACCTCGCGCGGCGGAGCACAGTGGGCGGACCTGCCCGGGGCGGCGGCGAAGCGCGCGTTCGAGGTGGCGGACTTCTATCGCTGCGCGACGGTGGGGGCTCCGAGCCTCGCGAGCGATGGATCGCTGGCCGTGTTCGGCGTGCGGCGTTACGAGCTCGCGAGCGGGAAGAGCTGGTCGGAGCTGTGGGCGGTGCGACCCGATGGCAGCGGGCTGCGGCAACTGACGGCCGGGCACAACAACGACACGGATCCGCAGGTCGCGCCGGACGGGCGCTCGGTCGCGTTCCTCTCCGCGCGCAGCGGCTCGATGCAGGTGTGGACCATGCCGCTCGACGGCGGCGAGCCGCGGCAACTGACGCGGAGCGCGCTGGGGATCGGCGGCTTTCTGTGGTCGCCCGACGGCGAGCACATGGCCGCCAG
>VGZD01000188.1 GCA_016872715.1 Planctomycetota bacterium
CGCCCCCGGCGCGCGACGGACCCGCGCGCCCACTAGCATGCGCCCCCGGCGCGCGACGGACCCGCGCGCCCACCAATATCGAAACAGGTCGGCGCCCTTCGGGCGCCGACCTGTTGAGAGTAGCGCGGGCAGGATTCGAACCTGCGACCTCCGGGTTATGAGCCCGACGAGCTGCCAGACTGCTCCACCGCGCGTTGCGAGGGGCAAAGGGTAGGG
Organism: Planctomycetota bacterium; assembly: GCA_016872715.1. Taxonomy (GTDB): domain Bacteria; phylum Planctomycetota; class UBA1135; order UBA1135; genus F1-120-MAGs118. The sequence continues at coordinate 217 of VGZD01000188.1, forward strand.
TTGGGTCGGGTCCACTTCAAGCCCCGAGGCTCGAAAGCCGCCCCAGGATCGCGCTCCGTCGCCTTGGGCCAGAGCGCTCCACGGGGAGCCAGCACTAGCCGAGCGCCCTGCTCAGGCGCAGGGCGAGTTCCTGCGGGCTCGACCCGGCGGCGTCGAGCACGAGGTCGGCCACTTCGCGGTAGAGGGGCTCGCGAAGCTGGGCGATCGAGGCGAGCTCGTCTGCGGGGCTCGCGCCGGTGAGCGACGGGCGCTCGGAACCGCGCGCGAGGCGTTCGCGCAGGACGGGGAGTTCCTCGCGCAGCCACACGACGCGCGCGCGCTCACGCAGGAGGGCGCGGTTCTCGGCGCGCTCGATGACGCCGCCGCCGGTCGCGAGCACCAGCGCAGCGCCCGACCCGAGCACGCGCTCGAGCTCGCGCGCCTCGAGCGCGCGGAAGCCATCCCAGCCGAGCGTCTCGACGACATGCGCGACGGTCGGGATGTGCTGTGCGCAGCAGCCTTCGCTGTCGGCCCACGCGATGGCGTCATCGAGATCGACGAAGCCGAGCCCGAGCGCGCGGGCGAGCTCGCGTCCCACGCTGGTCTTGCCGACGCAGCGCAGGCCGACCAGCGCGATCGCCGCGCGCGCGCTCATCGGAGGGCGTGCTCGAACGCCGCGCGCATCACCGCGTCGTCCGCCTTCTGCTGCGTGAAGAGCTCGAACTGCGCGCCGGCCTGCCGCACGAACCACTCGGCTCCCGGCACGGCGGTGCAGCCCTTCGCCATCGCCGCGGCGAGCAGCGGCGTCTTGATCGGCCGATAGACCGCGTCGAGCACCAGCGTGCCCGGCCGGATCCACGCCGCATCGATCGGCGAGCGCTCGGGATCATCGAGCGAGCCGACGGGCGTGGTGTGAACCAGAATGTCGTGCGAGCAGTCGGGAATCGCGCCCCACGCGAGTGACTCGCAGCCGAGCTCCTTCGCCACGGCCGCGCCCTTGAGCGCGTCGCGCGCCGCGATCGTCGCGCGCCCGCCGCCCTGCTTCACCGCGCGCACCGCGGCCCTCGCCGCGCCGCCCGCTCCGAGCACGAGCGCGTGCGCGCCCACGAGCGGCCCGCCGAGCGCGAGCACCGGCTTCCCCGCCTTTTCGCGGTGGAATTTGTAGCCGCGCTCGAGCGCGTCGCGCACCGCTCCGACGTCCGTGTTCGCGCCGCGCCAGCCCTTTCGATCGCGCACCAGCGTGTTGCACGCGCGCGCCGAGCTCGCCTCGTCGTCCTTCGCGTGCGCCGCGCGGAACGCCGCCTGCTTGTGTGGCGCCGTGATCGAAAAACCGCGGAAGCACTCGTCGTCGGCGAGCTCGAGGAAGCGCGCGAAGTCGCGCGTCTCGAACGCGAGGTAGAGCGCGTCGAGGCGCGCGGTCTTGAGCGCCATGTCGTGCACGCGCGGGCTCAGGGAATGCCGCACCGCGTCCCCCACCACGCCGAACACCGAGGTGGTCGGCGCGATGCCGCCCGGAGGGAACAGCGCGCGCAGGTCGTTGACGCGCAACTGGCCGGGCGCGGTTTTTTCCGGCTCCGGCTCGCCGGGGATCAGCGCCGGCGCCGCGTAGGTGAAGGCCGAGCCGAAGATGCTGCACAGCACGCGCGTGAAGGCGCCGACCTCGCCGCTCGAAAACGCGATCAGGCCTCCGCGCGCCGTGCGCAGGTGGCGCAGCATGCGCAGACCTTCCTCGGTCGTGCGCGCGTGCGCCACGAGCTTGATCAGGTCGCCTTCGTGCAGCACCGCGCGCACCGACTCCTCGAACTCCGCGAGGTCCTCGGGCGTTCCCTCGCGCTCGTGGCGCGAGACGATGCGATGGCACTTGGTGCCTTCGAGGGGTCCGAGCGCGAGCGAGTGCTCCGCGTCGACGTCGACGAACATCGCGCCCGCGCGGGCGGCGGTGCGCAGAATGTCGAGCTGCTCGTCGACCGAACCCGCGAAGTCGCCGTGCCCCTGTGCTCCGCGCACGGTGACGATCACCGGCTTCTTCAGCTCGCGCACGAGCGCGCGCAGCTTGTCCTCGCCCGGGTTGCCGATGCGGTCGAGCCGCAGCTCGATCACGTCGGAGAGCGGAACTTGGCGCAGCGCGGTGCGCGCGAGCGCATCGAACGAGGAAGCGAGGTGAGAGACGACGACGGCCATGGCGATTGCGGGGGAGTCTAGCCCCGACGCTGCGCCCGATCGCTCCGCGATCGCGCGCCTGCGATCCGCCGACGGCGCTCGCGCGCCACGCCGCTCAGTCGGCGTACTCGACCCGCTGCGGATCGTTCGGCGCCGCGTCCATGAAGTGGTAGTCGAGATCGTCGAAGCGCGGCGCCACGTAGCCATCCTGCTTCGAAGCCTCCACCTCGCGCCAGTACGCCTCGACCACGCAGCGCTGCACCAGATCGCGCCCTTCCTGATGGATCGGGTGCGCGATGTCCGCGTACAGCCGCACGCGCCCGCGCTCGTCCGCATCCCCGCGCGCCTCGCGCAGCCGCCGCCCACAGTCGTTGCAGAAGCGCGCCCGCAGCGGATTCTTCCCCGCGCACCCCGGGCAGCGATCGTGCAGCTTGCGGCTGGGCATCGCCACGAACAGCCCCTTGCCGCCCTCGATGATCTTGAGGTCGCGGATCACCAGCGCATCCTCCAACGTGATGCTCGCAAACCCGCGCAACTTGTCGCGCGTATCCTGAACCAGCTTGATGCGGATCTCGGTGATATTCATGGGGAGCCTCCCCATCCGCAGGAACTCCCATCCACGGGGCATCGAAATCCAGAAAACCCGCGCCGGTGACACCGCCTAGGGCGCGGGCGGGGCGGGGCGGGTGAGCCACAAGCCGCGGGGGTGCAGGGAGGCTGCGGGGAGCGCGCTGTGGAGGGCGTCGAGGGTGGCGGCGGCGGCGGCGGGGCTCGGGAAGAGGGCGAAGAAGCTCGAGCCGGAGCCGGAGAGCGCGAAGGTGTGCGGGGCGACGCGATCGAGGAAGGCGCGCCAC
>VGZD01000189.1 GCA_016872715.1 Planctomycetota bacterium
CCATGCGCGTGAAGTGCACGCCGAGGAACGGGAAGCTCGGGTCGGGCACGGGATAGATCAGGTTGCGCACGAGGTGCCACGCGGAGGGCACGAGCTCGAAGTACTCGCCGCGGAACGGCACGATGCGCGCGGGGCGGCGCGCGCCGGAGAGCTGCAACACGCGATCGCTGTGCAGGCCGGCGCAGTTGATCGCGACCGTGGCCTCGACCTCGCCCGCCGTGCTCGCCACGACGACCGAACCCGCGCGCGACGCGAGTCCCGTCGCTCGCGCGCCGAACACGATCTCGCCGCCCGCCATGCGAATGTCGGCCGCGAGCGCGCGGCACATGCCGCGATAGTCGACGATGCCCGTCACCGGCACATGCAGCGCGCGCACGCCGGCGCAGTGCGGCTCGAGCTCGCGCAGGCGTTCGGGCCCGAGCTCCTCGTTCGGCACGCCGTTCGCGCGCGCGCGCTCGGCGATCTTCGCGAGCTGCGGCAGCTCGACCTCGCTCGTCGCCACCACGACCTTGCCGCAGGTCTCCAAGCGCACATCGCGCTCGCGGCAGAAGCTCTCGAGCAGCTCCTTCCCGCGCAGGCAGGTGCGCGCCTTCATCGAACCCGGCTTGTAGTAGATGCCGGAGTGGATCACGCCGGAGTTGCGGCCGGTCTGGTGCAGCGCGAGCTCCGCTTCCTTCTCGAGCACCACGACGCGCGCACCGCTGCGCGCGCGCGCCAGGGTCCACGCGGTCGCCAGCCCGACGATCCCGCCCCCCACGACCACCACATCCGCCGTTCGCATGCTGCGCCAGACGGTAGCAGGTCGCGCGAGCGCGCTCGAAAATGCGGCACGCGCTTTCATTCCTGCGTCCGCGCGCGCCCGAGCGCACCGCCGATGCCAGCGCAGTGTCGCCGGAGCGACACGCGAAGCACTCACGCGCGCATCCGCAGCTCAACCACTTCCCCGCTCGCATCGGAAGTTCGCGCCGCCGCGCTCGCGACGCCACCCACGACCTCTCCGCATTCTGGACTTTCGCTCAGGCCGCGCTCCGCCGCCGCCCGATTGCAGTTCTGTCATGGGCACTCACCCGCCCGGGACACGACAACCGTTCACCGCCGTGGCGCGCGAGCGCCCCGGACCGACGCCAAGGACCTGCGGAGCTGGGAATCGCCGCAAGCCCCCAAGCGCAAGGCGCCGTGCCCCACGGCGGCGAACCCTCGTCGAAGCGCTCAGCCGCCCCGTCCCCCAAGCGGCGAACGGGCATCCGTCCTAGCGCAGCTCGTGGATCCAGCGACGCTCGGTCACGCGGAAGGCCCCGTAGGCGACGAGCATGTAGAGCCCGCACACCGTGGCGAAGTAGAGCCACTCGCTGGTGGCGGCAGCGGTCGTGGACTCCTCGCGCACCCAGTACTCGAGCACGGCCGTCGCGGGCCGAGAGACGGTTGCCAACGACAGCAGGCCCGTCAGCGAGCCCTGCCATGTCGAAGCGGAGGACTCGAGGTACGCGGAGAAATCCCCCACGGGGCCATACGGCGACGAGGAGTCGCTCCATGGGAGCGTGGCATGACCGAACACGACGCGACTGAGCAGGACCTGCAGCAGCAACGCGATCGGAAGGAGCATCACGGCCACGCGCTCGCTCGGAGAACGCGTCGATAGCACGAGGCCGACGAGCGCTCCGGCCACGGACGTGAGCCACAGCACGAGCCACGAGCCGAGGAATGGGACGCGCGCGAGCTGGTCTGCAGTGGATCCAAGTCCGAGCGCGGCTCGCGCCGCTGCTGCGGCGCCTTCGGGCTCCACCAGAATCAGCGGCGCGAAGATCGAGGCCGCCACCTGCAGGCACAATGCGACGAGTGTGAGCGTCGCCGCAGCCCACACGACCTTGCCAATGATGTAGGCACCTGGCGTCAACGCCACGAGACGATCGCGCACATAGAGCTTGCGCTCGCGCACCACCTCGCGCACGGTCAGGGTCATGCCCATCCAAAGGGCAGCCACCACGAGGAAGAAGTGAATCGGCGCGGAGTTGGGAGCTTCGTGCTGGGCGAGGATCGTCAGCAGAGCGAGGAGGAACGGCTGGGAGAGGTTGAGTGCGGCAGAGCCGGGATCGCGCCAGAATCCGAGGTTCGAGCGACGCACCACGACCTGCAGCTGCTCGAGCAGGCGCGGGTCAGCCCGCCGTCGCTCCGGCGCTCGCAGCCCGCGCCTTGCCCGTCCGCTCGCTCCATCGCCGCTGTCCGAGTCCAAGTCGGGTGCTCGCACCACAGTGCTGCCCACGCCTTGGCGCAGGTCCTGCAGCCGCTCGAACAGATCGACGAGGTTGCGCACGCCGAAACGCTGAAGCAACTCCGAAGGTGCTCCGAAGTACGCCAGCGTCCCGCACTTGCCCTTGCCGTTCGTGCGCGGCTCCAGCCCAAGCACGAAGACATCGTCGAAGTAGTTCATCGTGTCGAGCGTGTGAGTCGTGCACACGACTGTCAGCCCGCGCCGCGCCAGCCCGCGAAGCACGTCCATCAGCCGCGCCGCCACTCCAGGGTCGAGGCCGCTCGTCGGCTCGTCGAGCAGTAGCACCTGCGGCCTCATCAAGAGCTCGATCGCCACGCTCACCCGCTTGCGCTGCCCGCCGGACAGCACCCCCACCTGCTTCGCCCGGTGCTGCGCCAGATCGACTTCCTCGAGGACCGCTTCCAGTCTCTGCCGCCGCTCCTCGGGCGCCACCTCGGGCAAGCGCAGCCGACCCGCGAGCTCGATGCTCTCTTCCACCGTCAAGGTGAGTTGGACGAGGTCCTCCTGCGTCACCACGCCCAGTCGCGCGCGGTACTCGTCCTCGTGCTCGCGAACGGTCTTGCCATCTCCGAAGCGAATCTCGCCCTGATCCGGAGCAATCGTGCTCGAGAGACATCCCACCAGCAGGCTCTTCCCCGCGCCGCTCGGCCCGAGCACCCCGACGAAGCTGCCCGCGCGCAGCCGGCAGTCGATGCCCTTCAGCAGCACCAGACCGTCGCGAATGACACCGACGCCCGCGAGCTCGATCCCATCTCCCACTCCGGCATCGAGCAGCTGCAGTGCCTGACCGTCGAAGCGGTAGTCCGGTCCGGAAGCAAAGCGCACCACGTCGCCGTTCTTCAGCGCCACGCGCACCACGCGCGTGCCGTTCACCGTCGTGCCG
>VGZD01000190.1 GCA_016872715.1 Planctomycetota bacterium
GCGCCTCAGTCGATGACGCAATAGCGGACGATCACCTGACTCACGCTCGTCTGCGGATCGAGATGCCACAGGCGCACGACGACACGCTGCGGCGTGGTCGCGGCCTCGATGACGCCGAGCGGGTTCGCATCGGGCTCGGAGTCCTCGAACACGAGCTCGCCATCGCGCTCGATCTGCAGGTCGATGTCCTCGCCGAGCGGCGCGAGCGCGGTGAAGACCCCCAGAGCGCCAGCGGGGATGTCGAACAGAAATTCCATGGAGAGGTCGAGCGCGACGACGCGTTCGAAGCGCGTCGTGCCGACGACTCCGGCGGCGTCCCAGATCGGTTCGAGCAGGCCGTCGAGCATCGCGGAGAGCGCTTCGGGAGCGAAGTCGCCCGAGTGTTGGCGGGCCTCGGCGAGCGCGCGCGGCTTGGGACCGGAGAGCAGCATTCCGCTCAGATCGACGCTCGTTCCCGCGGGCATTCCCTGCGGAATGCGCAGGCGCACTTCGAGCGTGCCCGAGCGCTTGGTCTCGAGGAACAGCACCGGGACCGCGTCGGGGCTCTCGTCCGAGGCCACGATCTCGCCGTCGAGGCTGGCGAACAGGTCGATGTCGTAGCCGTCGGGTGAGCTCGCGGAGAACATCAACGAAGCGCCGGGCTGGACCGCGAAGCGCCACGAGGTCGCGGAATCCTGCGTCGCGGCGTGCTGCACTCGCAAGCGGAAGAAGCTGCCGTTTTCGTCCGGCCGCGCGAGGGCCGCGAGCTGCGGCTGGTAGCGATAGACATGCACGGCGCAGTCGGTCTCGCCGAGCAGCAGCTCGGCCGCGCCCAAGTCCAGACGCACGGAGAGCGGCTCGTCGAAGGGTCCGATCCAGACGATCGGGTAGTAGTCGGACTCGCTGTCCTCGCCGAGGGTCAGGTCCGTGTCCTGCGCGCTCACTCGCGCGTCGATGTCGCTGCCATCGCGGGCCGCCGCCAGGAAGCCATAGCGAAAGCCGGACTCGAGTTGGACCGTCAGGCTGCCCGGTCGTTGCTGCGAAACGCGCAGCGAGGTCTGCAAGACGGCGTTCGATGCGTCGAGGAGCACAACGCCATCCTCATTGGCCCGCACGGCCGCCGCCTGGGCGAGGAATTCGTCGGGTGGAATCAGCAGTCCAGCGATGCGGCGCGACCAGCTCTCGTCGCGCGCTCGCTGCACGCTCTCGAAGTTGTCGCCCAGCAGCTCGCGCGCGAGATCGACGCGCTGCCCGTAGGCGAAGCCGAAGCTCGTGCGCTCTCCATTGGCCGAGGTGTTGTTCTCGGCCGCGGAGATCATCCCGATCACTTGACCGGCACGATTGAGCATCGGGCTGCCGCTCGCTCCGCCGACGACCGGGCCGCACCAGTGAATCAGGAAGCAGTCCGGCCACGGCGCGCGCTGGAAGAAGAAGTCCGTCTTGGCCGTGACGTGGCCGGGCACGGCGTGCGCGGTGGGGAAGCCCGAGATGTTCTCGTGCGGGAAGCCGAGGTAGACGACGGGTTCCGAGAGCGCGGGCTGCACGCTCGCGGGATCGGCCACCGGCAGCGCCGCCGCGGTGGTTCCCGACGCGACCTCGCAGAGCGCCACATCGGCGACGGGGATGAAGTTCATCGAGCGAGCCGCGGCCGGGTCGTTCTCCGCCCGCACGACGACGCGCTTGAGGCGCGCGTTCCACGGCGCGTAGGCCGGATGGACGCGAATGCCCGACGGCCGCAGCGCGAGCTCGCCCCGATCGCTCCACGAACGCTTGGCCACCAGTCGACCCTCGTGAGCCTTGGAGAGCAGCATCTGGGCGACATGCGCGTTGGTCGCGAGCTTGCCAGCGGCGATCACCCAGCCCGTCCCGATGAATTCGAACGCCTCTGGCCCCGCCTGACTGCGGCGCACGATGCCGAGCATGTACACGGAGTCGAGCGAGCGCTCGAGTACGCGCGCGTATTCGAGGTCGCTGTGCTGTGCGAGCGGAAAGGGAGACAGGAACGCGAGGGCGAGGAGCGCGTGGAGCATGAGTTCGTCCCGGCCGCACGATGCGGCATTCGTTCGAGACTAGACGCGCCGCGCGGGCGCGTCCATCCGGCTAGCGGTCGAGCTCGATCGCGAGCACGCCGTCGATGGCGTGCAGCGCGTCGAGGATCTGCGGCAGCTCGGCCTGCGAGCGCACGACGATGTCGTAGAAGCGATCCTGCTCGACGCCGCCGCGCCGCGTGCCCACGCCCTTGCAGGTGAACTGCGCGGCGCGCCTTTCGAGCACCGCGTCCACCTGCGACCAGCCCGCGAACGCCGCCGTGGCGCGGATCGAGAGCGTGTGCGAGCTGCGCACGAAGCACATCGAGGCGGCCGCTCCCACGGGCAGCGCGAGCAACGGCAGCCAGAAGAAGCCGGCGCCAGCCGCGAGGCCGATCGCCACGGCGAACACGACGAACGCCGTGTCGCGCGTGTCGTCGACGACGGTGCGGAAACGAACGATGGAGAGCGCGCCGACGATGCTGAACGCGCGCGCCACGTTGTCGCCCACGACGAGTGCCGTCAGGCACAGCAGCACGGTCAGCAGCACCAGCGTTCCGGCGAGCGCGCTGTCCGCAGGTCGGCCGGAGCGCACGCGAGCCCGTGCATGGATCCACGCGACGGCCAGCCCGAGCAGCAGCGAGCCCACGAGCCGCACGAAAGCAGCGCCGAGCTCGACATCCGTGTCACTGGCGAACGCACGCGAGAGCTGTTCCATGTACGGGATCCTAGTAACGGCCGTGCAGCGCGCTCACTTGCTGCCGAGTTTCACGAGCTTGAGGGAGTCTTGGCGGAGACGGATGCGGCCGGCGGTGGCGCGCAGTTCGAGCACGAGGTCAATGTCGCGCTGCTCTTCGGTCACTTCGAATTCGTAGGTGAGCTCGCGTGTGCCGCTGCCTTCGAGGAAGCTCT
>VGZD01000191.1 GCA_016872715.1 Planctomycetota bacterium
ACCCGTTCAAGGACAAGGTGATCGACGCGGCCACCTTCCTGCAGGACATCGAGTTCACCACGCAGTGGCGCGAGAAGCTCGTCTACGACGGGCTCGCGAAGGACGACTGGCGGCTGTTCGTCGGCATTTTCAGCGAGTGCGATCGCGTGCAGCACATGCTGTACCAGTTCTACGACCCGCAGCACCCGCTGTACGACGCGGACAAGGCGGCCACGAAGGTGCGCTTCTACGGCGAGGAGATCACGCTGGCACAGGCGATTCCCGCCGTGTTCCGCAAGCTCGACGCGATCGTCGGCAAGGTGCTCGCCGAGTACGTGAAGCCGCACGACACGCTGCTGCTGTGCGCCGACCACGGCTTCCAGTCGTTTCGCCATCAGGTGCACCTGAACAACTGGTTGCTCGCGGAGGGTTACCTCGCGGTGCGGCCCGACGCCAAGAGCCACGTCATGCTCTCGAGCTACGTCGACTGGTCCAAGACGCGCGCCTACGCGCTCGGCCTGGGCACGATCTTCATCAACACCAAGGGCGCGCGCACGCGCGTCGGCGGCGTGGAGTCCGTCTCCGAGGTCGGCAGCGTCGAGCCCGCGGAGCGCGAGGCGCTCGCGCGCGAGATCATCGCCAAGCTGAAGCAAGCGCGCGATCCGCGCACGGGAGAGCTCTTGTGTTCGACGGCGACCTTCGTCAGCGACGTGCACGCGGGCGAGTACCTCGACCTCGAGGCTGACATCTCGGTCGGCTTCGCCGCCAACTACCGCGTTTCGTGGTCCACCTCGAGCGGCTCGCTCTCGATGAAGGCCGGAGCCCCCGGTCCGATCGTGGTCGCCAACGACAAGGACTGGTCGGGCGACCACGTGTCCGTCGACACGGACCTCGTGCGCGGCATCTTCTTCTCCAACCGCGTGTGCGACCTGCCCGCGGAGGGTGTCGATCTCCTGCACATCGCGCCGACGGTGCTGTCGCTGCTCGGCGTCACGCCGCCACCGGAGCTCGATCGTGCGCCGCTGGGGGTGCGCCCGTGAGCGTCGCGCGCATCGATCCGCGCGCGCTCTCCGAGCGCCTGCTCCGCGGGGACGCGCTCGTCCTGCTCGACGTGCGCGAGAGCGACGAGGTCGCCCTGTGCTCGATTCGCGGCTCGCGGTCGATTCCGATGGGAAGCGTGCCCGCGCGGCGCAACGAGCTCGATCCAACGGCCGAGGTCGTGTGCATCTGCCACCACGGCGTGCGCAGCGCGCGCGTCGCGGGCTGGCTCGTCGCGCAGGGCTTCACGCGCGTGCTCAACCTCACCGGCGGCATCGACCGCTGGGCCGAGGACGTCGACCCGACGATGACGCGCTACTGAGCCGTCCCCTGCGCGAGCCCGCTCGTCGTTCGAGCGCTTGCGCACGACCGCGCGGCGGCCGAGCGGGGCCACTTTCGGCGGCCTGTGAATTTCCTGCTTCGTTCGCGCGCTGGCCGCGGCTCTCGCCCGCACAGGGTAGCTCGAGTTGCAGCGGGCTCGAGTTGCAACGGGCTCGAGTTGCAGCGGGCTCGAGTTGCAGCGGGCTCGAATCGCAAGCCGAGGGGGACTCGCGAGACGGGGGGCACAGAAAACGGGGGGCTCAGAAAACGGGGGGTACAGGCAGGCGAGCAGGGGATGAAGCGGTGATGGGGAAGGAGTCGCTGGCCTAGGGGGAAGCTCCTAGACCCGCGACAGGACGTTGACATTCCACCCCCTTGGACGGCCCGCCACGCGGGCCTAGGGAGGGGGCAAGAGTTGGTGGTGTGGGACCCGCCAATTCGCGCGCCTGCGGCGGGGGCTGTGGGCGCGCACCTACCAGGGAGGCTCCGTCACCGGACGGAGCCTCCCATTCTCATTCCAACGGGGGCGGCTCCGTCACCGGACGGAGCCTCCCATTCTCATTCCAACGGTGACGGAGCCTTCTCTCTCATTCTGCTTCCAGTGGCGGGAGCCGCCGCCACGCGGCGGAAACCGACCGCTTTCGTCCGTGGTCGAAGGCGCGCTTCTGGAAGGCTCGCCGGGCCTTGCTAGACTTCTCGCCCCCCTTTCGCCACCGCACTCTCGTCGCGGGCGCAGGGTCGGCATCGGTCGACCCCGCGGGCCCCGGAGTGCCAACTTTCGCCTCGTCCACGAGCATGACGCACCCTGCCCTGATCGAACGCATCACCCGCTCGCTCGCCTACATGCTCCGCCACCAGCCGGAGAAGTTCGACCTCGAGCTCGACAAGGAAGGCTTCGGAGAGCTCGAGCACGTGGTTCGCGCGCTCGGCGAGCGCCTCGGCGAGGCGGTGGAGGCCGGCGACGTGATGTCCGCCGTCGAAGGTGGTGATCGTCCGCGCTACGAGCTGCGCGGCGACAAGATTCGCGCGCTCTACGGGCACTCGATTCCGGTCGAACCGGGCGAGCCCAGCCAGCCGCCGGAGTTCCTCTACGTCGGCATCGATGCTCGCGACCTCGACCGAGCGAAGCAGTACGGCTTGCGCGGCGGTCGTCGTCGCTTCCTGCACCTCGCGCTGTCGGCCGAGGACGCGCGCGAGGCTGGCCGTCGAGCCGCGCAGGAGTACGCCATCCTGCAGGTGTTCTCGATGGACGCCTGGGAAGAGGGAGTGAACTTCTACGATCGCCGCACGCTGTACCTGTGCGAGCAGATCCCGACCCAGTACCTGCAGGTGCTCGAGCAGGGCAAGGACGGCTACGAGCCGCGGTTCGACCACGGCGAGCGCGGCGACGGCCCTTCGCGTCGGCGCGAGGAGCGCGGCGGTCGCCACGACCGCGGCGAGCGTCGCTCGCACGGCGACGACCGCGCACCGCGCGACGAG
>VGZD01000192.1 GCA_016872715.1 Planctomycetota bacterium
AAGGTCCTTAATCGAACCCCGACCCTTGGAAGTACCCCGGGTTGACGGACACCGAAGCTGAGGTGTCGCCCGCCAGCCAGATGGGACCACCTCGAGCTGAGTTTCGCCAGCGGGATGGGACCACCTCGTCGCCAGTGATGGGACCACCTCGTCGCCAGTGATGGGACCACCTCCCGGGGTCCGCCAGTTCCGGTGTCGTTGACGCTCGGCTTGCCGCCGTCGGTGTCGACGAGACCACAGGAGGCGGCATGGCGTTCCGGGAGGTCCGAGTGTTCGAAGTACGAGAGGTTCTGCGGCTGTGGCTGCGCGGGGTGGGGTTGCGTGAGATCAGTCGATTGGCGGGGATGGACCGCAAGACGGTCCGCCGCTATGTCGAGGCCGCCTGCGAGCTCGGCCTCGATCGGCCCTGTGACGAGGAGCAGCTGAGCGATCTGTTGGTCGGGCAGGTGATCGAGCGGGTGCGGCCTCACCGCACCGATGGTCGAGGTGAGGCCCGTCGGTTGCTCGACGCCCACCGCGACCAGCTCGAGCGCTGGCTCGACCCCGACAAGGACGGGCTCACGGTCGTCAAGGTCCACGAGCTGTTGGAGCGCAAGGGAGTGGTGGTGCCCGAGCGGACGCTGCACCGCTACGCCCTCGAGGAGCTGGGCGTCGGTCGCTCGGTCCGGTCCACCACGGTCCGGGTCGTCGACGGTGAGCCCGGTGACGAGCTGCAGGTCGACTTCGGAAAGCTCGGCCGCATCTGCGACCTCGACGCTGGCCGCCAACGGGACCTGTGGGCCTTGGTGTTCACGCCGGTCGTGTCCCGCTACAGCTTCGTGTGGCTCACCCATCGCCAGACGACCGACGATGTGATCGCGGGCTTCGAGGCTGCATGGGCGTTCTTCGGCGGGGTGTTCGCCACGGTGATCCCCGACAACATGAAGACCATCGTCGACGGCGCCGACCCCCTCGAGCCGCGGTTGAACCAGGCGTTCGTCGAGTACGCGCAGGCCCGGGGCTTCGTGATCGATCCCGCCCGGGTGCGGTCCCCGCAGGACAAGCCGCGAGTCGAGCGGGTGGTGCCCTACGTGCGCAACAACTTCTTCGCCGGCGAGGTCTTCATCGACCTGGCCGACGCCCAGCGCCGTGTCGAGGTGTGGTGTCGAGAGCGCGCCGGGATGCGGATCCACGGCACGACCCAGCTGCGCCCGGCCGAGCACTTCGCCCTCGTGGAGCTGCCCGTGCTCTCCGAGGCACCGACGGCTCCCTATGACGTTCCGATCTACGCGGTGGCCAAGGTCCACCGGGACCATCACATCGAGGTGGCCAAGGGGCTCTACTCGGTTCCGGGGAACCTGATCGGCACCCGGGTCGACGTCCGTGCCGACCGGTCGCTCGTCCGGGTGTTCTCCCGCGGCCAGCTGATCAAGGTCCACCCCCGCCAGGCTCCTGGGGGCCGGTCCACCGATGCCGAGGACCTGCCGAGCGAGCGGACGATCTACGCCATGCGCGACCTCGACAAGCTCCAGCGCCTCGCCGCCGGGCACGGCGAAGCGATCGGAACCTACGCGTCGGGGCTGTTGGACACCCCGTTGCCGTGGACGAGGATGCGACAGGTCTACGCGCTGTTGGGGCTCGTGAAGAAGTGGGGCCCCGAGCGTGTCAACGCAGCATGCGAGCGCGCCCTCGACGCCGAGGCCCTCAACGTCGGGCTCATCGGCAGGATGCTCGAGCGGGGCACCGAGACCGACTGCACCGAGGCCCCCCAGGCATCTCCACCGACCGTGCTGACGGCGCGCTTCGCCCGCGATGACGACCACTTCGCGCTCAAGAGCCCGCACCCTCACCCCATCGGGGCCTCCTGCAAAGCCTCAGGGGGCCACACAGCCGCCGGTTCCGGCGCCGAAGCCGCCGGAGGTGCCCGATGAGCCCGACACCGACGGTCACCCCCGAGCTGAAGGCGCTGCTGCGCAGGGTCAAGCTCGGTCGCTGCCTCGACACCCTCCCGGAACGTCTCGCGCTCGCATCCACCGCCGCCATGGGCCACGCCGAGTTCTTGGAGCTGGTCCTCGCAGACGAGGTCACCCGCCGCGACACCAGTTCCGCGGACCGCAGAGCCCGGACTGCGGGTCTCGACCCCTCGATGACGCTGGATCGATGGGATGACACCACCAAGATCACCTACGACCGCAGCACCTGGAACGAGCTGTGCTCGTTGAGGTTCGTCGACGCCGGTCACAACGCCGTGATCATGGGTCCGGTCGGGGTCGGCAAGACCTTCTTGGCCACAGCGCTCGGGCACGTGGCGGTCCGTCGTCGCCACAGCGTGCACTTCGAGCGCTGCGACCGCCTCCTCAAGCGGCTGCGCGCCTCGCGGCTCGACAACAGCCACGACAACGAGATCCGCAAACTGCTGCGCGTCGACCTGCTCATCATCGACGACTTCGCCCTCCAGTCGCTCGACGCCGTCGACACCGCCGACGTCTACGAGATCATCGTCGAGCGCCATCGCACAGCATCGACCGTGATCACCTCGAACCGCGAACCGGTCGAATGGCTGGGTCTCATGACCGACCCGCTGCTCGCCCAGTCCGCGATCGACCGGCTCCAGTCCGCCGCCCACGAGCTCGTGCTCGACGGGGAGTCCTATCGCCAGCGACAGAAGCCCGGTGTCACCAACGAACCTGTTGACGCACCACCCCCGCGACCGCGATCATCCCGTCGTCGGACCTGACGGACCCCCGACCCGGTCCCATGCCACTGGCGAACGGGTGGTCCCATGCAACTGGCGGGCGACACCCCC
>VGZD01000193.1 GCA_016872715.1 Planctomycetota bacterium
TGCCGAGTTGCTTGGCGGCGCGGCTCTTGTTGCCGCTGCAGGAGGCGAGGGCGGCTTCGATCGAGCGGCGTTCGAGGTCGGCGACGGCGTCGCGGATCGAGCCGGCCTCGGGCGCGGAGCTCGAGCCCGCGGCGGCGGCGGGGCGGCGCTCGAGCACGGCGCTCGAGAGGTGCTCGAGGCGCACTTCGTCGCCGGCGAGCACGGCGATGCGGCGCATCTCGTTCTCGAGCTCGCGCACGTTGCCCGGCCAGTCGTGGGCGGCGAGCGCGGCGAGCACTTCGCGCGGCAGGATCGCGGCGGGGCGGTTGGCCTCGCGGGCGGCGCGCGCGAGCAGGGCCTCGGCGAGCAGCGGAATGTCCTCGCGGCGCTCGCGCAGGGGCGGCAGCTCGACCTTGAGCACGTGCACGCGGTAGTAGAGGTCCTCGCGGAAGCGGCCCTCGCGCACGAGCTGCTCGAGGTTGTGGTGGCTGGCCGCGATGATGCGCACGTCGACCTTGACGCGCTCCTCGGAGCCGATCGCGCGCACCTCGCCTTCCTGCAGCACGCGCAGCAGCTTCTTCTGCATCTCCGGCGACATGTCGCCGATTTCGTCGAGGAACAGCGTGCCGCCGTCGGCCTGCTCGAGCAGGCCCTTCTTGGCCCGGTGCGCGCCGGTGAAGGCGCCGCGCGCGTGGCCGAAGAGCTCGCTCTCGAGCAGCGTGTCGGGCAGCGCGGCGCAGTTCTCGCTGACGAAGGCCTTGTCCTTGCGCGCGCCGTTGAAGTGGATCGCGCGCGCGATCAGCTCCTTGCCCGTGCCGCTCTCGCCCTGCACGAGCACGGGCAGGTCGCTCTCGATGATGCGGTCGAGCTGCTGGAACACGCGCCGCAGGCCGGAGCTCGCGCCGACGATCGCGGTGTAGTCGTAGCGGCCGCGCTCGCGCCCGAGTTCTTGGCGCACGACGGAGAGCTCGCTGTCGCGGTCGCGCACCTTGCGGCCGAGCTGCTCGTTCAGGAGCTCGATTTTGCGCGTGGAGGCGGACAGGCGCTCGGCGCGCTCGCGCAGCTCGGCGAGCTGGCGCGCGTTGCGAATCGCGAGCGAAGCTTGGTCGGCCACGAGGCGCAGGAGCTCGAGGTCCTCGGGGCCGAAGGCGGACTCCTGCAGGCGGTTGTCGACGTACAGCACGCCCTCGACGCGCGCGCCGCGCTCGAGCGAAGTGGCGACGGGCACGCACATCACCGAGCGCAGCCGCAGGTCCTCGACGCTGTTCATGCCGCTGAAGCGCGGGTCGCGGCCGGCGTCGACGGAGAGCAGCGGCGAGCGGCTCTCTTGCACGCTGCGCACGATGCCGCCGGAGAGGCGCGAGGTCGGGATCGGGATGTCCTCGCGGTCGTGGCTGCGCGCGACGCGCACCTTGAGCGGGACTTGGCCGGGGCCGTCGAGCTCGGCGGCGCCGTCGGCCACCTGCGGCAGCGACTCGTCGAGCAACAGGAAGCCGCGCTCGGCGCGCACGAGCAGCAGCGCGCCATCGACGATGCCGCGCAGGAGCTTGCCGACGTCGGTCTCGCGCACGAGCTCGCGCGTGAGGCGTGCGAAGATGCGCAGGTTCTCGCGCTCGCGCTGGGCCTCGCCGGTGAGCGTCTGCAGGCCGACTTCGGAGAGCGCGGCCTGCGCGGCGGCGTCGAGGCGCTGGGTTTCGCCGCCGCGCGCGGAGGCGAAGTCGAAGGTGATCGTGGCGCGGCCGATCTTGACCAGATCGCCGGATTCGAGCCGCGCGCGCTGCACGCGCTGGCCGCGCAGCATCGTGCCGTTCGAGGAGCCGAGGTCGAGCGCCCAGACGCCTTCGGAGTCGGTCTCGACGCGGCAGTGGTGGCGCGAGACCTGCGAGCTCGCGAGGCGGATGTCGTTGTCGAGCGCGCGGCCGATGGTGACGACCGAGCGCTCGAGCTCGAGCTCCGTGCGAACGCCGTCCTCGACGACCGTGATCTTCATGCGCTAGCCTCGGGCGCAGGCCGTGCGGACGCGCTCACCCGCCGTGGGTGAGTGTGAAAGCGCACGCTCGGCCGGCTCTACCCAGCCGTTGACTGCAAGGTAACCGCACAGTCCCGCCCCGAGGCGAGCGTGCGACCCCGCACATGGAACACAAACCCTGGTACGACAAGGGCTTACGCTTCAAATGCACGCAGTGCGGCAACTGCTGCAAGAACCACGGAGAGTACACCTACGTGTCGCTCTCCGAGGTCGAGCTGCAGGCCATCCCGAAGTTCCTCGGGCTCTCGCGGCGGGAGTTCCTGTCGCGCTACTGCGAGAAGGTGCCGGGCCATCACCCGACGCTGCGCATGGACCAGCCGGCCTGCCCGTTCCTCAACGCGGAAGGGCGCTGCGACATCTATCCCGTGCGGCCCAAGCAGTGCCAGACGTGGCCGTTTTGGACCGAGAACCTCGACGAGGAGACGTGGAAGGGGCCGGTGAAGGAGTGCTGTCCGGGGATCGACGAGGGGCCGCTCACTCCCGCTGACGAGGTCGAGCGCATCGCCCGCGAGACGGACGAGTGGTACGGCGGCTAAGGAGCGGCGCGGCGCGCGCTCAGGCGCCCGTGTAGCGCGGGGCGCGCTTCTCGGCGAAGGCGGCGAGCGCCTCCCTGCGGTCCTGCGTCGGCAGCACGAGCTCGTAGCAGCGCGCCTCGACCTCGAGCCCCTGCGGCTGCGGCAGCTCGCAGCCCTCGTCGATGGCGCGCTTGGCGGCGCGCACGGCGACCGGACCGTTCG
>VGZD01000194.1 GCA_016872715.1 Planctomycetota bacterium
TACTGGCAAGCGCCGCTCGTCGACGCCCTCGCCGCGCGCGGCATCCCCTGCCTCGACCTGTCGATCGCGCTCGGCGCCGCCGCCACGTCCAAGCGCGCGCTCGACGTCGACTCGCTGTTCCACAACATGCACCTCTCTCGCGCGGGCAACGCCATCGTCGCTCGCGCGGTGCAAGGCTGGGTTCGCGCGCAAGGCCTCGCGCCGCGTTAGCAGCTAGGCGCGCGTCGCGAGCAGCAGCAGGCGCGGCGCCGTTGCGCTCGCGACTTCGCTGGCAAAGCCGCCGAAGGTCGCGCGCACGGCGAGGCCGTGCGTGGCGAGCTTGGGGCGCAGCTCATCGAGCTCGTACAGGCGCACGTCCTCGCGCCAGCGACGGGCAGCGCCGTGGCGGACGAGCTCGACGTCCTTGATGACTCGGCGACCGCCGTCGGCGAGCGAGCGCCGCTCGCGCAGCAGGAAGTCCGTGCCTTCGCGCGTCGTCTCGTCGCGCAGGTTCGCGCGCACGAACGGTGGGTTCATGAGGTCGAGCGCAGCGAGGCCGCCGGGGCGCAGCACGCGCGCGATCTCGGCGAGCACGCGCTCGTCGCCGAGCTCGCCGAAGTAGCCGAACGAGGAGAAGAGGTTGACCAGCGACGCGAAGCTCGCGCGCGCGAACGGCAGCTCGCGCGCATCGGCGCGCACGAGCCGTCCGGCCAAGTGGCGCTCGGCATTGGGGAGCGTGCCCGCGGCCGCGAGAAGCTCCGCGGAGAGATCGAGCCCGACGACGTCGACGCCCGCTTCGCGCAGGAGCAGCGTGTGGCGACCGAAGCCGCAGCACAGATCGAGCGTGCGTCCGCGCACGAGGTGCTCGACGAGCCAGCGCACCTCGGGCCGCGCCGCCTCGAGGTCGCGGTGCGGATAGACCGCGCGGTAGTCGGCGCGGAACGCCTCCTCGAACCAAACGGCGCTCACGGCGTCCCGAGTTCCACGCGGATGGCGAGGTCGCCGCGGCGCGCCGGAGCGCTCGCGCGCAACTGGCCGTCCTTGCTGTCGATGTCGCCGTCGGGGTCGTAGACCGCGGCGAGCTCGAACGCGACGTCGTGCGGGAGCGGCGCCCCGATCAGCGTCGTGGTGCGATCGAGCGTGAAGTGCAGGGCGCGCGAGCCGTCGTCGCGGCGCACGAGGCCGCTGAGCTCGGCCGTGGGATCGCGCAGGTCGATGATGTAGGCCCACAGCGGCGCCGACTGGCCGACGCCGCGCAGCATGACGAGCAGGGAGCCTTGCTCGGCCTGCTCGAGCGCGCCGCGCAGCTCGATCGTGCCGCCGAAACGGCTCGGATCGTCGATCTCGGGCCGCGTCACCGCCGCGCGCGGCGAGGGCGCTGCGGGCTCGGCGCCGCAGGCCGCCAGGAGTGCGAACGGGAGCGCGAGCGCACACAGCGACGCGGGCCGAAACGGTCGGGAGTGGGTGGTCAAGCGCGCGCATCCTAAGCTGTCTGCGACGGCACTTCTCCCCCACTCGCGCCGAGCGCGCCCCGCTCGCCTTCCCACGCTCCGCACCATGTACGACCTGCTCGACCGCCACGCCAAGGAAGCGCGCGAGGAGCGCGAGCTCGCGCCGTGGGCGCTCAAGTCCGCGCGCTCGAAGGGCCGCAAGTACGCCGAGGAGGAGGACGACCTGCGCACGGTGTGGGAGCGCGACCGCGACCGCATCATCCACTGCACCGGCTTTCGTCGGCTGATGTACAAGACGCAGGTGTTCGTCAATCGCGAGGGCGACCACTACCGCACGCGGCTGACGCACTCGCTCGAGGTCGCGCAGGTCGCGCGCTCCATCGGCCGCGCGCTGCGACTGAACGAGCCGTTCTGCGAGGCGCTCGCGCTGTGCCACGACATCGGTCACCCGCCGTTCGGCCACCGCGGCGAGTGGGCGCTCGACGACTTGATGAAGGAGCACGGCGGCTTCCGCCACAACTTCCAAGTGCTGCGCGTGGTCGACCTGCTCGAGCGCCGCAGCCCCGACTACCCCGGACTCAACCTGACGCGCGAGCTGCGCGAGTCGCTGCTCAAGCACGAGAAGGACGAGGACTGGCCCGACGAATTCCGGCCCAAGCCGGAGAAGGCCTGCCTCGAGGCGCAGGTCGTCGACCTCGCCGACTCGACCGCCTACGACATGCACGATGTCGAGGACGGCCTCGCCGCCGGGATCTTCCGCGAGGACGAGCTGCGCGAGGCGAGCGCCCTGTGGCGCGGCGCGCGCGAGCAGGTCGAGCACCGCCACCCCAACTTCCTCGATGCCTCCACCGACCAGCGCCTGCGGATCAAACGCATCGCCAACGAGATGCTCAAGATCTCGATCAACGACCTGATCCAGTCGAGCGCCGAGCGCATCGTCGCCGCCAAGCTCACCAGCTCCGCCGACGCCCGCGCCCACCGCACCCTATTGATCGGCCACTCCAAGGCCCTCAAGAAAGAAGTCGCCGAGCTCGAGCGCTTCCTCGACAAGCGCTTCTACAAGCACCCCCACCTGCAGGAACTGACCCGCCACGCCGCCACCACCCTGCAAGACCTCTTCCGCGCCTACCTCGCCCGCCCCCAAGAAATGGCCCCCTGGTACCGCCAATGGTCCGACAAAGTCGGCCTCCCCCGCGCCAC
This sequence comes from Planctomycetota bacterium, assembly GCA_016872715.1. GTDB lineage: Bacteria > Planctomycetota > UBA1135 > UBA1135 > F1-120-MAGs118. The sequence continues at coordinate 2,631 of VGZD01000194.1, forward strand.
CTGCGACTACCTCGCCGGCATGACCGACCGCTTCGCCGAACACGAAGCCACCCGCCTGCGCGACCTCACCTGACCG
>VGZD01000195.1 GCA_016872715.1 Planctomycetota bacterium
CGCAGTTCGCCCATGAGCTCGGCGCAGCGGCGGAACACGAACCAGCGCCAGAAGTACTCCTCGAGCAGCGAGTTCGCGAACGAGATCGCGAGCGCGGCCGCCGCGAAGCGCAGCGGCGTCCCGATGCCGGAACTCTCGACGCTGCGGCGCAGCGCGTCCGCGTCGAGCAGCCGCTCTCCGACGAGCGCGTAGCCGCCGAACACGACGGCGAGCACCGCGAGCGAGATCGCGCCCGCGCCGAGCCACGCCTCGCGTCGATGCTCCCGCGGCAGCGGCGAAGTCGAGAGCGGCTCGCGCGCGATCCACGCCAACCACAGAAGCGGCGCCAGCGCGATCCATGCGCGCGCGGCCATGTAGATGCCCTGCCCCGTCGCACCCGGCAAGAACACGTAGGCCGCGAGTGAGCCCACGGTCGTCGCGGGGGCGGTCAGGAGCAGCGCGAGCAGCGCACGTCGGCGGGCCGAGAGGATCATCGCGCGGTTCAGGATCGGCCAGAGCTCGTCGGCATGCGAGTCAAACGCGCGACACGCCGCGATAAGCGGCGCTTGGCGAAGCGACTCAGACCATGCCGCCGTTCACCGACAGCACCTGTCCCGTCATGTAGCCGGCGCCCGGCGAGAGCAGGAAGGCCACCACGCTCGCCACCTCCTCCGGCTTGCCGAAGCGGCGCAGCGGAATGCGCTCGACGATCTCGGCCTGCGGCAGGCCCGCCGTCATGTCGGTCTCGATCAGGCCCGGCGCCACGCAGTTGACCGTGATCTGACGCTTGGCGAGCTCCTGCGCGAGCGAGCGCGTCGCGCCGATGATGCCGGCCTTGGAGGCGCTGTAGTTGACCTGTCCGCGGTTGCCCGCGACGCCGGAGACCGAGGAGAGCGTGACGATGCGGCCGCCGTCGCGCAGCTGCACCATCGGCATCACGAGCGGCTGGAGCACGTTGAAAAAGCCGTCGAGGTTGGTGCGCAACACGCGATCCCAGTCCTCGCCCTTCAGGGAGGGGAACGGAGCGTCGGCGGTCACGCCGGCGTTGCACACCACGCCCCAGTAGGCGCCCGACGCCGCCACGTCGGCCTCCAGCGCGGCTCTCGCACAACCGCGGTCGGAGACGTCGAACGGCACGAGCGCCACCGTCGCGCCGAGCGCGCGGCAGCCCGCGGCGACCTCCTCGGCGGCCGCGCCCCCCGTGCGGTAGTTGAGCGCGACGTCGAATCCCGCGCGGGCGACCTCCAGCGCGATGGAGCGGCCGATGCCGCGGCTGGCTCCGGTGACGAGGACGCGGCGGCGCTGTTGGCCCATGGGGCGCACAGGGTACGCGCCGAGGCGCTGATCGTTCCAACGCCGAGTGTGATTCGCGGTTGCAAGCGCCGCACGCGCGCCGAAGATGCTCACGCTTGACCCACCCCCACCCGATTCCGCACACCCGCTGGCCGACGCGCCTCGAGGCCGCGGCGAGTCGCCTGTTCTCGCCACGGCGCTGCGGCGCCTTCGTGGCTCGCACGCGCACGTGGGTGCCCGCGATGGTTCCATGGCGCGCGACCGAGGACGGCGAGGCGACCGACGACGTCGTCGACTGGTACCGGCGCTTCGCGGACGGCCGCCCCGGCGTGATCGTGATCGAGGCGACCGGCGTGCGCGACGTGCCGAGCGGACCGCTTCTGCGCATCGGACACGACCGCTTCCTGCCCGGCTTGCGCCGCATCGTCGAGGCGGTGCGCGAGGCGAGCGGCGGCGAGACGCGTGTGCTCGTGCAACTGATCGACTTCCTCGCCGTGCGGCGGCGGCCACAGAAGAACGTGTTCGTGCGACGCTTTCTCGAGCTGCGCGAGGCGCACCGCGAGCGTCTCGCCTCGCTCGTCGGCGACGAGCGCGCGCGCGCGAGCGAGGCGCAGGTGCGCGAGACGCTGCTCAACCTCCCCCACGAGCAACTGCTCGCGATCCTCGAGCCGCGCGAGCGAGAGTCGCTCGAGTACGGTTATCGCGAGCGCGTGACCGACACGTGGCTCCCCCACATCGCAGCGCTTCCGAAGGCGCTGCCGCCGCTGTTTGCCGACGCGGCGGCGCGCGCGCAGGCCGCGGGCTTCGACGGCGTCGAGCTGCACTGCGCGCACGCCTACACGCTCGCCTCGTTCCTCTCGCGCACGAACGACCGCGCCGACGGCTACGGCGGCTCGACCGCCGCGCGCGCGCGCTTGCCGCTCGAAGTGTTCGCGGCGGTGCGCGAGCGCGTCGGCAATGATTTCACGGTCGGAGCACGCTTCCTCGGCGACGAGATCATCGCCGGCGGATCGCGGAGCGCGGATGCCTGCGACTATGCCGAGCGCTTCGCGCGCGAGGGGATGGACTTCCTCTCGCTCTCGACGGGCGGCAAGTTCGATGACGCGGCGCAGCCCAAGGTCGGCGAGGCCGTGTATCCGTACACGGGTCCGAGCGGGCAGGAGTGCATGCCAACGGTGCGCATCGACGATCCCGCGGAGCCCGGCTCGCGCGGCCCGTTCGGCCGCCACCTGCACCTCGCGGCCGCGGTGCGCGCGCGCGTTCGCGCCGCGGGCTGCGACACGCCGGTCGTCGGCGCCGGAGGAATCGCCACCTTCGAGCTCGCCGAGCGCGCGCTCTCCGATGGCACGTGCGACTTCGTCGCCGCCGCGCGCCAGTCGCTCGCGGATCCTGACTGGTGGCGCAAGGTCGAGCAGG
>VGZD01000196.1 GCA_016872715.1 Planctomycetota bacterium
GCTCGGTGTCCGTGGCCGCGACCGTGAGCGTGCGCCGCGCATGACGGCTCGGCACCGAGTAGCGGTTCGTGTCGATGGTGACGAACGCGGTCTTGTCGACGGCCACGGGCATCACGTGCTCGAGGTCCGGCATCGGCGTGGGTAGCGCCATCAGCCGCGGCCTCTCTTCCGCGAAGAGCTCGAGCACCGTGCGGTCGCGCCAGACCGGGTGCGGGCGCGCGTTCGCGATGGTCTCGAGGAAGTGCTCGAGCTGCGCGTTGCCGTGCGCGATCGAGTGGATGGCGCGCGCGGCGAAGAACCGCTCGCGCAAGAACCGAATTGCGCGTTCGACCTTTCCCTTCTGGTTTGGCTTGCGCGGCGCGCATAGCCGCGGCTGCACGTGGAGCCTCGCGGCGAGTTCGAGCAGACCGTCGTGGAAGCGAACGCGATCACCGTGGCGCTCGACGACGACGACCTTGGGGTTGTCGAAGAGCCACTGCCGGGGCACGCCGCCGAAGAATGCCGAGGCCCGCACGAGCGAGCGCCGCAGAGACCACGCGTCGAGGTCGACCACGAGCTCGCCCCACATCATGCGCGAGTGCGCGAGCACCATGACGAAGGCCCAGAGCGCGCGCTGGCCGCCGGGCACCGCGAGCGTGCCGACGTGCGCCCAGTCAACCTGCGCCTGCTCGCCAGGGAGCGTTTCGACTCGGAGGAACACCTCATGCTTCGGCCTTGGTCGCGCCGTGCACACGTACTTGCGCAGCGTGCGCAGAGAGCCGTCGTAACCGCGCTCCTCGATCATGTCGAAGAGCCTCGTCGAGACGAGCCTGGGGTAGCGCTCGAGCGTCTCGCCAACGAACGCGTAATACGGCGCGAGTACGTTCGCGCGCGGTCGCGGTGTTCCCGCCTTCGGACCGAAGCTCCCGAGCACGCGCACGACGACGTCCGGGTGCACGTCGAGCTGCGTCGCGATCGTGCCGCGCTTCCAATGCTCTGCGAAGTACAGGCGCCGGATCTCCGCGGTGACTTCCTTGCTGACGGTCATCGCAGCCACCCGCTCCCGACCGAGAGCTCGCGCAGGTCGCGGAAGTCACCGAGCCCACCGTGGACCCTCCCGCGACGCCGGCAGCGCGCGTGCTCGGCGATTCCGACCTCGAAGTGCAGCTTCCTCGTCCCGAAGCCGAGCTCGTCGCAGAGGCCCGAACCGAAGGAAGGCACCCTGTCGTCCGCACACAACACAACGCCGAGGGTCTGCTGGTACCAGAGCGACAGCCCCTCGAGCAGCGTCGCTGCTGCGCGCGGGTGCGCCACCGACGTCGGAGCGAGCACCGCCTTCAAGATGTCGTGTCGGTCTTGCGTCGCGAGGATCCGGACCCGCGTAGGCTCGGGCGCGATCGTCACGGTGACTGGGTAACTCATCGGGAGCTCTTTCTCGCTGCGTGTCGATCGGCGCCTCGATGACGCCGGACGCACGCGGGCGCCCCGACACGATGCTCGCGTGGGCCAACTCCTCGGAACCCTGATCCGTCACGCCGGACCGACGTCGCTCGCGGTAGCGCGCCTGCCGATCGCGGTGATCGGCACGACCTTCTGGGCTCTGCTCGTGGACGCGCCGCGCCCTCTGAAGCGACGCGCGTCGGGCATGGCTACGGCACGCGATGCCGCAGTAGATTCGGCCGTGGTCGTGCTTGCGGCAGACAGCGAAGATCGCCTTGCAACCCGCGCAATTGTCGAATCGAAGATCGTCCACGCCCGCTCGCTCGAGCGACGAGTTCTTGGCCCACTTGCGCGACGTCAGGCACCTTCGCCATCGTCTCGCGCCCGCGGGACCTGAAGGCCGGGAGTTGCGATCTCCTGGCCTTCGATCTTTCGACGCTCGGAACGGAAGGATCTCCGCCGCGATGCGCTCGGGCGAACTTCAGGTCACGATTCCTTCGGATCGATGGGGCCGGTGACACTCGTGGTGGGCGCGCGCGCAAACACGCCGAGGCACACGTCAGCACGCTCACCGAAGCGCATCCGTCCTCCGCGGGACCCGCTGGGACAGTACCCCGATGCGCTTCAGCCGCCGAAGTAATCGACGGACAACGGCACGTCGTCGTTGAGGACGTCTTCGCCGAGAAAGGACTTCTCCTCGTGAGCCATGTGCTTGGCGAGACGGTCGGCGAGGCCAGCCACCGCAGACCAGGCGACCTCCGCGTCGTCCGTGCTCCCGGCCTCGATGACGGTCTTGCTCAGCTCCTCGTGTTCCGCGAGATGTTCCTCACCCATGATCTCCGCGCGGGCGGGGCCCCAGGCGTCGATGGTGGGCATGACGCCGCGCAGGACCTCTTCTTCGTGCTCGTTGTGCGCGACCATGGCGACGGCGAGACGACCCAGTGCCAGGCGCAGCTCTTCCCGCACGCCGCGATGCCCGCGCCAACGGTCTGCGGCCTCGAGGACCTCGTCCAGGATCACGCGGATGGCTGCGTGTTCACGCAGAAGCTCGCCTCGGATGACACTCAACTCCACGGGGCCCCCTCTCTCTCGCCGATGTGGTCACTGGGTGACGGGTTCATCCTCGAAGGCGGCCTCGTCGATCACAGGATCGGGCGGAAGCCTCGCGATTTCGTTTTGCACGTACTCCTCGTGCT
>VGZD01000197.1 GCA_016872715.1 Planctomycetota bacterium
TCGCGACGGACGTCGAGCACTCCGCGCGCCGAGCGCAGCACGCTCGAATTCGCCGCGCGGTCGATGCGCTCTCGCCGCGCCTCGAGTTGCGCCGCCAGCGCCTCCTGCAGGTGCCCTTCGAGGCGTTCGAGCCCGTCCACGAGCGCTCTGCGGTCCGGGATCACCTGCGTGGCCGCATCGGTGGGCGTGTGCGCGCGCAGGTCCGCGACCAAGTCACACAGCGTCGTGTCGGTTTCGTGCCCCACGCCGGACACGACCGGCACGGGACACTCCCAGATCGCCTCGGCGACCGCGAGCTCGTTGAACGCCCACAGGTCCTCCACCGAGCCGCCGCCGCGCGTCACGACCACGACGTCGACGCCGCTCGCGGCGACGCGCCGAATCGCGGCCGCGACGAGCGCGGCCGCGCCCGCGCCCTGCACGCTCGTGTGGGCGAGCACGACGGGATACAGCGGCCAGCGCAGCGAGCGCGTGCGCAGGAAGTCCTGAAACGCAGCGCCGTCGCGGCTCGTCACGACGCCGACCCGCAGCGGCAGCTTGGGGATGAGCCTGCGGCGGTCGAGCCAACCGCGCGCCTTCAAGTCGACCTTGAGTCGCTCGAGTTGCGCCAGCAGAGATCCCAGTCCCGCTGGCTCGACGCGCTGCACGATGATCTGGTAGCGGCCGCGCAGCCCGTAGACCTCGAGCTTGCCGTGGACCACGACCTTGTCGCCTTCGCGCAGCGGCTGGCGCAGGGCGGTCGCGGCGGCGCTGCGCCAGATCACGCACGCGACCTGTGCGTCGATGTCCTTGAGATCGAAATAGATGTGACCGGACGCCACGGGCCGACCGCCCGAGACCTCGCCCTCGACCGAGATGCGCCCGAGGCCTTCGAGCGCGCCGCGGATGCGCTGCGTGAGGTACGACACGCTCCAGGCGCCCTGCGCCGCGTCGCCTCGCGCGGGCGTGTCGAACAACTCGCTCACCGCGGGCTGTTATCGCGGGCGCGGTCGTGAGCGTCAACCCGAGCGCGGCGGCGCCGCGCCCTCGTCGGGCTCGGACAGCCCCGGCAGCACGGCCGCATCCCAGTCGGCGTGAACGGCGCGCGGCAGGAAGATGCGGAAGCGATCGTCGAGAAAGGGCGTCTTCTCCTCGCCGCGCAGCGCGGCGCCGCCCTCGAGCTCGAGCAGCAAGCCGCGCTCCTGCCGCACGATTCGCAGCGCGTCGGCGAACACGCGACTCTCGAGGGACCCATGGCGGTCGAAGCGCTCGAGGTGCACCTCGCGCAGCGCGCCGTCGAGCACGCCACTGACGCTCTTGACGCGCCAATAACCCTCGCTGGCATCGTGCTTGAGCAGGCGATTGAGCGCGCCCTTCACGTACACGAGGCTCCAGCGACCATCGTCGACGCGCGCGGGCGGCCCGCCGCGTCCAAACAGCTCGCCCAAGGGCTCGGCCCAACGCGTGGGGTCGCAATCGAGGAGCGCCAGCCTGCGCACGCCGCCTTCGATCGGCGTGCCGTCGCTGCCCTGCCCCGGCCCAAACGCGACGCGCTCTCCGCCGCGCATCTCGTAGCCCGACTCGAGCACGATCTCGAGCGTGCGCGCGGCGCGGCTGCCCTCGAGCCGCAAGCGTTCGCCATACAAGCTGCCCGCGAGTCGGCCGCGACCGTCGAGCACCCGAAACAGCACCGGGCCGATCCAACCTTCGCCGAGATGTCCGGCCTCGAGCAGGTCGAGCGACGTGAGCCCCTCGACCGCGACGAGCGCGCGCAGCGCGCGCGTGAGAGCGGCTTCGCGCGCGAGGCGTTGCTCATCGATCGGCTCGGGCGCGCTCGCGCTCGCGCTCGCCACCGCGAGCTCCTCGGCGGGAAGCTCGGGCACGAAGGCCTTGTCGGGCGAGGGTCTTGGAATGCGCAGCTCGTCGAGATTGCGCAGGAAGCGCAGCCACTCGCGCTCGCGCGCGATGCGCCGCTCATCCGCGGCCGCGATCTCGGCGCGCAGACGCAGGATCTCCTCACCATGCTGCTCGCAGTTGCGCACCGAGCGCGCGCGCCGGAGCTCCGCCTCGAGCTCGGCCACCCGCGCCACGGACGACTCCAAGTCCGCCTGCAACTGACCCGCGCGCTCGAGCGCCACGCGCGCACTCTCGGCGGCCGACGCGTTCAACGTCGAGAGCCGCGCGAGCTCCTCGCGCTGTTCGCCACCGTCGCAGCCGGTCGCGAGGACGAGCAACGCCGCTGCCGCGGCGCGCTCAGCGAGTCGCCTGTGTCGACGTTCCATCGCCCGCCTTCGACGGTCCGACCCCGACGGTCTTCCCACCACCCTGCTTCCCGCTCGCGTTCGTCCCGTCCCCGCGCTCGCGCACGAGCTCGGCGATCGGCCCGCGCAGCTCGCCGCGCGAAAGGCGCGTCGGCTCGAGCGCTTCGACGCGCGCGCCATCGATCCACACGGCCGCGGTTCCATGGGGCGCGCGGCCCCACAGGATCCACTCCTGCGCCGCGCCGCGCCGCACGCCGCGCGGCGTCGAAAACAGCGCACGCACGGGGCCGTCCCCACCCGCCCCGCCCGCGCCGCCCG
>VGZD01000198.1 GCA_016872715.1 Planctomycetota bacterium
CGCCTCGTCTTTGACGGGGTGCATGGAGAAGCGCACGAAGAGAGATTCTGAGCCGCGCTGCTGTCCGTCGAGTTCTGCAATCTGCATCGTTCGCCTCTGGGAGCGTCCGGGGGAGGAAACAACGGGGCCGCCTCCCCCCAGAGAAGAGGCGACCCCTTGCAACAACGACTAGGCGGCCAGCGCGTCGTCGACGAACGGCCGGTCGATCTCGAACTCCGCGAGGCCGGTGGCCGGGAAGTCGATTGCCGAGGCGCCCCTGCACTTCTTGACGCGGTCGCCAGCAACCACGGCGTCATCGACGGAGCCGGCGGTCGCCGTCCCGTAGACGTTGCCGTTGTCAGCGAACGCGGCGAGCACCTTGCCGACCGCCTTGCCCTTGATTTGGTACCAGCCAAACTGGCTGGCGACGCAGGCGCTCATGGCGATGGCGACCTGCCCGATGTCATTCGGGGCAAGCAGAGAGGTGCCGTAGTCGTCCTCACTGTAGAGGACGAACGAGCCGACGACGGTGGACGCGACGCCCTTGAGGTAGACGAACTCGCCCATGCCGTTCGCGTTCGATCCCGCGTCCACGGCCTGAATGACCGTGCCGAGCGGGTGCTGCGGGGTGGTGGAGTTCTCCGCAATCGGCTGGGTGCCGGCGAGCGGGACGGTGGGCTTCCAGTTTGTGCTGTAAGGCATTTCGGGGCTCCTTGAAGGGGTTGGACAGCGGGTGCGCGAGGAACAGCGGAAGGGGCGGGGCGCGCGTCACCCGCCCCCTCCTGCTGCTAGTCGCCCTTGAGGCGGCCCTGGAACTGCGCGCCGGAGCAAGTGAGGTTGCCCGCCCAGCCGATGATCTCCACGCTCGCGTCCTGGTTGACGGCCGCGCGCTTCTTGCCGATGGGGACCATGTTCCGGTCCTTGTGCGGACGCAGGGACAGGTAGTTGGTGTTGATGAAATACATATCGGTGGCCGTCGCCGCGCCGCCGATGCCGCCGTCGAGGACGACGTCGGCGCCCATGTACTTGACCGAGGTGAAGCCCGCCTCGGCCATCTTCGGGTTGGTGATCTGCTGCACCGCCTGGAGCGAGGCCAGGAAGGTATTGAAGATGGTGCCGCCCGCCAGGATGAGGTCTGGCCGGTCGTTCCCGCGCGTGCAGGCCGCCCAGAGGATGTTCATCGCCGCCTGGATGGTGGACGCGGTCGGGGTCGACGCCGGATCGTGAAGCTGCGAGCGCCAGAACACGTTGGCCGCCGTGGCGCGGTTGATGCCGCCGTAGGTGCCGGTGGTCGGATCCTGCGGCACGGCCGCGTCAAACCCGGTCAGCGACTTGCCGCCGAACGTAGTGCCGTCGGAGTAGATGCCGACAGACAGCATGTTCTGGATGGTGGCTTCAGCGACGCCGATGCGGCCGTCGAGCAGGTCAATGACCGCTTCCTGTCCGCTGTTCTGAATCTCCTCGAGGCCGCTGATGGTGACGGGCACCGCTAGTTGCTTCCAGGCGAACTCAGCCGCCGAGATGACGTCCGACGCGCCAACGGGAAGAGTGTCATATCCCGAGTACCAGGCACCGTTCGAATTCTCTGCGAAGGACAGCTCTTCGTAGATGATCCGGCCGCCGGAGAGGGGGCGAACCTTGCCCTTCTCACTGAGGCGCATGAACACCGCGTTGTTCTTGCGGACGTTGTCCTGAATCTTCTTGCTGCGCGCTTCAATAGTCGTCGCAGCGATGTCGCTGATGTTGGGAAAAGCCATGGAGGCACCGAAAGGGAGGGAGCTGCGCTGTCCGTGGCTCTCTGCGCGTGGGTCGCGTCTGCGACTCGCTCACGCCCCGCCAAAGAAGGGGCTCCGCTTCGGTCCGTTTCCGGTGGCCGTCTCGGGATCGGCTCCCCTTCGGGTGGGCCGCAACCGCATCGGTGGACGCTCGCGCGTTCCGGTGCGGGGCAACACTACAGCGGATTGACCTTCGACGTCCAGCCGCCGCTACCCTTGAATGAAGTAGCCGGCGACCGAAACATCGCCCCTAAAGATTTCCGTCGCCGTCGCGGTGCCCGTGTGGACCTGCATGATGACGTGGAAGAAGCGCCCCGAATCCACCACCAGCGGCGCACTGCCGAAGTCGGCATTGATTTCCTGAGCACACCTGCCAGGCAAGTCGCCCACAACAAAGCCCTGCTGCCCGAGCGTCACGCGCCGAGGAGCCGATGTTGGGGATGCGGCAATGGCGTCTGCCGTCGCCAGCGAAACCGCCGTGGACTGCACGCCCGCGCTCCAGTCGATGATGGTGGGCGTGGTGGCGACAGTTGCCACGGTGTTGCAAGTGCTGATGCGGATGCCTGTGACAACGAGCCGATATGAGGTCGGCACCTGAAACCCGAACAGCGCATAATCCGTCGCTGCGCCACCGACGGCGGCAAACTGATAGCGACCACCGAGTGTGGCGTAACTGGCTGCCGTGTTTGAGAGCGCTGCGCTGGCGGGGTTCGCGCTGTTGGTGTGGTTTGTGGCCTGCGCGCCGGAGACAGGCGAGAAGGCGATGCTCCCGCCCTCACTCGCCGCCATGTGTCCAATA
>VGZD01000199.1 GCA_016872715.1 Planctomycetota bacterium
CGGGGGCCATTCTCCACGGTGTTCCGGATGGGTGCGGCTCTTCTCCGGCGAGCGCGTCGTGAGGGAAAACGCGCTCACTTGACCCGCCGAAGACGTGGGCGAGGTGGCGGTAGGACGTCAGGCACCTTCGCGTCTTCGTAGCGCTCGGCATGGTTGCGGGTGTGCTCCTGCGCGAGGTGGAACTCCCAATAGGCGTCGAAGTCGCCCGACGCACGGATCGCCCGCAGCCGCAGCACGGCCTCGGCGCCGGTGAGCGACCAGCGCGCTCCCGTGATGTCCATACGGTCTTTGACGAGGTAGCGGCACGCGCCCTCGATGACGCCCGTCGCGATCGGGAGACCGTCGGCGAGCGCTTCAGCGTACTTCATGTGGCGCGTGCGCGTGCGATTGCTGAGGTATGCACACGTGCACTCGACCTCTTTGCGCTGAGCGCATCCGATCTTCTTCGCGTCGGCGCGTGAGAGCCACCGGCGTATCGTGCGAGCAACGTCGCCTCCGCTTTGGCCCGTGAGGAGCGCGGTAACGCGATCGCTCACCCAATCTTCGGAGCGCCTCGAGGTCCCGCCGAAGAGCGCGCGCGCCGCGGACCACAAGTACTCGATGACGTGGATCACATCGATGACGATGGTGATCTTCGCGCCCACGCGCTTCGCTGCAACCTTCACCGCGCGCAGCTGCCGCGGGTCGCCGTCGACGAGCACGACCCACCGCCGCGCGTGCTGGGGGTCGCGTCGCTGCGCCTCGGCGAAGGCCTCGTCGATGACCTCGCGCTGGGACTCTTCCACGCTCGCAAACACGCGTTTGTCCGTCGGACGTGGCCGCTTCGCGGCGACCTCATCGGGCTTGCGAAGCGTATGCATCACGTCGCCAATCGTCCGCGGGAAGGGCGCGACTCCGTAGACGGTCGCCACCTGCGCCATGCGCTTCCGGTTCGGTTTCTCGCCAGGCGTGAGCCGTGTTGTGACCTTGCGCGTGCTCGTCTCCGCCGCGCGCTTCGTCACCTCGCGGAGGTCTTCGTGGCGCATCACGATGCCCTTGCCATCGGTGCTGATCACCAGAAGATCCTCGGGCGAAGCTTCGTTCGCGGCCCGCGCTTCGTAGAACGCATCGAAGTCCTCCGCGGCGCGCACCGCGAGCTCTTCGACCTGCCGCTTGCCGATGCGCGTCCCCGTGAAGTCCTCGACCGTCCCGCATACTTCGTCGAACGATTGCTTCGCAGCATGCTTGGCCACGAGGCGCCGAACACCGTGCGAGTAGAGCTCCTTCGGCAGGTTGAGCGCGGCGTCGAGCGGGTGAAGGTCCTCATGCCCGCGCGCTTGATACGCGAGGCGCTGCGTGGTGACCTCGCCCAAGATCGTGCTGAGCCTGCGCTCGCTCACGCGTACGCGCGTTCGCTCGGTGCCGTCGGCTCCGGTCACTTCGCGTCGCTCTTCCACCTGCGCGCGCCGATCGAGGACCTCCTCGAGCAGCAAACGTACCCACTCGCGGCCCTCGCTCGCGAGGATCGATTCGAGCTCGGAATGCGTCTTGCGAAGCATGTCCACGGCGAGCAGCTTGCTCTCCACTGCGCGCACGTGAGCGCGCGAACGATCGAACGAGTTCTCGAGCCCGCGGGGCTCGGCGATGACGGCGGTCATGATCAGCGTGTCTCCTTGTGAGTTGCGAGGCCCCGCGATCCGGCGCGGAGCCCGTCACGCCCAAGGACGCTGCGAGTGGACGGAAAATTCATCAAAGTGATGCAATTTCACGCGGCAGGCCGTCGCCGCAATGGAGCCGCACCCGTTCCGGATGGAGAAGAGCCGCTCTCGCGAGACGCTTTCCCGCTCTGGCGAGGGCGATCACTTACGGGTTTGAAAAGGCGCCTTCATCGACGTGGTGGTGGGCGTTGCGAGCACGGGTACCCCGCGGTCGTCGAGACGGGCTCGCTCATCGCGCCCCCGCGGAGCACGGCGACTGTTGTCGCGCGGCCGGTTCGCGGCGCAGAACGACGGCAGCCGCGCTGAGGACGACCGGGGTTCCAACTTGCACGTTCACCTCACGGGAGTTCACTTGTCTCGTGATTCACGACGTCGTGCTCTCCGCGCGTGCCCGCAAGCAGTTGCGGCTCGTACCGGCGTTCATCGCGACAAAGCTGGCGGCGTGGGTCGAAGCCGTAGAAGAAGGGCTCGAGACCGTCCGCAAGGTCCCCGGCTTTCACGACGAGTCGCTCAAAGGGGCGCGGAGCGCTGGTGTTTCAAAGAGCTCGCAACCCTTTACGCGACGGAGCGCTTCCCTTTTCGGCTCGGCATGAGCTAGGTGCGAGACCCAGGATGAAGCATGCACCAAGCCTGGGACTCATCGGCATCGTGACGCTCGTCGCCGCCTGCGGCAGCGCCCCCTCCTCGGAGGAGATCGTCAGCGACGAAG
>VGZD01000200.1 GCA_016872715.1 Planctomycetota bacterium
GTCGTCCGCGGAGCGACGCGTATACGACGACGACGGCTCCAATCGCGGGGAGCGCCTTACGCGCGATCTCGAGCCCGAGGACACCCGCGCCTACGCTGAGCCCGCCGAGGACCACCGCGAACAGACACACGGCCGGCACGCGCGTCGCGACGACGCTGCGAGGGGCAGCTACGGCCGCCGCGAGCAGCGGGAGTCCGGCGCATCCGGCGAGCATGCTCGAGATGCGGTGCGGAGCGAGGGCCCACGCGGCGCCGCCGTAGCGCAACACTCCGAACGACGCGGCGCACCCCATGAGCACGCATGCCGCGATGAACGCCGCGCGCGAAGGCCACGCCCTCATGAACGCAACCACGCAAGCCCCCACGAGCAAGAGATCCGAGAGAGCGTCCGCCGTCACGCGCCCTGCCCCTCCGTGCAGCACAGCGCGCACGCAGCCGCGACGAGTCCCGCAGAGGGGAGTGACACCACGAAAAAGAAACTTATCGCATGGGGCGAAGCCGTGCTGCGAAAAGGGTGCGGCTCCATTCCGGCGACGGCTTGCCGAGTGAAATCGCAGCCGATCGATGAATTGTCTCTTCGCGCGGATCGTCTTTGGGCGTGACGGGCTCCGCGCCGGATCGCGGGGCCTCGGAAGGAGCCGCGCCGATCATGACCGCCCTCATCGCCGAGCCCCGCGGGCTCGAGACCCCGTTCGATCGTTCGCGCGCTCACGTGCGCGCCGTCGAGAGTAAGCTGCTCGCCTTGGACATGATGGGCAAGACGCATTCCGAGCTCGAAGCGATCCTCGCGAGCGAGGGCCGCGAGTGGGTACGTTTGCTGCTCGAGGAGGTGCTCGATCGGCGCGCGCAGCTGGAAGAGCGACGCGAAGTGACCGGAGCCGACGGCGTCGAGCGAACGCGCGTACGCGCGAGCGAGCGCAGGCTCAGCACGATCCTTGGCGAGGTCACCACGCAGCGCCTCGCGTATCAAGCGCCCGGGCATGAGGACCTTCACCCGCTCGACGCCGCGCTCAACCTGCCGAAGGAGCGCTACTCGCACGGTGTTCGGCGCCTCGTGGCCAAGCATGCTGCGAAGCAATCGTTCGACGAGGTATGCGAGACCGTCGAGGACTTCACGGGGACGCGCATCGGCAAGCGGCAGGTCGAAGAGCTCGCGGTGCGCGCCGCGGAGGACTTCGATGCGTTCTATGAAGCGAGGGCCGCGAACGAAGCTTCGCCCGAGGATTTTCTGGTGATCAGCACCGACGGCAAAGGCATCGTAATGCGCCACGAAGACCTCCGCGAGGTGACGAAGCGCGCGGCGGAGACGAGCAAGCGCAAGGTCGCAACGCGGCTCACGCCTGGCGAGAAACCGAACCGGAAGCGCATGGCGCAGGTGGCGACCGTCTACGGCGTCGCGCCCTTCCCGCGGACGATTCGCGACGTGATGCATACGCTTCGCAAGCGCGACGAGGTCGACGCGAAGCGGCCACGCCCGACGGACAAACGCGTGTTTGCGAGCGTGGAAAAGTCCCAGCACGAGGTCATCGACGAGGCCTTCGCCGAGGCGCAGCGACGCGACCCGGAGCACGCGCGGCGGTGGGTCGTGCTCGTCGACGGTGACCCGCGGCAGCTGCGCGCGGTGAAGGCGGCGGCGAAGCGCGTGGGCGCGAAGATCACCATCGTCATCGATGTGATCCACGTCATCGAGTACCTGTGGTCCGCCGCGCGCGCTCTCTTCGGCCAGACCTCGAAGCGCTCCGAGGATTGGGTGAGCGATCGCGTTGCCGCGCTCCTCACGGGCCAAAGCGGGGGCGACGTTGCGCGCACGATACGCTGGTGGCTCTCACGCGCCGACGCAAAGAAGGTCGGACCCGCACAGCGCGAAGAGGTCGAGTGCACGTGTGCATACCTCAGCAATCGCACGCGCACGCGCCACATGAAGTACGCCGAAGCACTCGCCGACGGCCTGCCGATCGCGACGGGCGTCATCGAAGGCGCGTGCCGCTACCTCGTCAAAGACCGCATGGACATCACGGGCGCGCGCTGGTCGCTCACCGGCGCCGAGGCCGTGCTGCGGTTGCGGGCGATCCGCGCGTCGGGCGACTTCGACGCCTACTGGGAGTTCCACCTCGCGCAGGAGCACACCCGCAACCACGCCAAGCGCTACGAAGACGCGAAGGTACCTCACGTCCTACCGCCACCGAGACCGCGTCTCCGGCGGGTCAAGTGAGCGCGTTTTTCCTCACGACCTGCTCGCCGGAGAAGAGCCGCACCCATCGACGACTTCGCGGTGGACGCGCTCACGCGCGATGAGAGCCGCGATGCCTACGAGCTCTTCGTCGAGCGCAACGCCCGCTTCTCCACGATCGTGAC
>VGZD01000201.1 GCA_016872715.1 Planctomycetota bacterium
AGCCGCTCGCGCTCGCGCGCAGGTGCAGCGTGCGCAGGTCCGTGCTCGCGAGCAGCGCCAAGGCCAGCGTGGCGCGGCCGTCCTCGCCGCTCGTCGCGCTCGCGCGCGGCCACGGGCACGCGAGGCGCGCGCCCGAGACGGGGCGGCCCGCGGGATCGAGAAAGCGCGCGCGCAGCACGGTCGTGCACTCGCTCGCCGCCAGCGTGTCCGCGCCCGGCGCGAGCTCGAGCGGCGTGGGCTCGAGGAAGCGCAGGTCGCGCGGTCCCACGGGCGTGTCGACGGGCTCCGGCGCGGACAGCCACGCGGCGAGCAGCGCCGCGGCCGACACCAGCGCCAACGCGACGACGGCACGCTTCACGGATGGGTCTCTTCCGACGTTCGCTAGCTGCCGATGGTGAGCAGGAACTCCGCGTTGCTGCGCGTCTTGCGCATTTTCTGCGTCAGCATCTCCATGGCCTCGACCGGGTCCATTTCGTTCAGCACCTTGCGCAGCATCCACACGCGGCGGATCTCCTCGGGCGTGAACAGCAGCTCTTCCTTGCGCGTGCCCGAGCGATTGATGTCGATCGCCGGGAAAATGCGCCGGTCGGACAGCCGCCGGTCGAGCACGATCTCCATGTTGCCCGTGCCCTTGAACTCCTCGAAGATCACTTCGTCCATCTTCGAGCCGGTCTCGATCAGCGCCGTGCCGAGGATCGTCAGCGAGCCGCCGCCTTCGATCTTGCGCGCCGAGCCGAAGAACTTCTTGGGCATCTGCAGGGCGCTGGCCTCGATGCCGCCGGAGAGCAGCTTGCCGTTGGACGGCGCCTCGATGTTGCAGGCGCGCGCGAGGCGCGTGATCGAATCGAGCAAGATCACCACGTCCTCGCCGGCCTCGACCATCGAGCGCGCGCGGCGCATGACCATCTCGGCTACTTGGATGTGGCGCGCCGCGGGCTCGTCGAAGGTCGAGCTGACGACCTCGCGCACGCCCTCGGGGATCATGCGCTCGAAGTCGGTGACCTCCTCGGGGCGCTCGTCGATCAAGAGGATGATCAGGTGCGCGTCGGGCGCGTTCTTGACGATCGACTTGGCGAGCATCTGCAGCAGGATCGTCTTGCCCGTGCGCGGCGGCGCGACGATCAGGCCGCGCTGGCCGCGGCCGATCGGCGTGACGAGATCGACGATGCGCATCTCCATCGGGTTCTCTTCGGTGCCCTCGAGCAGGATGCGCTGCTCGGGATAGAGCGGCACGAGCTCCTTGAAGGGCGAGCGCGTGGCGGCTTCCTCGGGCGGGTGGAAGTCGATCGACTCGATCGCGACCACGCCGAAGTGGCGCTCGGTGCCGAAGGGCGGACGCAGCCGACCCTTGAGCGACATGCCGCTTTGGATGCCGTACTGGCGCACGAGCGAGGGCATGACCAGCGCGTCCTCGTGGGCCGGCAGGTAGGCCGCGTCGGCTTGGCGCACGAAGGCGTGGTTCTCGCGCGTGATCTCGACCACGCCCTCGACCTCGACAGGAGTGCCCGCGCGCAGGCGCGCCGCGGCGATCTCGAAGATCACCTCGTCGCGGCGGCGACCGGCGACGCTCTCGAGCGACTCTTCCTCGGCGACGTCGTGCAGGTCCGCGAGGCTCATGGCCTGCAGCTCGGAGTAGCTCGTCGGCTCCTTCTCCTTGGCCTTCGAGCCGCGCTTGGCCTTGGGCTGCTCGCCCTCGAGCTGCTCGGTCTCCTCGGGCGTCAGCTCGCGCGGGAGCAGCGAGAAGTCGATCCACACCTGCTCGGCGGGACGCGGGGCCTGAGTGAATCCGCCGCCGTGGCGGCCCTTGTGACGATGACGACGCTTCTTGAAGGACATGGTGGGGATGGGGGGGGAACTGCGCTCGACGCGGGGTTGTGCAGCGGCCCGGTCGGAGTTCGGGGGCTAGCGGGACGCGAGCGCCGCGAGTACGCGCTCGACGGCTGCGCGCAGGTCGTCGAGGTCGCCTTCGTTGCGGATCACGTAGTCCGCGCGGTCGCGTTTCGTCGCGAGCGGCAGCTGGAGCGCCTCGCGACGCTCGAGCTCGCCGCTGACCCAGCCGCGCCGGGCCACCGCTCGTGCGTCGCGCACCTTAGCATCCGCATCGACGAAGACCAGCGCGTCGCACAGTGCCGCCAGTCCGTGCTCGGCCTCGTTTTCGAGCAGCAGCGGCACGTCGAGCACCACGCGCGGCACGCGCTCCCTGCGGGCGGCCTCGAGGCCCCTGCGCAGGGCCGCGCGCACGCGCGGATGGATGCGGGCCTCGAGCTCGGCTCGCGCGGCGGGGTCGGCGAACACCGCGGCGGCGAGCGCGGCGCGGTC
>VGZD01000202.1 GCA_016872715.1 Planctomycetota bacterium
TGGCGCTTACGGCCGATTCGCGCGTGAGGGCGGCTGGACCGCGTCACAAGCAGCCTCTGTCATTGGACGGCACCTCACGCTTTCGTCTCATCTCGAGTTGTTTCCATCCCAGTTAGGCGTCGCGGAAACTGAGTTTGCATCGACTGACTCGGCATTTGCGGGTGCTCTTGAAGTCGTGGGCGACAAAGTGGTGCCGCGACCACAGTTGTTGCTCGGGTCACCCGCGCCGAACAGCATCATGGCTCGGATGGTGGACTATGACGCTGCACTCCTCCTGCTTAAGAGCGTTGCGGGGAGCATGCGCATGACTGGACACCGCATCGCGCACGGGCGGGCTGTTGGAACGGATCCGCAAGATAGCGACCCCTGCGAGCCAGACTCGCCAAGAACACCTCCAACTGCGCCCACGGATCTCCGAGAACCTTGCCAACTGCCCGGCAGCCTGCTGGGCGGGTCCGTCCGGGCGGCGGCGAAGCGGGAGATCGATCGACTTTGGTCTGAGTTGCAGCAGGAGCGGAGGGCGCGAGTAGACGTCGAGAGAGATCTGCATCAGTTGCAGTCCGAACGTCGTAGGCTTGAGCGCACGCGGTCGATTGCTGCGGCTCGGAGGGCCTCTCTCGTCTTGTACGCATTTGCGGATGCCATCGATGTTGGCACACAGCAGTCATTCCATGTACACGGCGCCAGAATGCGCGCCGAACGGCTAATGTTCGGCTGGGCGAACGAATCGAGGCTATCTAGGGCGCTAGGAGAATCGGAGTCTGCTGCCACCACAGAATTTGTGCTCGAACTACTCAGAAGCATCGTGGCGACCAATGACACCAAGTCACGCGCGGAACTGCTCGGGGCATACTGCTACATAGTCCACAGATCTGACTCGGTTGATGACCAGGTTGTTCCTGAATCGAGTTCACATGGCATTCCACGAGGCCTCGTCGAGGATTTGATTCTCTCGGTCGATCGCTGCTCAAAGTTTGCCCCAAGGCTAGGTGTGTGGCAGAGACATGTTCGAGACCTTCTTGAAGAAGGCGACGGCGTTCCAATGCCAGACGAGGTTTCGCTGCAGGCTGCGCGCAGCACTCTTGAGCGAATTACTGCCTTCATTCGGAGTGAATGCACGAACTAAGTCCAAAGAGTGTCCTCAACTTGACCTGCCCCCCGGAAACTGATCCATCCGCTATGAGAGTCCCGACCAGCCCCGGCTGGGCCCTAGAGACTCTGGATGAAACGGACACGACACACACCTGAGCAGGTCATCAACAAGCTCCGCGAGGCCGACGCCATGCTCTCGTCGTGCCGATCGATGGCGCAGGTGCTGCAGCACCTCAGCATGAGCGAGCAGACCTTCCACCGCTGGCGCAACCAGTACGGCGGCATGAAGTCGGAGGAGGCGAAGCGGCTGAAGGAGATGGAGGTCGAGAACACTCGGCTCAAGCGGCTGGTCGCCGAGAAGGAACTCGACATCTCGATCCTGAAGGAGGCGAACGAGTACCTGGGAGATCCGCAAGCCCCTCGCGGCGGCGAAGGTGGAGACGCTGTACATCGAGCCGGGCTCGCCGTGGCAGAACGGCTACGGCGAGAGCTTCAACGGAAGGCTGCGCGATGAGCTGCTGAACTCGGAGATCTTCGCCGACCTCCGCGAGGCAAAGTCGCTCGCGGCCCACTGGCGGCACGAGTACAACCACGAGAGGCCGCACAGCTCGCTCGGCTACATTCCGCCGGTGCGCTATGCGGCGCAGCTTGCAGCCGCTGCGCTCGGGGCTCCGCCCCTTCGCTCTGCGGCGGCAAGCGAGGAACCTGTGCTTTCGATGGAATCAACCCGACTCTCATAGTGCTGGACCAGAGATCGGGGGCAGGTCAGTGCATCCACTCGCGCAGGAATGGTTGTCTGTCACGCACTGCGTCGATAGAGCCACTCGGACAAGTGCTGCAAGGCCTCGGGTTGCCAGGGCAGGCCAGTTTTTTGTGCGATGTCCTGTAGGGCATCGGCGTGTTCTTCGTTGCGCGCCTGCCAGACCCTGCACTTGGCGGCGGAAGCCAACTGATCCGCCTTCTTTCGGTTTGCATCCTTCGACGCCAACACAAGGTTGCCCACCGAATTGTTGTGAGTGATGCTCCACGGAAGGAAGTGATCCACATCAGCGGTGGCCCTCGTCAAATTGGCACTGGTGTAGAAGCACCGACCGCTTTGAAGATCTAGGAGTGCGG
>VGZD01000203.1 GCA_016872715.1 Planctomycetota bacterium
CCCGGAGGCGGTGGTGCTGGGGCGGGCGCGGCTCCCGAACCACGCCCTGGTCTTCGGGGGCTACAGCGCGCGCTGGGACGGCCCCGTGGCGAGCCTCGGTCGCCTAGCCGGAGCCTCGCCGAAAAGGGGGGCTGCGGCGGAGTCGCGCGGGGCGGCTGTCGCATTTTGGACGACATCGAGACCGTTTCGGAGGCGAGCGGGCGCCACGTTCGAGGCGGGAGGGTGGCAAATGCGACGCTCGTGGTCCGAAAGGTCAGGACCTGGACGTGTTGAGCCGTGCCCCGCGAAGCAGGGCCGTCGAAAGAGCGAGCGGGGGGGCGTCTGGTCAGGCCACTTGTGCGGTCGCCGGAGGCGCGACGACGGCATGCCGCATGCGTGCCATCCGGCACGTGTTGTACGCGAGGACCTTCTCGATCAGTTCGGCGTACGCGGCATCGATCCCGCGGCGAGCGACGTAGTCGAAGTCGAAGCCGTTCTTGAGCGTGAAGATCAGCGACTCCACGGCGGAACGCAGCGCGCGAGCGTCGCGATACTCCGTGCTGTCCCAGTCGGGTTGCGCGGTGAGTGCACGGCCCTTCGAGCCGTTGATGCTGATGACCTCGATGTTGCGACCGCGGATCGCATCGACGTTCGCCTTGCTGGCGTAGCCGTCGTCGACGCTCACGACACGCGGAGTGACCGTCGTGCGGCACACGACATCCTCGAGCATGGGCAACAGCTGAAGGGAGTCCGCAGCGTTTCCCTGCGGCAAGAGCAACCCCGTGACGAAGCCCCTGCCACTGCGCGCGAGCTGCGGCTTGTACCCGATGACCGGAACGCGCTGGCCCTTTGCGATGAAGCCCGCATCCGGGTCCGAGATGCTGAAGACCTTGTCCGCGGCTGGCACCTTCTTCTCGTCGATGATCCTCGCTTTGCAGCTCGCAATGGTCTTCGCGAGCGCCTCGACATCGCCGCGCAGGCGACCGACGGCGTGCGCCGCGAGCATCTTGCGGCTCGGCAGCACGTCGAGCGTGGACAGGTCGGCCTCGATCAGGCTCACGGCACGATCGAGCTGTCGGTGCACCCGTCCCGCCCGCCACAGGAGCTTCTTGTACCGGTTGCGTCGCGCGCTGACGGTGTCCTTGGTGCGTGGAGCGAGCGCGATCTCGCGGGCGCGCGTGCGCATGACGTCGAGGTGATGCTGCACGGCCGGCTCGTGAAGCTTGCGCAGACCGAATTTGTCCAGCTTCGAGCCAACGCGGAGCACGCGGGCCACCAACGTCACGATCGTGTGCGAGTCGGTGGGCCACGCCGTGTTGCCTTCGACGTGCGTGCTGTCCTGGAGCATCGTGCCGAAGTCATCCCAGCCGAGGTGCAGCACTGCGCAGACCTGCGCGTCGAGAATCCGGAGCCGCGTCTCGTTCGACACGGCGTTCACCAACTCCGTGAGCGTGCTCGCACGGGGCAGCGCCACGCCGAGGTTGATGAACAGCACGCGCAGGCTCACCGACTCTTGCGCCAAGGTGACGACCGCGGCGCTCTTGTATCCGGCTCCGAGGAAGCCGCGCAGCATCATCGCCACGAGGACCACGTAGGCCGAGGTCCGTGGACGTCCCTGCCTCAACACGAGCTTCTGCGGGTCCGCCACCGTCTCGGCGTCGGGCTCACACTCCGGCAGCGTTCCGGAGCGATTCCTCATCCACGCCGCGTCCGCCAGTCGCAGCGCCTTCTTCTGCTTGCCGTGCGCGTCCAGGTCCGCCTCGATGAGGGCGAGAAGCCGTGGCGCCGTCTTGACCATCCGGTGCACCTCCTCGACGAACGTTCGCAATTCCGAATCCGCGGCGCTCAGAAAGAGTAGTGGGACAGCGGCGAACGGGGACTCGTGTGGCATCATGCCAATGGAAACGGCCAACGCCCGGCCATTATTTCCATCGCACAGCGATTTTCTGCACGAAGCTCTCAGAAAACCTGGGGATCGACTTTTCGGCGAGGCTCGAGATCGCCCAGAAGTACTGGGCCCCTACCCGCGCACGTATCCTCGCCGCCGACGCGCGCAACGCGGACGTCCTCCGCGATGGCATCGGCAACCTCGCCATCCCGGCCGCGCCAACCGCAGCGGAGTAGCGCGCCTCGAAGCGTTCGCGGATCCATCCCCCGCTATCCGAGCACGCCGCGGTCCCCCGCGTCCTCACTGGCTCGTGCAGGGGGTACGGATGAGGAATCGCT
>VGZD01000204.1 GCA_016872715.1 Planctomycetota bacterium
CGCCGCGCGGTAGGTCGAGTGGCCCCAACCACGCCGCGTCGCGTACTCCTCGTCCGTGTACTGCGCGTCGTGGATCAGCAGGTCCACGTCCCTCGCCAGCGCGACGAGCGACTCGTCCACCTCCGGGTCGCGCCCGATCTCGGTGTCCGTCGCGAAGCACATCGACGCGCCCCCGGCCTCGACGCGATAGGCGATCGAGCCCTGCGGGTGGAAGAGCGCCTGCGTGCGAATCACGAAGGGTCCGACCGCGAAGCTCGCGCCTCCGGCCACGCTCTCGAAGCGCTTCTCCGCGCCCATCGCCGCGAGCGGGACCGGGAAGCCCGGCGGCTGCATCTGCGCCGCGAGCACCTCCTCGAGCGTCGCGCCCCGCTCCGACACCGGCCCGTAGAGGCGGAGCCGGCTCGCCGGCATGTACGCGGGCTTGAAGAACGGGAAGCCCTGAATGTGGTCCCAGTGCAGGTGCGTGAACAGGAAGGTCGCGTCCACCGGGCCCCCGAGGCGCTCGCCGAGCGCGCGGACCCCGGTGCCCGCGTCGATGATCAGCCGCGCGCCGTCGTGCTCGACCTCGACGCAGGTCGTGTTGCCGCCGATCCGCGCGACGTGCGCGCCGGCCACCGCGATCGAGCCTCGGACACCCCAGAATCGAATCTCCATGCTTCCTCCTCGCCCCGCGCCGCGGGGTCGAGGGAGGGGAGTGCGAGCGGCGTGCCGAGACGCCCGGCTGAAGACAGGCCTCGAAGCGCACCAATTCGGTGCAAACCGTGGCCGTCGTGGTGCGTCAGTCCTCGTCGCCGCCCTCGCCCTTGGTCCGGGCGAGGATGCGGTGGAGGACGTTGCGGTGGATCTGCGCGTTCTCCGCGGCCTTGCTGACGTTGCCGCCGGCCTTCTCCACGACGTGCTTCGCGTAGGCCAGCTCGAAGGCGTCGAGGGCGAGACGGCGCGCGTCCTTGTACGGCAGGTCGAGGAACTCCTCGAAGCCCCCGCCGCCCCCGGCGACCGGGTCCGGCGCGGCCTCTCCGGGCCGCCGCTTCCGGAGCTGCGCGGCCAGGCTCAGGGCCTCGCTCGAGAGGGAGGCCGCCTGATGGATCACGTTCCGCAGCTCGCGGACGTTGCCCGGCCAGTCGTGGGAGCTGAGCTGGCCGATGATCTCCGAGGTGAGCTCGAACTCCCGCGCTCGCTCGGAGTGCTCCTGCAGCTCCTCGAGGAAGTGCCGGGCGAGGAGGGGCACGTCATCGCGGCGGTCGCGGAGCGGCGGGATCTTCACGCGGATCACGGCGAGCCGGAAGTAGAGGTCGGAGCGGAAGTTCTTGGCCCGGACCTCGTCCTCGAGGTTGCGGTTCGTGGCGGCGATGACCCGCACGTCCACCGGCGTGAAGTCGTTGGAGCCGACCCGCTTGATGGTCCGCGTCTCGAGGGCGCGGAGCAACCTGGGTTGCAAGGCCGCCGGCATCTCCCCGATCTCGTCGAGGAAGATGGTCCCGCCGTCCGCGGCCTGAAAGGCGCCCTCGCGGTCGGTGACCGCGTTGGTGTACGCGCCCTTCACGTGCCCGAAGAGCTCCGACTCGATGAGGTTCGCGGGGATCGAGGCGCAGTCGACGACGATGAACGGCTTGTTCTTCCGCGCCGACTGCTTGTGGATCGCCTCGGCCACGACCTCCTTGCCGGTGCCGGTCTCGCCGTTCACGAGCACCGTCGCGTCGGTCCGCGCGGCGCGCTCGAGGATGGCGAAGGTCTCGCGCATCTTGCGGCTCTTGCCGAGGAGGCCACCGAAGCTCGTGGCCTCGGACGGGGGGATCGGGTCGGAGCGCTCGGGGGCGATGATCTGAAGCTCCGTCTCCCCGATGCGGAACACCGCGCCGGGCGCCAGATCGAGCTCCGCGAAGCGCCCGCCCTCGTAGTAGCTGCCGTTGGTCGAGCCCAGGTCCTTCACCCGAACCACGCCCCCGAGGTTCACGAGCTCGATGTGCTTCCGCGACACCGCGTTGTCGGCCAGGCGCATCGTGGCTTCGATGCTCGAGCCGATGATGAACGGCTGATCGCCGAGGACGATGGCCTCGCTGCCCTTCTGCGGCCCGCTGAGCACGCGGATGAGCACCACGCCCTCGGCGCCGTCGATGGCGTTGCTCAGGACGTTGGTCAGGCGATCATCGCTCACCGCCCGGAAATC
>VGZD01000205.1 GCA_016872715.1 Planctomycetota bacterium
CTTCTTCGACGCCGCGGCCCCGGACGCGACCCCCCGCGACGCCGGCTTCCCGGACACCGGCGCGCCGGACTCCGGCGTCGCCCCGACCCCATGCACCGCGTCCTTCGCGGTGATCGAGCCCTTTCGCAACGTCCGCGAGCAGCTCCCGCCGAACGCGGGCGACGCGATGAGCCCGATGTTGTCCGACGATCAGCGCACGCTCTACGTCGCGGCGCAGGTCCCGGGCACCGGCAACAACACGAACCCGCGCTTCAACGTCTTCGTGCTCACCCGGAACGGGCTCGGCATGGATTGGGGCGCCGCCCGGGTCACGAACCTGGACAGCGGCGGGGACTCCACGAACCAGACCGACGAGCTGGACCTCCGCTACTTCGCCGCCGAGGGCCGCTTCTGGTTCACGTTCATCCAGGCCGGCTACGCGCGGATCGAGTCCGCGGAGCTGCAGACCGCGCCGCACTTCTTCCGCGACTTCATCCCCGAGGTCGCGGCGTTCCCGGAGACGAACCAACAGTACCGCGGCGCCGCGCTCTCCGGCGACGGGCTCATCCTCGTGTCCTCGCACTTCAACGTCGCCACCCAGAAGTGGAACCTCGTCGAGCGCACGCGGCCGAACGTGCAGGCGTCGTGGTCGACGCAGACGCCGCTGACCGCGCTCTCCTCCTCCTCGGACGAGCTCGACGCGTGGATGCGTCCCGACGGGCTCTTCCTCCTCTACGCCTCGAACCGCGGCGGTGACTTCGATATCTACTGCAGCCATCGAAGCGTCCGCACCGCGGCCTGGCAGGCCCCCGTGGTCTACGGCGGCGCCTCGCTCCACACCGCCGGCGCCGACGAGCGCGCGCCGTTCCTGTTCAACCGCGAGCTGCTGTTCAGCCGGCGGAGCGGTCCGGGGCCGGCGAACGTGAGCCTCGCGCGTTAGAGGCCCGCGGCGCGCGAGTACGAGCGGCGGGAGAGCTTCGACGAGCGCGGGCTCTTCGGGCCGTGCCCCGCGCGGAACGCGGCGTAGCCCGCGAAGTCCGCGTGGTCGAAAGCCGAGATCGTGACCTGATGGTCGCCGGAGCTCGGCGAGGGGATGAAGTCGTCGGGGAGGATCGGCGCGCGCAGCCGGCCGGCCTGGCGCGGATCGGCGATGAACCGCCAGAGGCGCTCGGCCTGGCTCTCGCCCCACTCGAGATCGATCTGCACCGCGTCCTCCTGGCCACGATCGCCGTCGAAGCTCCACCCCACCGACGGCCGCTCGAGGCTCGTGAGGTCCACGACGAGGCGCTGCAGGCTCGGGAGACGATCCTCCATGCCGATCGTCATCCCCGGCGGCGCGCCGAAGTCGGTGAGCTCGACGAAGGCCCGTCCGATCCCGCCGAGGTACGGGACCTCGGCGGTGGCCCGCGCGGCGATCTCGTTCGAGAAGCCGGCGGGGACGCGGAGCATGGCGCGGCGCGAGGGGGCGGTGACCGCGGACTCGAGCGGCACGAAGGTCGTGGCGCCGCCGAAGCTCGAGCCGTTCTTGCGCGCGGCGACGGTGACGAAGAGCGAGCGAGCGTCGAAGGGCAGCCCCTCGACCGCGATCTCGACCTCCGCGGCATCTCCGCTCCACGCGCCGAAGCGGACGGGATCGGGGCCGAGCGTCGCGTCGAGGACGAAGGCGTAGCCGAGGGTGGAGCGCCGCGAGCCATAGACGGTGGCCAGGGCGTCGAGCTTGCCGTCCCGCGCGCAGCCCTCGGGCACCTCGCCCTCCCAGACGGTGCTCGTGATGCGCCCGGACACCAGGCAGCCGAGATCCACGCTCGCGTAGCGCGCGCCCATCGGGAGCGGCGGCAGCTCGAAGCGGACGCGCTGCGCGGCGCCGGTGTTCGCGGGGTAGTCGAAGACGAGGGCGTCGCCGGGCTGCACGCCGGCCCAGGTGGCGAGGTGCTCGGGGGCGTCGCCGGAGGCGGGGACCACCAGCGTGATCATCGCGTTCTCCGCGACCCGTCGCTCGATCCGGCCGTCGTTCCCCGTCCGCTCGAGCGCGACGAGGTGGCCCTCCCGATCGGCGAAGGCGACCGCCTGTCCGACGACCGGGAAGCCGTCGGCGAGCACCGTGAGGCTCGCCGTCTCCGGCGGGGGCGGGACGGTCGCGTCCGCGGGGACC
>VGZD01000206.1 GCA_016872715.1 Planctomycetota bacterium
CTCCTCGATCGCCGACACGGGCTTCGGCTGCGGTCTGGCGGACTTCGATCACGACGGGGACCTCGATCTGTACGTCGGCAATGGCCACGTGATTCTCGAAGAGCCCTTCGCGGACGAGCGCTCTCCCTACGCGCAGCCGGACTTGCTCGCGCTAGGGGGCGAGGGCGGACGCTTCGAGCGCGTGCTCGCCTCGCGCATGGTCGCGCCGCCGCTCCTCGGTCCGACGCGCGGCGTCGCGCTCGGCGATCTCGATGGAGATGGCGACGTCGACGTGCTGACGACGGACTGCGGCGGAGCAGTGCGGTTCCTGCGCAACGAGGCGGACAAGCGCGGGACGTGGATCGCGCTGCGCGTCCTCGAACGCAGCGGATCCGACGCGCTCGGGGCGCGCGTGCGCCTGCGCGCCGCGGGCCGCGATCGCTGGCGCGTCGTCGACGCCGGTGCGAGCTATTGCTCGAGCCACTCGCCCCTGGCGCACTTTGGGCTCGAAGCAGGTGCGCAGGTGGAGGCGCTCGAGGTGGTGTGGCTGGATGGTTCGCGCGAGTCGTTCGGCGCGCTCGAGCGCGAGCGAGTGCACGAACTCCGGCGCGGTAGCGCGGCGACTCAGGCGCGCTGACGAGCGAGTCGATCGAGATCCGCGCGCGTCATCGAGCGCACGAGCTGCTCGAAGCTCGTCGTCGGTTCCCAGCCCAGCTCGGCGCGCGCCTTGGACGCATCCCCCACCAGACGCGCGATGTCGGCCGGACGCAGCAGGTGGGGATCGACGTCCACATGTTCGCGCCAGTCGAGTCCGGCTTCGTCGAACGCGATGCGGACGAGGTCGCGCACGCTGTGCTGCACGCCCGTGGCGATCACGTAGTCCCGCGGCGTCTCGCGCTGCAGCATGAGCCACATCGCGCGCACGTAGTCGCCGGCGAAACCCCAGTCGCGCTCGGCGTCGAGGTTGCCGAGCTTGAGTCGCTGCTGCAGGCCGAGCCGGATGCGCGCCGCCGCGAGCGTCACCTTGCGCGTCACGAACTCGGGTCCGCGCCGCGGCGACTCGTGGTTGAAGAGGATTCCGCAGCAGGCGTACAGCCCGTAGGACTCGCGGTAGTTGACGGTGATCCAGTGGCCGTAGAGCTTGGCGACGCCGTAGGGACTGCGCGGGTGGAACGGCGTGTCCTCACGTTGCGGCCAGACCTTGACCTCGCCGAAGAGCTCCGAGCTCGAGGCTTGATAAAAGCGCGCCTTGGGGCACGCGTGGCGCATCGCCTCGAGCATGCGCGTGACGCCGAGCGCGGTGAATTCCGCGGTCAGCACCGGCTCCTGAAACGAGGTCGGCACGAACGACTGCGCCGCGAGGTTGTAGATCTCGTCGGGCTGCGCGGATTCCATCGCGCGCACGATGCTGGTTTGGTCGAGCAGGTCGCCGCGCACGAGCTCGAGGCGCGGCAGCAGGTGCTCGATGCGCTCGTACCCACCGGTGCTCGAACGCCGCACGAGCCCGAACACCTCATAGCCCTGTTCGAGCAGTAGCTCCGCGAGGTAGCTGCCGTCTTGTCCGGTGATCCCCGTGATCAGCGCGCGCTTGCTCATTGCGCCTCCCACGCGCCGCTCGCGAGCAGGCCCGCGATGAGCGCGGCGAGGGCGAGCCGCCACCAGCCGAACAGCGCGAGCCCGTGCCGCTGCAGATAGCTCACCATCCAGCGCACGCTGGCCCACGCGCTCACCGCCGCGACGAGGAAACCCGCCGCGAGCGCGCCAAGGCCGAGTTCGCTCACCATCGTGTCGCCGTGGGTCACGCCCTTGTAGGCCGTCGCCGCGCCGAGCGTGACGAGGCCGAGCAGGAAGCTGAACTCCAGCGCCGCGGGCAACGCGAGGCCGAGCCCGAGGCCGCCGAGAAGCGCGGCGAGGCTGCGACTCGTGCCCGGCCACATCGCGAGGCACTGCACGAGCCCGATCGCGAAGGCGCCGCCGAGCGAGAGATCGTCGAGCGACTTGCCGTGCGCCGCGGCACGACCGCGCCGTCGCAAGGCGACGAACAGGATCACGCCGCCTCCGACGGCCCAGGCCGCGACGACGGGCCACAGGCCGAACAGGAGTGCTTCGATCTGCTCGTCGAAGAGC
>VGZD01000207.1 GCA_016872715.1 Planctomycetota bacterium
ACGCGCCGCCCATCCTTCAGCACGAACACATCCGCGCCCGCCACGCCCGCGAGCAGCACGAGCGCCGCCAGCGCCGCGCGCCAGACCCGAGGCTCGCTCCTGGGCCCGCTCCTGGGCCCGCTCCTGGGCCCCTTCCCGTGCTCTCCCGCGCGCTGCATGTCCCCCACCTTATCCGCCGTGGCCGCGCTCGATGCGCCGCCTCGCCGCAATCCCTAGACAGGTCGAAGCAGGCCCGCGGCATCGATGCGCCATCGCGCTTCGCATCGGGTCGACCCGTGGGTACACTCCAGCCGCCGAGCCGAGTTGATTCCCTGTTCCCAAGCTGCAAGAGAGGTCAACCCAACCATGTGGTACTACCAAGACGGTTCCGAGCGCAAGGGCCCCATCGATGAAGCCACGATCAAGTCGATGATGGCCAATGGTTCGATTTCGATCGACACGCTCGTCTGGAAGACCGGAATGGGGACTTGGGTTCCGTTGCAGCAGACCGAGTTGGCGGCGACGTTGCCGGCTCCGCCGCCGGTCGTGCCTCCGCGCGTCGGCGCCTCGGGTGCCAAGAGTCGCGTTGCCTACGTCCTGCTGGCGGTGCTGCTTGGCTGCGGCATTCACAACTTCTACGCCGGGTACACGGGTCGCGCTGTGATTCAATTGCTGATTGCGCTCCTGGGCGGGATTTTCACCTGCGGCATTTCATGGATCGTGACTTGGATTTGGGCCGTCATCGAGGCGTGCACGGTGACACACGACGCTCAGGGTGCCCCCTTAGATTAGTCGGAAGGGACTGATCGAGCAGCGGCAGCGTTTCGAGCTCGTCCGGTGAGAATCGAGGACGCGCTCGCCTCGCGAAAGCTCGCGTTGCGGCCGATGGCCTCTCTTGGTCGGCGACGGGGTCGAAGGTGAAAGCCGCCTGACGGGGGGCGCCGCGGCCGCGGTCAGGCGTCGATCGGGGTGCGCTCCCAGCGGTTGTCGGGGGCGCGGCCGGTGAGCCAGTTGTGGGCGCGGAGGCGTTCGAGGGCGAGCGAGCGGGCGGTCGAGAAGGCGCCGGCGTCGAGGTCGCGGTAGGCGCGGCCGAAGAGCGTGAAGTCGCCGTCGACGAGCTCGGCGAGGAACTTGTTGCGGTGAGCGTTGGAGGCGGCCCTGCGCACGATTTCGTCGAAGGACTTGAAGCCGCGCGGCGGCGGCGTGCCGCGCTCGATCAGCTCGCGCGTGCGGGCGCGCCACAGCCACAGCTCGGCGATCGCGCGCGCGCGGTCCTTCTCGGCGTCGCTGCGCGGCTTGGCGCCGGCGGCGAGCTCGGCGGGCAGGGCGTCGGGGAAGCCGGACAGGAACTCGGGCTCGACCAGCGACTCGTAGCCGGGGAGCTCCGGCACGAGGCCGAGCGCCCAAGCGAGCGACGCGATCGACTCGAGCGCCCACGAGGCCTCGGAGCGCACCGGCTCCGGCGCGGCGAGCGGGCTGGCGCCGAGGAAGCTCGCCTCGGCCGGCGACAGCACGCCTTCGATGCCTTTTTCGCGCAGCTCGGCCAAGTTCTGCGGCGCCCCGCGCTCGAGCGCCCCCAGATCCGCCTCGCTCGCGCTCGCCGCCGCCTCCCACTGGTGAACGCGGACGAGAACGAGCAGGCGTGCGGCGATGTCGTGAGCGGTCGGTCGTGCCATGGCCGCGACAGCATGGCAGCGCACCCGCACCGGCGCACGAGCTAGGCCGCTTGCGCTCCCGCATCCAGCTGCGGGCGTCAGGCTTCGTCGGGGTCGTCGTCGCCGGTGGCGAGGCCGTACTTGTCGAGCTTGCGTTGGAGGGCGAAGCGCGAGATGCCGAGCTGCTTGGCGGCGCGGCTCTTGTTGCCGCTGCAGGAGGCGAGGGCGGCTTCGATCGAGCGGCGTTCGAGGTCGGCGACGGCGTCGCGGATCGAGCCGGCCTCGGGCGCGGAGCTCGAGCCCGCGGCGGCGGCGGGGCGGCGCTCGAGCACGGCGCTCGAGAGGTGCTCGAGGCGCACTTCGTCGCCGGCGAGCACGGCGATGCGGCGCATCTCGTTCTCGAGCTCGCGCACGTTTCCCGGCCAGTCGTGGGCGGCGAGCGCGGCGAGCACTTCGCG
>VGZD01000208.1 GCA_016872715.1 Planctomycetota bacterium
GCGTCGAGCTTGCGCGCGGTGAGGATCAGCTCCTTCGCGCGCGCCTTGCCGATCAGGCGCGGCAGGCGCTGGGTGCCGCCGGCGCCGGGGATGATCGCGAGCGAAGTCTCGGTCAGGCCGAGCTGCGCGTGCGGCGCGGCGATGCGCAGATCGCAGGCGAGCAGGAGCTCGGTGCCTCCACCGAAGGCGAAGCCGTTGACCAGACCGATCGTCGGCTGCGGCAGCGCTTCGACGTCGTCCATCACGCGCCGGATGTTCTTCACGAAGTGCGGCACGCGATCCATGGGCATCGTCTTGCGCTCCTTCAAGTCCGCTCCGGCGCAGAAGGCCTTGTCGCCCGAGCCGGTGATGAGGATCGCGCGCACGCTCGTGTCGCCCTTGAGCTCGTGGCATAGCCTGCGCAGGCGCCGCAGCGTCGGAAACGACAGGCAGTTCATCACGTCGGGGCGCTGGATCGTCAGCGTGACGATGTCGCCGTCGCGCACGCACGACACGAGCTCCGGCTGGTCGGGGACGTCGGACGGAAAATCGTCGATGTAGCTCATGGGGCGCAGAGGATAGCGGCGGCCCCGCGAGCGCGCGCTACTCGGCGCGGACGAGAGCGCCCGAGCGAACATCGGCGTCGGAAATGCGCAGCGGGAGAGCGCGCGGGCCGATGCGAGCCTGCAGTCCGCCTTCGACGCGCACCGAACCGGCGCCACCGTCGCTGTAGGGAACGCGCAGCCGCGCCACGCCATCGGCAGCGACCGCGGCGCGCGCGCGATAGGCGAGCGTCCAGTTTCCGCAGCGCAGATTCGCGCCGACTTCGAGCACTTCGCCGGGGGCGCCGCGCGCCTCGACGCGCGCGCCTTCGACGTGCTCGTAGAGCAAGCCGCCCGGCTCGCGCGGCCCACCGCCGGTGCGCGCGCGACGCTCGTCGACTTCCTCAGGCACGTACACCAGACGCAGGAACGACAGCGGCTCGCCTTGCAGCAACAGGCTCGGCACGAGCGAGCGTCGCAGACCCTCCGCGCTCGCATCCGAGCCCGCCGCGCGCGCGATCGTAGGCCACTGCTCGTCGAGGTCGCTCGTCGCGAGCACGTAGCGCACGTCGCGGCGCGCGAGCAGCGCCTGCGCGGACGCGAGATCGCTCGCGGCGAAGAAGCGGAAGCTGTCGAGAAATTCCTGTTCGCCGACGTAGGAACCGTAGGGCGACGCGACGATGCCGCGCGCTGCGGACCACGCGATGGCGTGACCTTGGCCCCACTGCGCGAGCACGCCGGTGTCCCTCTGCGAGTTCGTCGCGAGCCAGTCGGCCGCGCGACGCGCAGAGCGCTTGGCGACGGAATCTCCAAACGGCGGAGCGTTCCAGAAGCGGCGCGCGGTGGACGCGACGCCTTGGCCGTGCAGCGCGAGCGCGGCGACGACCGCGAGCGCGGGCGCCCACGTCGCGGACGCGGCGCGAGGGGGCAGCGCGCACCACAGGCCGAGAGCGAGGGGCACGACCGCGAGCTCGGCAAATCGCAACTGCAACGCGGCCATCGCGCCGAAGACGGCGAGGGCCACGGCCCACGGAATGAGCTCGGCGCGCGTGCGCGAGCGCTGCACGAGCAACGCGAGCGCGAGCGGTGCGAAGAGCGCGCCGAAACCGAGGAACAGCGTCACCTTCCAGCCTGCACGCGGGCCCACGAGCGGCGCCGACTCCGCGACTTGCCCCATGAACGTCGTCTCGGCGCCGAGCCACGCGAAGCTCTCGCGCAGCGCGGCTCCCGGACCGGAACCACTCGCGACCAGTGCGGCGCCGAGCACTGCGAGAGCACCCGCGATGATCCACGGGTAGTGCCGCATCCACGCGGCGCGCGTCGCGGAAAAAAGCGGCAGGAACACGAGCGCGCCGAGCAGCGGGAACGCCACGTGCGACCACGAGAGGTTCACGAGCATCCACGGCGCGTCGGCGCGCCACGGGCTCGCGAGCACGGCGGGCAGCACGGCCAGCGCGGCGGCGAGGTGCAGGGCGAGGCCAAAGCGCGCGAGTTGCGCGAAGCG
>VGZD01000209.1 GCA_016872715.1 Planctomycetota bacterium
TGGGTGCGAGTGGGCCCCGTGTCACACAGGAGCCTCCGGCGTCAACAGCTTGGAATTCCTCGTGATTCCGACGGAGTCTGGGCGACTGTCACGCATGACCGTCGCGCGGACCCGCGGGCGCGGGCCATGGTGCTCGGCATGGTTACCTCCCACGCGGTTGCGCCGATGGCGGTCGGCGAGTTCGGCGAGCGCCTCTCGTCCCTGCGGCTCTACGACGGCGCTGCGCTCGAGGGTGTGCGTCGCTCGCTCGAGGCGCACGGACAGCTGACCGCCGTCGTTGCGTTCATGGATGGGGATCGCGCAGAGATCCTCGATGGCTTCAAGCGCGTCCGTGCCGCGCGCGTGCTCGGCTGGGACACGCTCGCCGTACGCGTCGTCGATGCCAACGCCATCGACGCGAAGCTCCAGCTGTGCGCGCTCCACGGAGGTCGCGGCCTCACGGAGATCGAAGAGGCGTGGGTGATTCGCTCGCTTCACCGCGACCACGGCATCCCGCAGCCCGAAATCGCGCGGCGCCTCGGGTGCCACAAGAGCTGGGTGTGGCGGCGCCTCATGCTCGTCGAGTCGCTCGATGTCGACGTGCAAAGCGACGTGCGCCTCGGGGTCTTGGCCGCGCGTGCAGCCGTTGCGATCAGTCGGTTGCCACGTGGCAACCAGCGCGCCGCGAGCCGCGTCGTCACGCATCGTGGCCTCACGGTGCGGCAGACCGAGCTGCTCGTCGACGAGGTGCTCTCGGCAAGCGACGAGCAGGCGCGCGCCGCGATGCTCGCGCGGCGGCTCGAGGGCGAGGCGAGATTCACGGCGCCAGGGCCGAAGCCATCGCGCGCGGTGCGGAACGAGGCCGAGTGGATGGGCGCCGACGTGCTGCGTGTGCGCGACATCGCGGCGCGTCTCGAGGCACGGCTCCTCGCCCGACCGCTCGAGACGTTCCCGCCCGCTGCGACGGAGCTGCTGCGCGACGCGCTCTTGCGTCTTGCACCCGTGTTGCGATCGCTCGAACGCGTGATCACGCGCGTCTCGGGCCACGAGGGGATCGCATGAAGATCGCCGTTGGAAGCCGTGAAGAGCTGGTCGCCGCTGTCGTCGAGCGAACGAAGCGCGGAGACACGCGGCGAGCGGTCGCCCGCGCCCTCGGCGTCAGTCGCAACACCGTCCGCGCGATCCTCGCCGCGCACGAGGTCGCGCGCGAAGAGCCCCAATCCGCGATCATCGTCACGCCGAAGCGAGCACCGCGCGCGAGCAAGGTCGACCCCTTTCGTCCGCGCGTCCTCGAGCTCCTCGGGAAGTTCCCGGACATCACCGCGCAGCGCGTCCTCGAGGTCACCACGGACGAGGGATTCGGAGGCGGCTACACCGCGGTCAAGAAGCTGCTGCGCGTGCTTCGTCCGCCGGCGCGCCCGACACCGAGCCTCGTCACGCCGGAGTACGGGCCAGGCGAAATGGCCGAGAGCGACTGGTCGCCGTACGAGGTGCGGTTCACGTCGGGGAAGACGATGATCGTACAAGCGTTCTCGTACGTGCTCGTCTCGAGCAAGCGCAAGTCGTTTCGCCTCTACTCGAGCAACGACCTGCACGCCCTGATGGATGGCCACGAGCGCGCGTTCGTGCGCTTCGGTGGCTGCGCGCACACGTGCAAGTTCGACAGCCAGAAGCCGGTCGTGCTGCGGTGGGAGGGACAGCAGCCGATCTACAACCCACGCTTCCTCGCGTTCTCGAGCCACTACGAGTTCCGTCCGCTCGCGGTCCGACGACGGCACCCAAACGACAAGCCGCGCACCGAACGATCGTTCTGGGAGGTCGAGCGATCGTTCCTCAATGGTCGCGAGTTTCGCGACCTCGATGACATGCGCGCGCAGCTCGACGACTGGATCGATCGCATCGTCGACCACCGCAAGCTCGCGAAGCGAACGGCCCTCGAGCGTTTCGAGGAGGAGCGACCGCACCTCGTTCCGCTCCCTCGGCATGTGTACGACACGGCTCGCGTCGTCTACCGCGTGTGCAGCA
>VGZD01000210.1 GCA_016872715.1 Planctomycetota bacterium
CGGCCCCCGTGGAGGCCGGAAGCCGCGCTATTGCGTCCGGCTGGGCTATGGCGGAGACGGTATCGCTTACGGTGGATGCTGCACGTTCGTGACGCTGGAAGAGGCCCGGGCCTGTTTCGCGCGCCTAGCCAGCATACCGGACGAGAAGCGCGACATCGGCTGACCGCACACTGCAGCCCTCCCCGGAAGGCTGCAGTAGCGGGCAAACGACGCCCTCACAACGGAGATAGACAACATGCATATCGAAGAATCCACCTACACCTTGACCGCACTGGAACTGAAGGCCCTGCTCGCCCATGCGAGCGACGACGAAACGCGCCCGCAACTGTGCGCCGTGGCGTTCCGGGGCTCATGCGCCTATGCCACGGACGGCCACCGAATGGCCCGCCTCGACGGCGAGGGAGAAGGTATCGGCCCGGAGTATCTGTGCCCAACCAAGCCACTGGCCCTCGCCGTGAAGGCCGCGGGAGCCAAGGGGCGCGTGTTCGTGGATGCGGCGTCCGACACCCTGATCGCGACGGACGCCAAGGGTGCCACGGTCGGGACGTTCGCCGCGCCCCGGGCTCCCGGTGTCCAGGCCCCTCCTTACGAGGTAGTCTTGCAGCCCTCGCATGAGCCC
The DNA here is from genome assembly GCA_016872715.1 of Planctomycetota bacterium. Lineage (GTDB taxonomy): Bacteria > Planctomycetota > UBA1135 > UBA1135 > F1-120-MAGs118. The sequence goes on from VGZD01000210.1 coordinate 620, forward strand.
GGCCACACCGGCCCAGTGGGGCTCAATCCGGAGTACCTCGGAGACCTTGCCCTCGCCCGTGCCGCGTCACCCCTCGTGAGGGGCCCCAACGGGGGCAAGGGGAAGCCGCCCACCGTGGCGATCCAATTCGGCGCATCGAACCTCGACCCCGTGCGCTGCACGGTCGGCCCGTGGCTTGTCGTCATCATGCCGATGCGCCTCGACCCCTCCGAGCCAGCTCGGAAGGCTGCCTAATCCTAGGCCCCCGCTTGTGCCTCTCTCCTTCGGGACAGAGGCAGCGGCGGGGCGGGATTGCCCCTTCACAACGGAGATAGACACATGGATGAAACCAATCGCAGAGATGCACGCATTGACGGTACCTTCCGCTTTGAGGGGGAGGGCGTGCGCATGGCCGTAACACTCACTCTCCGCCTGGAACCCAAGGGGGAACGCCGGACGATTGACCTAGAGCCCGCCCCGGAGCGGCCCCTGGAAGCGACCTTTACGGCTGTCGCCTATGAGAACCGGCGCGGCCGGTGGGTCGAGGTTGCCGCCGGCCAGTGCGTAGCGCTCCTGGACGAGTGGTTCCCGAATGACATCGAAGCGCGGCGGATCTCGGCCTTGTGGCGTCGATGGCACCTTAACTGCCTGCAGGCGGGGTGCCGTGAACAACGCGACTTCCTCGCGGCAAAGTACCCCGATGGGGTCGATTACAAGCAAGCCCTCCGCGCGCTTGACTGGGCCGGAGCCTGGGAAGCGCCGAGCCTGATCGATGTCCGCGGATACGGCTATGGCACCGCCTGGCTAGTGGAGCTCCTTCCGGCCGATGTAGAAGCAGAGCTTCGGGAGGCTATCGCCCTCGCATCGGCCTAATCCTAGGCCCCCGCTTGTGCAGCCCTCCCCCGGAAGGCTGCAGCGGCGGGGCGGGATTGCCCGACCCTTCACAACGGAGAGACAAATGGACAAGCGCAAAGCGTGGACTCGGAAGGAATTGGCGGAGCGGACCCGCAAGGGCCTGGCGATCGTGGAGCGGGGTATCGCTGATACCCGGGCGGGTGACGGATTCTGTCGCCGGTCTTTCCTGGCGCGAGCCCTGGAGGCGTCAATCGCGCAGGAGCGGGGACATCGGGGCTATGGTCGGCGCATGGCCGACGATGGCAGCCCGCGGCCCTCGGTCAAACTGGCGGCGACGGCCATGGTGCTCCGGTCGGTCACCGAGGGGCGCTACTCCCGCAAGCGCCCAACGTGGACCGACGTCGCCGAAACCCGCGAAGATTGCGCGCTTGCCTACGCAATCCGGGAGTGCCTGCCGAAGGCCGCGTTGCGCGCGCTCCGGGCCCTCGGATGGGCCGAGTTCGACTATGTCCTGGACATCGCGGGGGTGACGCTATGAGCGCCGCGTTTCG
>VGZD01000211.1 GCA_016872715.1 Planctomycetota bacterium
GCACGCGCGGCAAGAGGAAGCTGCCCGCGGCGTCGGGGACGAGCAGGCCGCGGGCGGCGATGCCCGCGAGCGGCTCCGCGCGCCACTCCAGCGCGTCCTCGCGGCGCGCGAGCCGCGCGAGGCGCCCCTGAACGCGGCCGGTGGGGAGGTCGAGTTGCCAGCGCTGCTCACCTTCGACGAGCTCGACGGCGCAGTCGAGCGTGTAGAACTCCGCGCCGCGCGCGGGGTCGTGGAACGAGAGCACGTGGAGGCCGGGTTCGCCCGTGCCGAGCTCGAAGCGCCCCGCGTCATCGAGCGTGGCCCGGCGAAGGATGCGCGTCGGCGCGTCGGCGCGCGCGACTTGCACGCGCCACCCTCCCGCACTCTGGCCTCCGAGGGCGAGCGCGCCGCGCACGAAGGTCCGCAGGCGCACTTCGAACGAGACGGTGACGCGCGCCGTCTCGCCGTCCTCGACGCTGGCGTTCGACGCCATCGCGGCCGATGCGCCGCGCGGAGTGCGCGCGGCTTGGAAGCTGCCGGGCGTGAGATCGCGCTGTGCGGGGCCGATCCACCAGGCTCCCGGGGTCACGTGTTCGACGCGCACGAGTCCCTGCGAGTCGGAGCGCAGCGTGAAGGGCAGGCCGTCGCCGCGGGAGAATGCGACGATGCGATCCTCGAGCGACTCGCCCGGATCCACGAGCACGCGCACTTCGAGCGTGCCTCCGCGCAGCAGCTCCAGATGCAAGCCGGTGGTGTCGGCTGCGCCGCTGAGCGCGATCGGTCCCGCGTCCGTGGCGCTCCAGCGGTCGGCCTCGGCGCGCAGGAAATACTCGCCCGCTTCCGGCAGCGACAGCGCGAACTCGCCGCGCGCGTCGGTCGTGCTCGTCGCGACGGGGGTGGGCTCGCAGCGCGCGGGAAAGCCGTTGATCGACAGCTCCACGCCAGCGCTCGTCGCGCGGTGCAGGGACACGCGGGCACGCTCGATCGGCTCGCCGTTGTGGTGCACGATGCCGCCGAGCTTGGGCAGCGCGGCGAGCACCACGGCGATTTCGTCGCCGGTTTGCGCGGGATCGAAGGGTCCAAAGCGCGCCTCGCGGTAGCCCTCGGCCCAGAGCGCGAGCGTGAAGGGCTCGAGCGGCAGCGCCAGATCGAGCGTGCCCTGCTCGCGCTCGCGCGGCAGGAACACGGCGCTCGCGACGTTGCCGACCTGCGCGAGCTCGCGCAGCTCGAGCTGCCAGCGCTCGATCGGCTGGCCGGACTCGTCGCGCACGGCGATGCGCAGCGGAACCGGTCGACCGAGCGCGAGCACCACTTCGCCCGAGCCCGGCACGGCTCCGCTGACGCGCGCTGGCCGCAGCGTGCCGTCGAGGTCGCTCGCGCGCAGCTCGTGCGGCACGCGCTCCTCGGCGACCAAGCGCCAGCGACCGCGCTCATCCGCCACCCCTTGGCCCGAGCCGGGGCTGCGTCCGCCGGTGCGGCGGTAGAGGATCGCCGCGCCGCTCACCGGCGCTCCGTCGGGATCGACGACCTCGATTTCGAGCACGTTGTCCGGCGGAATGGCGCGCACGACCAGCACGAGGCCCTCGACGCGGGCACCCGCGCCAAGCTCGAACGGGTCGCAGGCGCTCCAGTAGGACGCGACCGAGCCGGCCCACACGCGCACGGGACCGACGGGCACGCCTTCGAGCTCGAACTCGCCGTTGGCATCCGCGGTGACGCTCGCGACCGCGTCCGCCGGTCCGTGGAGCCGCGCAGGCGCGTCGTCGCCCAAGCCAACCACCGCGCGCACTTCGGCCGAGGAGAGCGCCGCGCCGGACTCGTCGACCACGCGCCCGCGCACGCGTCCGGCCGGCCCGAGCAGGATGTCGCCGAGGTCGGTCACTTCCGCGTCGCGCGCGTGGACGGTCCAGGCCACGTTGGCGTAGCCGCTCGCGCTCGCGCGCAGGTGCAGCGTGCGCAGGTCCGTGCTCGCGAGCAGCGCCAAGGCCAGCGTGG
>VGZD01000212.1 GCA_016872715.1 Planctomycetota bacterium
ATACCTAGCGGTTTTAATTTTTTTACCTGATCCGAACGGATGAGCTGGCCGTGAATCAGGATGACCTGACCGGGTTTGACACCATGGCGCGCCACCGCAGGCTTCAAAGCAAAAAACAGTTGATCAATGGCGGCATCGCCGTTGGTGTGAACTTTTACCGGCCAACCTTTGGCATATGCCTCATCCACATAGGCTGCGACTTCTTTGGTATCTGGAATGGCGGGATAGCCCTTGTAGTCCGCCTTCTGGCCATCCGGTGGCAACAGGTAGGGCAAGGTGCACCATGCGGTGCGGCCTTGTGGCGCGCCATCGAGGGTGATCTTGAGGCCGGCCAATCGGTAGTGGCCCTTGTAGTCCTTCGAAAAGTCGGCATCTAAATCCTTGCGCACCGTATAGTCGGCCCAACCGGTCACGTCGATATCGAGCAGCCCGCGGTCTGCGGCACTCTTGAGCGCTGCATGCTGTGACCCCATCAGGCGCCCCTCGGTGGCGCTGGTATAGCCGTAGCTTTTGGCCGCCTCTAGACCCTTCTTCAGGAAATAGTCCTGATCAGCGGCAGCGGTCGGATTGATGGCCTTAATCATGTGCGGGATGCTGGCCAGTTCCTCGAGCACACCGTTGGGCGTTTTGCCGTCGGCTTCGCGACGGATGACCCCGCCTTCCGGGTTGGGTGTGTCAGGCCCGATACCCACGGCTTTCAGTCCCGCCGAGTTCATCGCGCTGAAATGGCCCGAGATGTGCACGGCGATGACCGGCACCGAGGTCGATACCTTGTCGAGGTCTGCGCGGGTCGGATGGCGTCCGAGCAGCGAATCGTCATAGCCCATTCCGTAAATCCAACCGGTTTTGCCCACATCGGGACCCGCGGCGAATTGCTTCAACTTGGCCACGATATCGTCGATGTTGTTTACGTTGCCGTCGGGCGGCGCCAGTAAATTGGCGCCGACTGCCTGTGTGCCGAAACTCAGGAAATGCGCGTGACCATCAACAAAGCCCGGAGCAAGCGTGCGGCCGCCAAGATCGACCATTGTGGTCTTTGCGTCCTTGTGCGCTTTTTCAATTTCCGCGCGCGAACCGAGCGCCAGAATCTTGCCATCTTTCACAGCCAGCGCTTCCGCTTTGGGCTGCGCGTCATTCATGGTGATGATGGGGCCGCCGGTATAAATCGCGTCTGCCGTTGGTGCGGCATTAACCCCAACGCCGATAATCGACATCGCCGCAATCAATCCAAACCGTTTCACGCCTTTCATAACGACTCCTTTGATCCTTGTTTAAGCACTTGATGTTGCTATGGGGCTCCCGCTAGAACGCATGGGAGAAGAACAACTGCACTTCCCAATCATCCAGATCGCTGACACCGATACTGCGATAACCCACATTAAAGTCCAGCTGTGTTTTTTCGCTCACCAGCATACGTGTACCCACACGCACTTTGCCAACTGTGCGCGGTGCATCTCCAGTTGCCTGAAAACGTACCGCTTCAGCCTCGGGCTCGAGATACATATGATCTACACCAACCTCGACAAATGGCATGAAGACGCGATCCGGCTCCGGCTGCAGTATCCAGTTGAATTCCACTGCCGCATCCATCATACCGCTATCACTTTCCACATCATCCTGGGCAAGATCCAGATACTTTCCTCTGAATACGCCAGAAAGATCGTAAGCGTCAATTTCCGAATAAGAGTAGCTGATACCAATACTCGGACGAATGTAGGTTCGCTCCCCCCATTGATACTGGCCATGTGCATTGGCTGAAACGGAATAAAGCATGGCGTCACTGGTGCCCTCAAACATGACTACCTCATGATCCGCCCGTCTCGGACCCATCAGCACACTACTAAACAACGACCACTCGGGTGTCAGCCGGTAAGAAACATAGGCTCCCACTTCAATACCCACGGCATCTTCTTTCACAAAATCCAGAAAACTTCTGCTTTCCGAA
>VGZD01000213.1 GCA_016872715.1 Planctomycetota bacterium
ACAATAACAACGACCAGTCATCCCGACCGAGGAGCGCTAAAATAGCTTGAAGAAAGAAGAGGCCCCCCGCGACCGAGCGGAGGGACCTCTTCTGTATGATGTTGATCTCGACCAGGAGAGGTCTCCCGCTCGAGCCTGCCATAACCCCGTTCGACTTCGGACTGCCCTGAGCGAGCAAATAGAGTCGAACGGGCTCAGGGTAGGCTGGAGTCGACGGGCAGCAGTATGCCCTCATCAAACGCTTAGTGGATTGTTAAGAAATGAGCCCTTGGGGGCTCTTTTCTTGTCAGTTTACCTACAAATCGCTAAGGTTCCGCCGGCACTTTAAGGAGAATCAAGATGACAAGACCAATCGCACTCGTTTCCGTGTACGACAAAGAGGGTATTGTGGACTTCTGCCGTGACCTCGTGGAGCTCGGCTGGGACATCATCTCATCTGGCGGCACAAGGCAGGCACTCGAAACGGCTGAGAATCCGGTACCCGTGAGGGACGTTGCGGAGATCACGGGAATGTCACCGATACTCGGCCATCGTGTCGTCACGCTTCATCCCGCCATCCATGGGGGACTTCTCGCCACCGAGAAGATGCGTCCGGAGCTCGAAACGCTGGGGTACCCATGGATCGATCTCGTCTGTGTTGATCTCTATCCACTGGAAAAAGAGATCAAGAGGCCAGAATCGACGCGTGAATCCGTCATTGACATGACGGACAACGGTGGCCCCACGCTCATTCGTAGCGCTGCAAAGGGTGGCAGAATCGTCATCTGCAGCAAAGAACAAAGGCCGTTCATCATCAGCTGGTTGATAATGAATCGACCGAACGAGGAAGCGACGCGCAATCACCTCGCTGCCTTCGGTGTGGCCACGGTCGCTCAGTACTGTCTCACCTCTGCCGAGTACCATTCGGGCGATCGGTTCGCCGGTACATTGGCGTGACAGGGGGTCGACCCGCTCCGTCTCCCTGTATAGTCTTGCACCCATCCTCACTCAATACCGGTCATCCGAAAGGACGACCGGTATCTGCTTTTATAGTATTATGTCTGCGAGCAAATATGGCACCTACGATTGTTCTCGCAGCAACGATTAACGACTCACACGGTGGGCTTGCGTGGCTCGTCGAAAAGCATCTGCTTGCGCTCTTCGAATTATTCGATGAGATTTTTCTGGTTGCGCCTCCTGACACCAACAAAGACTTACTCGCGGCTTTCACGCGCGGGGGATGTCACGTAACGCAGTGGACCGGGAAAAAACCCGTGTGTGGCTACCACATCGCCGTAAGCAAAGGAGTAAAGGCAGGCGCTGAGCATATTTTTTATATCGACATGGACCGAGTACTTCACTGGATGGAAACACACCCGCACGAACTAAAAAAAGCAGTCGCGCTCGCTAAAAAAACCGACTGGCTCATTGGAGAACGTCACCCAGAAGACTATCGGGCTCATCCAAAAGCCATGTATCAAACGGAACAGTTACCGAACGCCATTATTTCCCAAGTCGTTGGAAGTAACAAAACACGTGATTTTCTTGCTGGGACATTTAGTTTTTCTCGTCGCGCAGCAACACTCATCATAAAAAAAGGGGATTGCGATTTTCCTGAACTCTTCGGGCTTTGGCCAAAACTCCTATCGGAGCAGGGGTTTAAACCGTTGTTCAAAACCTATCGTGGGCTTTCGTGGGAAACCCCGGACCGTTACACAGATGAAATATTGCGATCGGGAGGTTTAAAAAAGTGGCGAGAACAATACTCAACGGCAACGGAGTGGGAAAAAAGAGTTCAATACATGGTGGGATTCGTAAGACGGATCCTTTGACATCCCACAAAAATAGTGGAATAGTGCTTTTTGCACCTTTTTGTCGTTGAAGAGAGGACAACCACGTGGGGACAATCGTTTTAGCACAGCACTGCCAGACTGACTGGAACGCAAACCATCGGATA
>VGZD01000214.1 GCA_016872715.1 Planctomycetota bacterium
GAAGGCCGGCCCCGCGCCGCGGGAACGCCCCGCGGAGCCCGGTTTGTTCTTCTGTGTGCGTTGCAAAACCAACAGGAGATCGACCGATGCCGAGCGAGATCGTGCCGCATGGAGCTACCACTGACCAGCTCCTCGAGGGCCCCGAGGGCGACCTGCTGAGACGCTTGATGGAGAAGATGCTGGCGAGCGTCATGGAAGGCGAGGTTGCCGCCCAGATCGATGCCGGGCTCCACGAGCGCGCCGAGGGGCGCGTGGCGCACCGCAATGGCTACCGCGAGCGGGACTTTTGCACCCGCGTCGGTTCGCTCTCGCTGACGATCCCCAAGCTGCGTGCGGGGACGTACTTCCCGAGCTTTTTCGAGCCGCGGCGGCACGTCGGCGGCCTCCTTCGACGTCCCCACTTTCATCGAGCGCTTCGCCGCGCTCGTGCCACACCCGCGCGCCCATCATCTCACCTACCACGGCGTGCTCGCGCCCCGCCTCCGCGTGGCGCGACCTCGTCTTGCCAACTCGCGCGCCGACCTCCGTCGCGCCCGCTCGCGCTCGTCGCGCTCGATCTGGGCGGAACTTCTGCCCAGCGTCTTCGCCGTCGACGTCCTCACCCGCCCTTGACGAGAGCGGCCCGCCCGCGCCGCGCTACCCTGCGGCTGCAAACCGCGCGCTCCACCTGCTTCCGAACCCACCCTGAGACGAGCCCACCCGTGACGCCCGAGGAATTCCGCCGCTTTGGACACCGCGTCGTCGACCTCGTCGCCGACTACCGCGCTGGCGTCGCCGCGCGCCCGGTCCATCCGCCGATCGAGCCCGGCTCGGTGCGCACGCAACTGCCCGAGGTGCCGCCGGAGCAGGGCGAGCCGTTCGAGCGCGTGCTCGCCGACCTCGAGCAGGTGCTGCTACCCGGCCTCGCGCACTGGCAGCACCCCAAGTTCTTCGGCTACTTCCCCTCGAACGGCGAGCTCTCGAGCGTGCTCGGCGACTACCTCAGCACCGGCCTCGGCGTGCTCGGCATCTCGTGGGAGTCGGCGCCCGCGCTGACCGAGCTCGAGGAGCGCGTGCTCGACTGGCTGCGCCAAATGCTCGGCCTCTCGAGCGCGTGGCGCGGCGTGATCCAAGACACCGCGTCGTCGAGCTCCCTCGTCGCGCTCATCTGCGCCCGCGAGCGCACCAGCGCCTTCCACGGCGTGCAGCGCGGCCTCGACCAAGGCTCCGCCCCGCTCGTCGTCTACATCTCCGCGCACGCCCACAGCTCCGTCGAGAAGGCCGCCCTGCTCGCCGGCTTCGGCCGCGAGCACCTGCGCAAGATCGCCGTCGACGCGAGCTTCGCCCTCGACGCCGATGCGCTCGAGCGCGCGATCCGCGACGACCTCGCCGCCGGCCGCCGCCCCTGCGCCATCGTCGCCACCACCGGCACCACCATGACCACCGCCATGGACCCGATCGCCGCCTGCGCGCGCCTCGCCCGCGAGCTCGGCCTCTGGCTCCACGTCGACGCCGCCATGGCCGGCTCCGCCATGATCCTGCCCGAGTGCCGCGCGCTCTGGGACGGCATCGAGGGCGCCGACTCGCTCGTCCTCAATCCCCACAAGTGGCTCGGCGTCGCCTTCGACTGCTCGACCTACTACGTGCGCGATCCCGAGCACCTCGTGCGCGTCATGAGCACCAACCCCAGCTACCTCCAGACCTCCGCCGACGGCCAGGTCACCAACTTCCGCGACTGGGGCATCCCCCTCGGCCGCCGCTTCCGCGCCCTCAAGCTCTGGAGCCTCATCCGCGAGCAAGGCGTCCGCGGTCTCCAGTCCCGCCTGCGCCGCGACCTCGAGAACGCCCAATGGCTCGCCGACCAACTGCGCGCCCTCCCCCACTGGCGCCTGCTCGCCCCCGTCTCCCTCCAGACCCTCTGCATCCGCCACGAGC
>VGZD01000215.1 GCA_016872715.1 Planctomycetota bacterium
CAGGCGCCATCGCGCGCTGCGAATACCGCGTTTTTCCGGCGCTCCTGACGTAACCGTGGGTACCTTCGGGGCCTGAAAAGAAGCGCGCATCCCTCGTTTGTAACCGCCCTCCAAGAAACGTAGAATTCGGGCGCGAACTCACCGATGCGCCTCGCTCCAACGAAGCGGCGGCGCCGCCCGATAGGACAGCGCCGCCGAGGAAGGGTGCGAGACGTCGTCAGCGTGACGCGCGTGGCGCAGGCTTCTTCGGCCGCGCGAGCTTCTCGGCGTCCGTGTTGCGCCAGGAGTCTGCGTCGATGTCGAGCCTGTGGCAATGTTGCGCGAAGCGGTCGACCAGGGCGCCGAGGCAGGTCGCATCGCGAAAGACCGTCGTCCACTGCTTGTAGGCAAGGTTCGTGGTGACGACGATCGATCGCTTCTCGTGGCGGCGGCTCACGATGTGGAAGAGCAGATCCGCGGACCGCGCGTCACAGGGCACGTAGCCGAGCTCGTCGAGCACGAGCAGGTCCGTGTTCACGTAGCGCCTCATGCGCCGCTCGGTGGCGGGGATCGACTCCTGCCGCATCAGGTCGGCGAGGACCAAGGAGAGCGTCGCAAAGCGCACCGTCATTCCCTGCTCGAGTGCACGCAAGGCGAGGTGCTGCGCGAGCATGGTCTTTCCCACGCCGGCTTGCCCGCGCAGGAGCACGTTCTCTCCGCGCCGCACGAAGTCGAGCGAGCCGTGGAGCTGTTCGTAGAGGTCGCGATCGATGGTCCGTGCGTGATTCCAATCGAAGCGATCGAGCGCCTTCGGCGATCCGACTGCGGCGATCTTCTGACGTTGCGCGAGGTTTCGAGCTTCGCGTTCGCGGCGCTCGGCGTCGGCGATCGCCTCGACGATCTGCAGCGGCGAGAGCTTGCTCTTCGTCGCATGGGTGAGCAGCGCAGACAGCGCGTCGGCCGTCAGGCGCAGACCGAGTCGGGTCGTGAGGGACGCGAGGTCAGTCATCGTAGCCCCCGAGGTCATGGGGTACGACGTCGCGCTCGACGACGTGCGGCGCGAGGTCGAGGAGCATGGGCACGGGCACGGATCGCTCGCGGTGACGCTCGCAGTGCATCGCGAGCGCGCCCGGGTCGTGCGTACCGCGCACGACCATCTCGTCGACAGCCGCCTGCACGGCCGCCTGTCCGTAGAGGTCGAGGAGCTTGGTCGTGCGTGCGACCATCGAGCCGATGTTGCGCCCGTTCTCGAACCAGCGGTCGAGGAGGACGTCGATGTTCGTGAGCTCGGCGTGCAGCCTGTCGCGGCCCTTGAGCGCCCGCGCCCCGCGCTTCTCCGCGAGGAGCGCCTCGCGGTGCTCGTGCTTCTCGAGGATTTGGCGACGTCCCCAGCAGCGCTCGTGCCTGGCGATCTCCTCGGCGCCATCGAGGAAGCGGAGCTCGGTGTCCGTGGCCGCGACCGTGAGCGTGCGCCGCGCATGACGGCTTGGCACCGAGTAGCGGTTCGTGTCGATGGTGACGAACGCGGTCTTGTCGACGGCCACGGGCATCACGTGCTCGAGGTCCGGCATCGGCGTGGGTAGCGCCATCAGCCGCGGCCTCTCTTCCTCGAAGAGCTCGAGCACCGTGCGGTCGCGCCAGACCGGGTGCGGGCGCGCGTTCGCGATGGTCTCGAGAAAGTGCTCGAGCTGCGCGTTGCCGTGCGCGATCGAGTGGATGGCGCGCGCGGCGAAGAACCGCTCGCGCAAGAACCGAATTGCGCGTTCGACCTTTCCCTTCTGGTTTGGCTTGCGCGGCGCGCATAGCCGCGGCTGCACATGGAGCCTCGCGGCGAGTTCGAGCAGACCGTCGTGGAAGCGAACGCGATCACCGTGGCGCTCGACGACGACGACCTTGGGGTTGTCGAAGAGCC
>VGZD01000216.1 GCA_016872715.1 Planctomycetota bacterium
CTGCCATAATGCTTACCAAAGATTCCGTCTGTATATTTACACCGCCCAATCCCGCGTTGATAGTCACACCGCTAGCATTCCAGAATCGCGTATTTTTTCGCACAAGATTTGCATACTGCGGCTCGATAAAGGCACCGATTTCCACGCCACTGCCATCTGCTGCCATCGCTGTGGACTGCACAGAGCCGATCTTGATCTGGCGCGAAAATATTGGCGCACCCATGCCTAACGAACCCACCTGATTAGTCTTGAACCGGATATGCAAGCCGGGCACACTCATGGGCATAGGTGGCGGTTCTTTCAAGGCCACAAAATGCTCCGCCCGTTCGCCACTCAATTTATTGCCAGGTTCCGATAACTGCGCGCCAATATAATTACCTGACAAAATAGTATTCAGCCCAGAAATGCCCGCCAAAGACACCTGCGGTTGCACCAACCAGAATTGCGATTCCTTGGGAACACCACCTCGTTTTTTCCTGATGCCCTTGTCCATTTCCACTTCAGCAATGACACCGGAAAAATCTTCCTTGTTAACCAGATTTTTGACTGTGCCGATGACTATACCCTTGTACTTAACCTGAGTCTGGTTGGCAACAATGCCTTCGCCACTTTCAAACTCGATATAGATAGTTGGCCCGATATCCAGCAGACTACGCCAGACCAACCACACGCCCACCAACAACGCTATAAATGGCAGCAACCAAATTGGCGCAATATGTCGCTTGTTAGCAACAGCAGGCTGGGGCAATGTGATTTCGTTCATGGGCACCTACACTAGAGCGTCAACTATTTGTTAACGAGTTTTATTTAACATGGGTTATCACAAATGTTCCAGCATCCTGTACCCAACCATCCAGCACAGGCTTGATATCTTCAATCAGGATTTTTTTGCTGGGATCAGCAACTTTGTTACCCACGCCGGCGCGTACGGATTTAGCAACAAGCTTCTTGCTCTGGCTGTCAACCAAACGCGACTCCAGAAATACAACGTAACCATAATGTTGCGGAAGCGCTGTCGGTGATGCATCTGTAAAAATCATAGCCGCCGCCAAATGAGTCGCATCCACGCGCTGTTCGGGGCCGGCCTTCACGCCGGTTACTGCAGCATCCCAATGCAATACACCCGGCCCTGGCTTATCTACAATTTTCAGATGCTGGCCAATGACTTGTTGCGCTTGCTGCCGCAAGTACTGAACAGCTTCCAACATGCGCCCCTTAGACACCTTCGCCAACAGTGGCGGTTTCGGATAAAAACCCACAGGGTCAATCATAATCGCCGAGTACTGGCCTTTCTTTAGATCCGGACTTACCCAACGCAGCGCGGTACCACCGCTCGCGGTGGCAACTTCTTTCATATCATCATAGCGAACAAGATAACCGGAAAAATTCGAATGTTTGCCTGAAGCTGCTCCTGAAACTGCTTTTTTGCCCTCACTGGTTGCCTGAATTGATTGCTGCTCTTTCTTCTCGACATCACTCGATTCTCTGCCGAGCAACTTGTCCATAGTGGCGCATCCATTCAGCATGATAATGACGCCTGCTGCGCATAATAAGAATGATGGTTTCATGAATACCCCCCCCTAGATAAGTTAAATAAACGGCAACAACGGCATTCTACCGTTATACAGAAAAATTGCCTGATATTTAATGCAAAAAATAAATACCAAGCGTTTACATATCGTCATCACAATTATCCCAAATCAATCTGGGGTCAAAACTCAGTGATGACAACATCGTCAGAATAACGGCTGCGCCAAACGCCACAATACCCATACCCGCGATTACCGAAGCTGTTTGCCCCAATTGAACCAACCCAACCATTACCGTCACAACAAACACATCCAACATTGACCAGCGTCCGAGAAATTCCACAGCGCGGTAC
>VGZD01000217.1 GCA_016872715.1 Planctomycetota bacterium
CCGCGGCCGCTCGCGCTGGCCGACGAGGCCGCGAGCTGGGCCTAGCCCGCGCGCCTCGCCGCGGATTTTCGCCGCGGATTTTCGCCGCGCACCTCGCCGCGCCTACTCCGCGCGCTCCCGATTCAACGCCAACGCCCCCGCCAGCCCCGTGCGAGGCCGACGTGGGCGCGGATTCGGTCGCGCTCGGCGCGGACTACCTGGACGGCGGCGTGCCGCCCGCGTCGCGCAGCTCGAGCATCTCCTTGCGGATGTCCTGCGCGATGTTCTTGACGTCCTGCATGGCCTTGCGGACGCGGGCGCAGGCGGCCTTGTTGCCGGCGGCGGCCTTCTCGACGTCTTCCTTGGTGGCTTCGATGGCCTGTGCCAGCTTGTTGAAGTTCGCGGTGGTCATGGTTCTTGAATCTCCTGTTGGACTGGACACGCTGCGGCGAGGCGGCGCTGGATCGGCTCGGCACTGCTGCCCGCGGCGAGCGAGCCGAGGGCAGGTACCGAGATTCCGAGTGTAGGGCAGTCGCGCGGGGGTATTTCAAGCACCGAGCCCGACCGCGGGCCTCCCGACGCGGGCTGCCAGAACGCCAGCGCCCGCCCCAGCGCGCCGAGCACTGCGTCGTAACTCCATTCTGGACAGACACTTACGAGTTCGCCCCGGCGCGGCGCCAGCCCCCGGGCCCCCGGCCCCCGCGGCGTGCAAAAGTCCGTGCCGCGGCTTTAAAAAAACTCGCCCAGGGCAGGGGCTCAGGGCCATCCGCGGGCCCGTCCAGCCCGCTCCCCCCGCCCGCGGCGTCCTGCTCCGCGCGCTCTCGCGGCACGCCGAGCGCGGCCTTGCGGCCTCGCTCGCGCGCACTCTCGCTCAGGCCTTGCGCGCGGCCATGCGCACGATCTCGTCAACCTCGGCCTGCGTCAAGGGCTGCACCGAGAGGCGATTGCCCTTGCGCAGCACGCCCATCTGCGCGAGCGCGGCGTTGGCCTTGAGCTCCTCGAGCGCCACCAGCCGCGGCAGCTCCTTCACCGCCGCCACCTCGACCCCAAACCACACCGGCGCCGCCTTCGTCGCCCGCGGCTCGTGGTACTCGCCCGGCTCGAACTGCGTCGGATCCGCGCTCGCCGCCGCCACCACCTCCGCGATCCCCGCCACGCCCGAGGGCTGTGCGTTCGAGTGGTAGTACAGCACCCGATCTCCGACCCGCACCTCATCGCGCAGCAAGTTGCGCGCCTGATAGTTCCGCACCCCGTTCCAAAACGTCCGCTTCCGCGGCGCCTTCAGCAGGTCCCCAAACGAGAACTCCTCCGGCTCGCTCTTGAACAACCACCAGCGCTTCCCCGCCTTCCCCATGCCCGCCCTTGTACCGCACCGAACCGCAGCGTTCGAGCGGATCGCCAAGGCCGGGACGCTCGGGTGAGAGTTCCACCCACCCTACGAGCCCCGGCCCACGCTCTTCGGCCGACCGCGCTGGAGACAGCACGGGCCGACCCGGACCGGCCCCCGGTTCTCGTCGTGACGACTTCGCGTCGCGCTGGGGCGAGAGCTGGGGCGAGCACGACCCGGAACCCGATGTTGTTGTTCGTGTTGCCGGGATCGTTGTTGTTCCGGATCGCGGAGCGGCAGTTGTTGGAGTTGTTGTTCCAGCTGCCGCCGCGGATGACCCGGTTCGGGCCGCGTGGAGGCCGACCCGCGACGAAGAGCACACCGCTCTCGCGCGACGAGTTCAAGCGTCGAAGTCGGCGAACTGCGCGATCCAGCTCGCGCGCAACCCGCGCGCGCTCACATGGCGGGTGCGGGCGAGCGTGGCCGTCGTGCGGGACGCGAGCTCCGCGCTGTCCACCGCTCCCGCTCGATGCTCCGCGACGAGCT
>VGZD01000218.1 GCA_016872715.1 Planctomycetota bacterium
TCGACACCACCATCGCCGACGTCAAGCTCGGCGCCACCGCCAGCAACCAGCGCAAGCAGAAGACCTCATCCTTCGCCAAGGCGGTCGCGGCGCAGGCGGCGGTCAACGGCGACTTCTTCAGCTACGCGACCTACGCGACGAGCGGGCTGGCGGCCGGCGGCGGCAAGGCGTGGCCCGACACGGCGGACGACAAGAGCGATGCGAACCTCGTGTTCGGAAAGGGCACCCCTGCCAAGCCGGTCCTGCATGTCGCCAGCGAGATCGTGAAGTTCGACGCTCAGACCATGTGGGCGTGGTGTCCGGCCACCCGATGCTCGTCGTCGGCGGTGCGGTCACGGCGTCCGCCACGAACCCAAACTCGACCTTCTGCAAGACGCGCCACCCGCGCACGATGGTCGGCCTCGACAAGACCGGCACCACCCTCATCGTCGCGGTGGTCGACGGCCGCCAGCCATGGCTGAGCGTCGGCATGACCTGCGGCGAGCAGGCGGCGCTCATGAAGGACCTCGGCGCATGGACGGCGCTCAACCTCGACGGCGGCGGGTCGTCGACGATGTACGTCGCCGGACAAGGCGTCGTCAACGCGCCATCCGATGGCAGCGAGCGCACGGTGGCCAACCACCTGGCGCTGTACGCGGCCAAGAGCGGCACGATGTCGACCTTCATCGGCAAGGTCTACGCCAGTGGCGAGCCCGCCAAGGTGCTCGCCGGGGCGACGGTCAAGGTCGCCGGCGGTCCTGAGGACGTCACGGACTCGAAGGGGTTGTACGAGCTGTCGGTGGCACCCGGCACCTACACCGTGACGTGCACGCTGTCGGGCTACAAGGTCGCCAGCGCGGTCAAGACCGTCGCGAAGAACCAGGATCTCAAGCTCGACTTCGCCCTGCAGCCGTCCGCGCTGCCGACCGACATCGACGGCGACGGAGTCGTCGACGGCAAGGACAACTGCCCCGCGGTCAAGAACGCCAACCAGGCCGACAAGGATGGCGACGGCAAGGGCGACGCCTGCGACGGCGATGACGACAACGACGGCGCCTTCGACGAAGACGACAACTGCCCGCTGGTGGCGAACGCCGATCAGAAGGACACCGACAAGGACGGCCAGGGCGACCCGTGCGACGGCGATGACGACGGCGACGGCGCGGTCGACGGCAAGGACAACTGCCCCCTGGTCGCCAATCCATCCCAGGCCGACAAGGACAAGGACGGCAGCGGCGACGCCTGCGACCCGGTCGACGACACGCCACCGGCGCCGGCCGACGGTGGAGGCAAGCCGGACGCCGCGGCGACCGACGGTGGCGGCGACGCCGGCTCCCCGCCGCCTGATGCCGGATCGAGCGACGCCGGCTTCGACGTCGCCAAGGAGTTGCCACCCGTGGCCAACGACGTCGACGGCGACGGCATCGCCAACGCCCTCGACAACTGCCCCTACCTCGCCAACGCCGACCAGGTCGACCTCGACGGCGATCAGCAAGGCGACGCCTGCGATCCCGACGACGACAACGACGGTGAGGGCGACAAGGTCGACAACTGCCCGACGGTCTACAACCCGGCCCAGGCCGACAGCGACGGCGACGGCAGCGGAGATCTCTGCGACCCTTCGCCCGCGACCGGGCCCGATTCGACCGCCGGCGAGGTGGCAGACGGCGCGGAGGCGGCCGCTCTAGCGGATGGAGCAGGAGGCGGAGGGCCCAGCGCCGAGGTCGAGCCGGCAGGTGACGGGGCAGGCGATGCCATGGTCGCAGCCGACGGACCACCGCCCAAGGGAGAGGGCGACGTCGGGATCGCGCGCACCGAT
>VGZD01000219.1 GCA_016872715.1 Planctomycetota bacterium
TGCGATTCAGGCGTCGTTCGCCGACTACTACCGAACGACGGTCCTGGCCGAGGAGACCGACCCGAACAAGCTGCACGACCTGAAGGCCGCGCTCGATGGCTACCAGGTCTACGCCCCGGCGCAGGTGGACGAGTTCGTGACGCTCTACCTGGGCGGGGCGGACCGCGACCGGCTCGACCCCATCCTCGACACCTGCGTTGCGAGCTACTGCGAGCAGCTTGACGAGGACGGGCAGGTGGACTTCAAGGGCAAGGCCAAGGCCTTCCTTCGCACTTATGGCTTCCTCGCGTCAATCCTGCCCTACAGCAACGCCGACTGGGAGAAGCTCTCGATCTTCCTGACCTTCCTCACGCCCAAGCTGCCGGCGCCCGTCGAGGAGGACCTTGCCAAGGGCATCCTCGGGGCGATCGACATGGATAGCTACCGCGTGGAGAAGAAGGCGGTGGCCAAGATTCTGCTCCCCGACGCGGAAGCGGAGGTCGGGCCGGTGCCGACCACGGGCGGCGGCTTCAAGCCCGAGCCGAAGCTCGATCGCCTGTCGAACATCCTCAAGACCTTCAACGACCAGTTCGGCAACATCACCTGGGCCGACAAGGACCGCGTGCACAAGCTCATCACCGAGGACATCCCCGCCCGTGTGGCCGCGGATCCGCGGTATCAGAACGCGCGCAAGAACTCCGACCGGCAGAACGCCAAGATCGAGCACGACGAGGCGCTCAAGCGCGTCATGACCGCCGTGCTCAAGGACGACACCGAGCTGTTCAAGCAGTTCATGGACAACGAGGGCTTCCGGCGCTGGATGACCGACACGGTGTTCGGGCTGACCTACGAGGCGCCGGGGCGGGGGGCCTAGCTACCCGATGGAGTTGCGGTCGCCTGGGGCGACCGAAGGTGCGGGACCGTGCCGCTCGACGCGTTCGCGCGCGCCTCGTGGCGAGTACCCTCCTCCTGCGTCAGATCCCGGTCATGCTCGGTGCCCTGGTCGCGCAGGGCGCATTGGGTCACCCCGCCGGCGAGCGACACCAGGACCTCGATGGCCTCGGTGATGGAGGGCCCGGTGAAGAAGGGCCAGGCACAGTCCGCGCCGCGATCGAAGAGCCCGGCGGGGGCAGCGGCGGCTCGGCGTGCCGCCGGAGCGCATCCAGCCCGTCGAGGCGCAGCCTACTCGAAGGTCCAGGTCGCGCCGCCGACGTCGGGGAAGGGGACGAGCACCACGTTGGAACGCTCCATCACGGGGGACTGGCTCCCGTCGGTCACGCCCCGCAGGTTGCCGGCCACCACGAAGATGCCGACCGTCTCGCCCGGCGCGGGCTGCCGGCCCTCGAGCGCCCCCCAGCGCGAGTCGTAGTACCAGTTCACCGCGATCTGGTCGTCGAGGGCGACGTTGCCGCCGGACTCCCACAGCCCGTACCAGAACTGGATCGCCGCCGATCCGTACCAGACGCCGTCGATCTGCTCGGCGAGGCCCAGGGTGTACTGGAGCGGCCCGTCCCAGCCGGGCGGGGTCACGTCCGGCCACCGATCTTCCCCGTCCTGCTTCGAGAACTCGACGTGGACGTGGTCACCGAAGGTGACGAGCGTGATCCGCGTGGAGACGGGCCAGTCGGCGAGGCCGGGCGGGTTGTCGGTCAGGGTGATCTCGGACATGTCGAGGGTCGCCGGCGCCGTGTCGGCGTCGGTGTCCGCGTCGGTGTCCGCGTCGGTGTCGGTGTCGGCGTCGCCGTCCGTCCCGAGGTCCGCCGATCCGCAGTCGCACGCGGACCATGATCCGTCGCTGCTGCAGATCTGCCCGCCGGCG
>VGZD01000220.1 GCA_016872715.1 Planctomycetota bacterium
GGTCGTGCTGCGGTGGGAGGGACAGCAGCCGATCTACAACCCACGCTTCCTCGCGTTCTCGAGCCACTACGAGTTCCGTCCGCTCGCGGTCCGACGACGGCACCCAAACGACAAGCCTCGCACCGAGCGATCGTTCTGGGAGGTCGAGCGATCGTTCCTCAATGGTCGCGAGTTTCGCGACCTCGATGACATGCGCGCGCAGCTCGACGACTGGCTCGATCGCATCGTCGACCACCGCAAGCTCGCGAAGCGAACGGCCCTCGAGCGTTTCGAGGAGGAGCGGCCGCACCTCGTTCCGCTCCCTCGGCATGTGTACGACACGGCCCGCGTCGTCTACCGCGTGTGCAGCATCGATGGCTTCGTGGCGTGGGCGGGCAACCAGTACGCGGTGCCCTACGACCACGTGACGGACATCCTCCCGGTCCGCATCACGCAGCAGGAGCTCTTCGTCTACGCCGCCGACCTGCGTTGCATCGCGCGCCACGAGCTGGCCCCACGCGGTGCGGGCATGAAGCTCGACCCGACGGGCTTGCACCCGCCACCGCAGCGCAAGAGCCCGATCGACCTCGATCAGCTCGGCGTTGCGTTCACGAACATGGGCCCCAGAGCGGCCGAGTTCTTTCGAATCATGAAGCTCGGTCCGGCTCGCGTTTGGGGCGCGCAAGCGAGGCAAGTCCTGCTCCTGCGTGAGCGCTACGAGACCGCCGCTCTCGAAGAGGCCCTCGCGCACGCGACCGAGTATGGCGCGATGGACTTCGCCTCGGTCGAGCGCATCCTCGAGGCACGCAGCAAGCCGCGCACGCTCGACGAGTACGTCACGGAGCACGCGACCGAGCGCCTCGAGCGGACCCTTGGTCACGCGCGCACCGCGCCCCGTGACCTCACCGAGTACGACCGCCTGCCGACGACCTCCGCTCCGCGGTCCTGCACCGAGGAGAACGAGCCATGTCCAGACGATCCGCAAATCCCCAATCCCCACACGCCTCCGACGACGACGTCCTCGCGCGACTCCGCCGACATCTCGAGTTCCTCGGCCTGACGAAGACCCTCGGCGAGCTCGACGAACGCCTTGCCGCCATCACCCGTGAGCGCCTTGGCCCAACCGCGACGCTCGAGCATCTCCTCGGCATCGAGGTCGCACACAAACTCGAGCAACGCATCGAACGCCGTGTCGCCACGAGCGGCCTCACCGAGCGCAAGACCCTCGAAGCGTTCGAGTGGGACTTCCAGCCAAACCTCGACAAGGCGCTCGTGCTCGAACTCGCGCGCCTCGACTTCGTGAAGCGCCACGAGGACATCATCATCACGGGCAAGGCCGGAACGGGCAAGAGCCACGTCCTCAAGGCGATCGCGCTGCGCGCCTGCGAGAAGGGCATGCGCATGCGCTACGCGCGCTGTGTCGACCTCCTCGACGACCTGCACGCGGGCCTCGCAGACTCCACCTACGCACGCAGGCTCAAGGCGTGGTCACGCGCCGATCTCCTGATCATCGACGACGTTGGGCTTGGCCAACTGAAGAAGCGCGCCGACGAGCCAACCGCCGCGCACACGCTCTACAACCTCATCGACCGACGGCACGGTCGCGCCTCCACCGCCATCACTTCCAACATCGGACTCTCCGACTGGGGCTGGTACCTCGGAGACGCGACGCTCACCGCTGCCATCCTCGACCGCCTCGCCATGCACGCCGTCCGCATCGACGTCGACGGCCCGAGCTACCGCCAACACGTCGCCGAGACGCGCGCGAACAAACACAAGAAGAAGGGCTGAATCCCAGAGCG
>VGZD01000221.1 GCA_016872715.1 Planctomycetota bacterium
CTCCCGCACCGTCGAGGAACTCACCGCAGCGCTCGACGATTGACGAGGTCGACGACTGACGAACTCGACGACTGACGAACTCGACGACGGATGCGCTCGCTGCGCGGTGCGAAACGCGCGACGCGAGTCGCTCAGTGCTCGGGCTCGGGGGCGTCGGCGGTGCCGCCGCGGCGCATGGGCTTGCCCATGACGGCGCGCTCGCCGAACTTGAGGCGCTCTTCGATCTCGCGGTCGAAGCGGGGGTGCTTGGGGGTGGGCGGGAAGCCGCGGTGCTCGCTGCGGCAGACGTAGCAGAGCACGACGTTGGGCGCGAAGTGGTAGAGCAGCGCGTCGATCAGCGCGGCCACGCCGAGGGACGCGTAGTAGGTGAAGGGCGCGAGCAGGGCGGCGAGCACGACGATCGCGATGCCGAGCGCGCGCGGGAAGTCCTTCTGCGTGTAGAGCTCCGGGTGACCGCAGGCCGTGCAGGCTTGCACGCCGCCTCGGGCGTTGACGCTCGTGGGCACGAGCGCGTGCACGTCGCCGCAGTGCGTACAGCGCACGGCGTCGGGGATCGGCACGGTCACCGGCGTCGGGCTCGCGGCTTCGACGCCGCGCGGGCAGCGCAACGCGACGCGCGCGCTCACAGCGGAACTCCGTAGAGATCCTGCAGGAAGATCGAAACGGCGGTGCCGATCAGCACGAGCACCGTCGAGGCGTAGAGAATGCCCGTGGCGGAGCGCGTGTTGCGGTAGCGCAGGGACTGCGCGCACATCCAGCCGAAGAGCAGCGGCATGGCGATGCCGAGCAGCACGCGCGTGCCGATGTGGAACAGGGGCCACGTGCCGAAGATGTCGATGTCGCGCGCGGCGAGGTCGCGCTCGAACACGGCGCAGGTGGCGAGCACCGCCGCGAGCGAGAGTCCCATCCAGACCATCGTCAGGCGATTGAGGCGCACGAGCCACGCGACGTCGAGCGTCGGGATCGTGAGGTACCAGTGGCCGAACACCATCGCGAGGCCGACGCTGCCGCCGACGAGGCCCGTGCCGAGCGCGGAGAGGCTCGCCACGACCCACGGTAGGCCGTCGCCGATCGGGCCCGTGTTGCGCAGATATGTCGCGAGGGCCGCGGCGGAGAGGACGGAGGCGGCGACGAGCGCGAGCTCGCGCGTGCGCACGCGCACCGGCCAGGCGTAGACGAGGAACATCGCGCCAGCGCCCAGGGCGAACAGGCGCGGGAGCGCGAGCCACTCGCCGGCGCCGACCGTGGGCTCGAGCACGACCGCGACGAACAGCGGCACGAGCGCGGTGACGCCCATCAACTGGAAGAAGAACGTGCCGAGCGGCGCGCGGGCGACCGCGGCCATGGAGACGAGCACGCCAAAGGCGAGCTCGAGGCAGAACTGCGTGCCGAGGCTGCTCCAGTCCATGAGCCGGGGGAGTATACGCAGCCGAGCGAGCTTCGGCTGCCGCAGAGTGCTAGTGCGAGATCGCGACGCGCCACTGCTACGATGCCCCGCTCCCCACACGAGACTGGAACAGGACAACGACCATGACTGCACTGCGAGTACTCGTCACCGGCGGAGGCCGCGGCATCGGTCGGGCCATCGCGCTGCGCTTCGCGCGCGAGGGCGCGAGCGTCGTGGTCGCGGCGCGCACGGCGACCGAGATCGACAGCGTGGTCGCCGAGATCGAGCGCGCGGGCGGCAAGGGCATGGCGGCGCAGTTCGACGTGCGCGAGGAGCAGAGCGTGGCCGCGGGCATGTGGCGCGCGATGGAGTTCC
>VGZD01000222.1 GCA_016872715.1 Planctomycetota bacterium
GCGGCTACGGCGAGATTCCGCGCGGGCTCGAGCTCGCGATCACGTGGTCGTGCGTGCTGGCCTACGCGGCCGTGCTCGTCCTCGCGCTGCCGTGGATGTACGCACGCGCGCGCACGCCGCTCGTCGCGCTCACGTTGCTGCTCATCTACTACTATTCGGCGATCCACATGGTCACGTTCGGACTCACGCGCTTCCGACTCCCGATCATGCCGCTCTTGATGTTGTGCGCGGGTGCGGGCGCGGTCGCCGCGGCGGAACGCATCAAGGCACGGAGGGCGCATGCGTAGCCTGATCGCGCTCGGCTGCGCGTTCGCTCTGCTCGGCTGCTCGCGGGAACACGAGCGCCCCAACGTGCTGTGGGTCGTGTGGGACACGACGCGCGCGGACCACCTGAGCCTGTACGGATACGAGCGCCAGACGACGCCGTTTCTCGAGCGCTTCGCGCAGGAAGCGCGCGTGTTCGAGGACTGCCAGTCGTCCTCGTGCTGGACGGTCCCGTCGCACGCTTCGATGTTCACGGGCCTGCTGCCGGCGGAGCACGGCGCGATGCACGGCGCGGAGTTCCTCGACTCCAAGCTCGTCACGGTGGCCGAGCACCTGCGCGACGCGGGGTACTCGACGTACGCGTGGGCGGCGAACCCGCACATCTCGATCGCGGAGAACTTCCTGCAGGGCTTCGAGGTCGAGGAGCATCCGTTCGACGAGGCCGTGCGCGAGCGCGCGATCGAGATCTTCAAGCGCAAGGTGCCGGAGAGCGTGTCGACGCGCGAGCTCGCGCAGCGCGCGGGGGAGCGCGGCACGAACCCGTGGGTCATCAAGGCCGCGGGCGAGCTCGGACGCGAGGGCTTCGCGCGCTGGCTGGATGGCCGGGCGCACAAGGAGCAGCCGTTTCTGGCGTTCTTCAACTACATGGAGTCGCACCGGCCGCTGATTCCGCCGCGCGCAGTGCGCGAGAAGCTGCTCACGCCGTCCGAGGTCGAGGCGACCTACGCGACGGAGTTCAGTTGGAAGGAAACGTGGGCCTATTGCTTTGGGTTGCACGAGTACTCGCCCGAGCAACTCGACGTGCTGCGCGACGTGTACGACGCGGCGCTGCTCGAGCTCGACGGACTGTTCGCGGGGCTGGTCGCGGAACTGGAGGCCCGCGGGATGGTCGACGACACGGTGATCATCGTCACCGCGGACCACGGCGAAAACCTCGGCGACCAACATCTGCTCGACCACCAATACGCGCTCAATCAGGCGCTCGTGCGCGTGCCGCTCGTCGTGCGCTATCCCGCGCGGTTTGCTCCGGGACGCGACCGCAGCCCCGTGATGTCGATGGATCTCTTCCCGACGCTGCTCGAGCTCGCGGGTGTGAGCGTGCCCTCGCTCGGCGTGCGGCATGCGCAGAGCCTGCTCGCGCCGAAGGCGAGCCGCGTGCGCATCTCCGACTACCAGCGGCCGTTCCCCAAACCGCTCGCGGCGGTGCGCAAGGAGTATCCGCAGCACGACGTCGCGCGCTTCGAGAGCGGCCTCATGTCGTGCACCGAAGCCGGGCGCTGGAAGCTCGTGCAGCGGATCGGCGGCCCGGCGGCGCTCTACGACCTCGAGAACGACTCTGGCGAGCTGGTCGACGTGTCGAAGCACAACCCAGAAGTCGCACAGCGACTGCGCGAGGGCCTCGGGCGGCTGCTGCGCTCCGT
>VGZD01000223.1 GCA_016872715.1 Planctomycetota bacterium
GTACAGCCCTTCCAAGGGGCGTGCCTAAGGAGCCGCATGATGGAATGGTCGGCCCGGTGGACCATGGCGCTGCCAGGCTTCAGGCAGAGCAACCCACTTGAGTCGCGCCCGCGCTGCTCAGCGTGCTTGGCCAGCTTGCGCACGCTGGTCGCGAATACCGCGCCCGTGGAGATGACTCCAAAGATCCCGCACACTGCCTAGCACCGCCCAATCTTGCTTGCGGGACTTAATCCGCGCCCGGACAGCAGCGAGAGATACGCCTGTTGAAGTCGCTTCGACTGCGTTTCCCAAGAAAGATCCGTCAGGTCGCTGCGTGAAGCCTCGATCCCCTCGCGCTCGATCTTGCGCACCGCAGCCTCGATGCTGTCGGCGTCATTGTCGCAGCAGATCCCTAGCCCGTACTCCCCAACAACCCTCGCGATCTCGGGAAGTCTCGAAGCAAGCACAGGCACGCCTGCAAATGCGTACTCGAACAGCTTGTTGGGTAGGCACAGTCGATCACTCATCGACACGTCCTCGATGAGGCAGAGCCCGCAGTCCGCCTCCCGGACGAGCTGGACAACCTGCTCATGGGGCACTGCCGGATGGAGATGGATGTTAGGGAACAGTGCTGCATGCTTACCCACGCCGACCTTATCGCTATACCCCACAAACACTACATGTGAACGGACACTGGACCGCCTGAACACCTCAAGCACCCGCTCGATACCCCGACCATACACCATACCGCCGAGGTAGATAAACATCGGCGTACCCGCGGGCACATCGAATCGGTCGTGGAAGTACCCACGCTCTCCGAAGTTGCGCGTACGGCTGATTGGCTGACCACTACTACAAGGCGCAACAACAGGTGCGTTAAGCACGAGCACTGACCTCTTTGGACCAAGATTTTGTTGATACCAACTCAGAATTGATGGGCCCACGGATACCAGGAGCGCGATTCGGCCCCAGCACCAACGTTCGATGAGCAGACACAACCATGATCCGCGCCTGCTCAGACCGTTGCGCTCAGACTCCAGCTCGTGGGCGTCGTACACAAGCTGAGCCTTCCCCAGAATGGCAAGCAGCCAGCCGGCCGGAAGAGCCCAGTAGTCGTGGCAGTGCACAACTGAAGGACGCAACAGGCCCGCACGGCACACCATTCGTAGCGTCATCTCGACAAGGCTTAGGTAAGACGCGATTCGTGGGAACCATCGCCGAAGGGCGCCGCTGCATAAATCGAACTCAATCACGTCGCTAGGCTTGTATGTCCCCTCTGCTGCGGACTCGTCTGACATCCGCATCCCGATGCCAACCACGGCATTCTCCTGCCGTTCGCCAGCAGTGGCCAACGCCACCTTACAAATCCGAGAGTCGCGGAGAATGCTGCCGCAAGTTAAGTGGACAATGATCGGGCGTGCCGTCGTCACTTCATGACTGTACTGCTTTTTGATAGCGCACCCGTGTAGAGCTACTCGGCTAGTATCCTCTGGTACGCCTCTGTAAGCCGCCTAGCCTGAGCCTCCCATGAGAGATCCGTCAGGTCGCTACGTGGAGCCTCGATCCCCTCCTGCTCAATCTTACGCACAGCTGCCTCGATGCTGTCCGCGTCATTCGCGCAGCAGATACCTAGGCCATACTCCTCAACCACCCGTGCGATCTCGGGGAGCCGCGACGCGAGCACAGGCACTCCCGCGGCCG
>VGZD01000224.1 GCA_016872715.1 Planctomycetota bacterium
CCGCTTTCGGCCGAGTCGAGAACGTCCTCGGTCTTGTCCACACCGAACTCTTCGAGTATGGTCGCCAGCTTCTCTTCCAGAACCTCCTGGACCCGCAGTTCCACGCTGTCCTCGAAGATCAGGTTAAATGCCTTCACTGGGAGCTTCTGGCCGATGCGGTCCACACGTCCAATGCGTTGTTCAATTCGCATTGGGTTCCACGGCAAGTCGTAGTTGATGACGACGTGGGCAAATTGGAGGTTTAGACCTTCACCACCCGCATCCGTCGAGACGAGAATGCGCTTCTTCTCCGCAAATTCCCGCTGTACCCGCCGCCGCTGATCCAGGTCCATCGACCCATTCAGACACGTCACCGAAAAGCCGTGCTGCTCCAGGAACTCTCGCAGCATGTCCTGTGTCGGCACGAACTCGGTGAAGATCAGATACTTCAATTCGGGGTTGTTCTCTTGCCGCTGATTTTCGACCAGGAGATTGAGCAGCGTTTCCGCTCGTGCGTCCGGTCCTTTGGCCTGACAGCGCCGTGCAAGATCGAGCAGCAGCCGAACCTCTTCCTTCTCGTTTGCTAACCCTGCCAGCCGGATGGACAACAGTTCGTCCAACTTCTCCTGGCTGTCCTGCTCTTCGCTGCCATTCTCTTGTGCGTTGCCCTCGGGCGGCTCCTCATCGGTCGCTGTGATCTCCGTTGATTGCAGAGCTTCCAGGCGGCGCTCCAGAGCCGAGGCGATAGCTTGCGTGCTGCTCGTGACCAACCGCTGCATCAGGATCATCAGGAATCCGAGGTATTGGCGGTTCTGCCGGATCGCCTGGTTGTAGCCAAGACGAACGTACTCGGTGACCGATTCGTACAGACTCTTCTGAAGTTCGTGCCGATCTTCCCATCGAACCGGGATGAGCTTCGTCAACCTGGGCAGGAATAGGGGATCGCCCTTTTCGTTGATCGCCCGGCGCTTCTCCGTGCGGATCACCATCGGCACGACCTTCTCCCGGCGAATGGCTCCAGCCGAATTGAACTCCTCCGGGTCGAGCAATGCCATGATGCGCTGGAAGCTGGCCGTCTTGCCCTGGTGCGGTGTGGCTGACAGCAGCAGCAGATAGGGAGCGGCTTCTGCCAGGGCCTTGCCGAGACGGTAACGAGCAACCTGTTCCGTGCTGCCGCCGAGACGATGAGCTTCGTCGCAGATAATCAGGTCCCACCCGGCGTCGATCAGGTCGCCAAGCCGTTCCTGGTTGTGCGCTTCCACCTTGTCCTTCGGCCAGCCCCGGCGCTTCTCGACAGGCTTGATGGCATCGACGGGACAGACCACCTGATCGAACTGTCGCCAAATGTTGTCGGCACCTGTGAGGTTGCGCCAGAGACCGAACTCGCTTGGCGTCAGGAGCCGGAACTCCTCGCCGAAGTGGGTTTGCATTTCCTGGACCCACTGCGTCACGAGACCCTTTGGCGCAACCACCAGGACACGCTTCACCAGCCCACGGAGCTTCAGTTCCCGGAAGATCAGCCCGGCCTCAATGGTCTTGCCCAATCCAACTTCGTCGGCCAGGAGGTAACGAATCTGATCGTCTCCCATCGCACGAGTGATGGCGTACAGTTGGTGCGGCAGTGGAATGACGCCAGCTTCCAGCGGAGCCAATAGAACATCCTGGGTCAAAGCGTCTGCAATCC
>VGZD01000225.1 GCA_016872715.1 Planctomycetota bacterium
TGAATTCTCGCAGCTGCTCCCACTGCGAATCGGTTAGGTCCGAATCATACGGCTTGCGCGTCATGGGCTATCAGGTGCCAGAAACGCGCATCGTCGGCCAAGTTACAGGTAAACACGCTCTGAGGCAAGACACCATGGGCGATGGTTGCGCAAAGATCGTCCACTGCGCAACTAGCGGACATCACCTTGGCCGAAGGCAAAGAGCATGGCTCCGGTCGCGACGCACGGCTGGCGCGCGATTCTCCCGACGACTCGGGCCGATACGTGGGGGTGCTCATGAAGGCACAGTTGCTGCAACGGTGCTGCTGCAACCGCAGGAGATATGCACATGAAAACGAACGCGTGTCAGGAATGCGCCCCTTCGACGCGTACGTCCTGCTGCAACCGCAGGAGATATGCACATGAAAACGAACTTGAGCGAGGGTCTATCCCGTCATTATTGGCTGCTTTCTGGATCCGATCGGACGCCAAACGGCGTCAACGCTGTGCGAAAGGCGAATCCGCGAGCAACGCAACTTGCTGGCTTGGCAGCGATAGTTTTTGCTGCCGTTACGGGGTGCGCAGGCGTACCAACACCCTCAGAGGAGCCGAGCGAAGGGGCCGAGTCACGGCCCGACTCGCTGCTCGACGTGATCAACAGGATCACCTTCCCGGGCGGTCTCTTCGATCTGCTCGTGGGGGGCGCGATCGGCTCGTCGCGCTTCTCGATGACCGACGGAAACGGCGCGTTCTTCTTCTCGCGGGATCTCGCCGCGCTGCTCTTCCCGAAGTATCCGGACCCGTCTCGATACCCGCCGATCCGCGTGACGCTCGCGCCGGTGTCCGTGCGGACCGCCGACTTCAACGGGACCGTGGCGGTGTCGAGCCTGCAGTCGACGCGCCTGGAAATGAAGCTCGAAAACGACTGGTTGCGCCTGTCCGTGACGCTCGACGGACGCTTCGCCTTCCGCCAACCGGGCACGTTCGATCCGAACTTCGACGTGGTCTTCGCGTCGGTGCCCGTCGACGTGCGGGTCGGGCTCGGCGCCGATGGGCAGCCCCACTTGCGCGACGTCCGCGTGGGGCTGGACGCGCAAAACGCCCACGCGGAGGGGTGCGACGTGCTGTTGTCCTCGTGCAACGGCAAGGTGAACGCCGCCCTCCCGACCATCGCGACGGAGCTCGAACGGACGCTCTACAATCAGCTCGCCCAGGTGTTCGCGGACACGTCGCTGCGCGCCGCCGTCCTCGGGCTGATCGATCAGCAGGTGAACGGCGCGGTGGCGGCCCCCACGCCACGTTGGCACATCGACCACGTGGCGCTCACGGCGGGGAGCCTGCGCATCGACGTGTCGCGCGTCTTCCCCAATCCGCCCGCGCCGCAGCGCCTGCGCGTGACCTCCACGACGGTCTCGACCGCCGACATCGCGTGGGACGCACCCCAGGCCGGCGGTGACTACGATCCGTCGCGCATCACCGCGTACGTCCTCCACACCAGGGGCGCGAGCCTCTCGCGGAGCGTGACGCTCCCGGCGAGCGCGCGGACGTACCGCCTCGCGAACCTCGCGGCGAACAGTTCGTACGTCGTCTCCCTCCTCGCGTGCGTGCGCGAGCCGCTCGCGCACAACCGCGTCAACTGCAGCATCCCCGTCTTCAAGGGCGCCGTCACGCCGCCGCT
>VGZD01000226.1 GCA_016872715.1 Planctomycetota bacterium
CACGAACAGGCCCGCATTGCCCTGCTCGGCGAGGTGGCGCCACTCCATCTCGAACACGAAGTTCTCGTACTGCTTGTCCGAGCACAGGATGCCGGTCGGAAAGCCCGAGCAATCGATCACGCCGCCGTTCACGGTCCAGGTCGAGGGCGAGCAGTTGACGTTGCGCCAGCCGTCGAGGTCGCGGCCATTGAAGAGCTCCGCGAAACCGGGCTCGTTGGAGTGGTGCGGCGTGCGGCCCGAGTCGCCGACGATCGTCGCGCCGGTCCAGTCGTCGGTGCGGAAGCTCGAGGCCGGGAGCTTGGCGCTGTTCACCAGATTCGAGACTCCCACGTTGCTCCACGCGT
Organism: Planctomycetota bacterium; assembly: GCA_016872715.1. Classification (GTDB taxonomy): domain Bacteria; phylum Planctomycetota; class UBA1135; order UBA1135; genus F1-120-MAGs118. The sequence continues at coordinate 345 of VGZD01000226.1, forward strand.
AGCGCACGGCGGCGGGCTTCGCGACGCGAGGATGCGAGAGCACCACCGAGCGACCCTCGACCTTCGGAACCGCCGCGAAGAACTCCTTGTTCTCGCCCGCGAGCAGCCAGCCGCTGGGCTGCGTCGGCGTGAACTCGAGCCCGTCGCCCGCGTGATCGAACTCGAGTCGCGCGACGTTGCCCTCGACCTTCAGCGAGCGCAGCAGCGGGCCGCAGCTCAGCTCCGGCGGCCGACCGTAGGCCTTCGCGAGCGCGAGCAGCGCGAGGCGCCGGCCGACTTCCTGCTTGCGCGAGGGGTGGATGTCGCGCGCGTCGCCGATGTCCATCGTGATCGCCATGCCGGTGTTCGGCGAGGCCGCGAGCGTCTTGCGCTGCGCGTCGCGCAGCTCCGCCGAGTCGCTCGCCGCGGCGTTCCCGTACTGGTAGGGCGCGATCTGCACGAACAGGAACGGGAACTCGCCGTTCCCGAACTGTGCGCGCCAGTCGGCGATCATCGCCGGAAACAGCGTCTCGTACTGCTTCGCGCGACCGACATTCGATTCGCCTTGGTACCACAGCACGCCCTTGAACGAGAGCGAGCGCAAGGGCGCGACCATGCCGTTCCACAGCGCGCTCGCCGTTCCCGCGCCGAACTGCGCTCCCGCACCCTGCCCGATCGGCGGCATTTCGCTCATGCGCGCTCCCATGTGGTAACGCCATGTGCCCGCGAGCGGCAGCGAGCCGAGCGCGGCGTCGTCGCTCGTGATGCGCAGCTGTTCCGGCTTGCCGTTGATGCCTCCGGGGCCGGCGGTGTCGAGCACGCGCACGGCGATCGCGCGGCGTCCGGCCTTCACGAGCTCCGGCGCGAGCTTGTAGCGCCGCGGCGCGCCCCAGCGACCGTCCTCGTGCTCCGAGCCCACGTGCGTCCCGTCGAACCAAGCGTCGTCGCGGTCGTCGATCGGCCCGAGCTCGAGCGTCGCGCCCTTGCCCTGCCAACTCGCGGGAAGCTCGATTTCCAGGCGGAAATATGCGAATCCGTCGAAGCTCCCGAGCTCGCCAGAGAAGCTCCCCGGCAGCTCGAAGCTCTTCCACGCAGAGTCATCGAATCCCGTGCCGTTCCAACCCGCCGCCACGCGCCGCGGTCCGCGCGAGTCCGCGCCCTCCCACCAGCCGCTGCCGCTCGCCTGCTGGCGCTCCCAGCGCAAGTTGGGGTCGACCGACGCCGCGAGCGTCTCGAGCGCGCCCGCGAACTCCGGGAACTTCGCCAGCCCCCGCGCGCTCATCCACGACTCGACCGGCGTGCCGCCCCAGTCGGCCGTGACGA
>VGZD01000227.1 GCA_016872715.1 Planctomycetota bacterium
TGGCGGGGGCAACCTGGCCTCCGACTTGACGCTCAGCGTGGCCATTGCGACGACCAGCTCGCTAGGCGTGGTCAAGGCTGGCTCGGGCCTCACGATCGCCGCGGACGGCACCCTGGCTGTTGACTCGACGACGGCCGCGGATGCACTAGGCCCAGATCCGCTTCACTACTACATACACAAGCAGACCACGGCCGCGACGGTCTGGAACGTACGGCACCCGCTCGGCAAGATTCCGACGGGCCTCCTGGTCGTTCTCTCGAACGGTATGGTGGCGGAACCGGACGTCCAGGTTAGCTTTACTGCGGGGATCCAGCACTACGAGCATGTACAGGGTGCCGCGTCTGCTTCGTGGACCGTGGCGCACGGTCTCGGACAGATGCCGTCCGGCGTCATGGTGTATGACTCCGGCGGCAACAAGATCGAGCCCGACATCCAGATCGACACCTCCGCGCCTTACAACGTCAACCTGACCTTTACCGAAGCAGTCGTCGGACGTTGCGAGGTCTCTATCGGCGGAGACAAGTACCCGATGACGCTCACGTTCACGGAGGCGGTTTCCGGCAGCGCCTATGTGGCGATCGGGAGCAACTTGTCGACCTATGTGCATACCCAGGGCTCAGCGAACACGACATGGACGATAAATCACGGCCTCGGCCGGGTGCCCGCCTGTCTACAGGTACTCGACAACGCAGGAAACAAACTCGAGCCAGACATCACGGTTCTGGTGTCGAGTCCATTCACCGTGACGCTGACTTTCACCGCCGCAACCGCCGGAACTGCGCGGCTCTCCTAAAGAAAGGGGGGTTAAACCCTACGCCTGGTCTGCGTTTTGGCGCAATGTCGGCGTAGGAGGATCTAACGATGGCTAGAACTTTTTTTGCCCAAGTCGTTCTGCCGACGAACGCTTCGCCGTCGGCGAGCCATGCGATACGTTTCGATAAGTTCCTTTCCAAGCACGCGAAGGACAGCGTCGCCCTTGCCACGGCCGCCGCGCTTCCGGCTTATTCGCGGTCGGCCAACACGATTACCGCCTCGGCCAACGGGGCGCTTACCGTCGACGGCGTCGCTGTTAGCACTGGCGACCGGATCTTGGTGAAGGACGGAGCGGCGGCGATTGACAACGGCATCTACACCGTTACCGCTACGGGCGGCGTTGGTGCCCCTTATGTCCTGGATCGCGCAACCGACTTCGACGAGTCGGCCGACGTTGCCAAGGGTTGCCGGACGATCGCCCAGGGCGGCTCCGCGAACGCCGGGAAAATCTTCTACATCAGCGCCTTCGCGGGCTCGCTCAACTCCGACGGCATCACCTTCTCGTCGCCCGCCGGCACGAGCTACACGGCCAGCACCGGAGTTACTCTCTCGGGTAGCGACTTCCAGCTTGCTAGCTCCTCGGCCGGAGCGGGCCTCACCTTCGCGGCCGGCGTCCTCGACGTCGTCGCGGCCGATACTTCGCTCACCGTCGGTGCGAACAATGTCGGCGTCAATCTGGCGGCCGGATCGGGCCTCCAGGTTAGCTCGGGCCTCAAGATCCAGCTTGAAGCCGCGAACCCGACTCTTGCCGTCGTGTCGAGCGAATTGGGCCTCAAGTTCGACTCGAACTCGTTTACCAAGGGCTCGAGCGGTCTCGCCCTCG
>VGZD01000228.1 GCA_016872715.1 Planctomycetota bacterium
CACATGGGGATCAACGGTGATGCGAGCCCTCAGAGCTTCCATCCACGTCCTGGCCTCTACGGCGAGGGGATCATCCGACCTGGCTGCCACACAGTCCTGCAGCATCTGCAGATAGCGATAGTCGTCGATCCCCTCGCGCCGGGCCTCCCAGTTGACCACGGGCATCGGTTGCTCATCGCCGTCGCGGAACCTCCAGACATGCGAATGCTGGTCGTGGTAATACGCCCAGATGAAGTTGCCCCCGAGCTTGTTGGCCCAGGTGTATAACCCGGCATAGTGTCGCTGGCGAAGGGGGTTGAATTCCTCTCTCCATATCCGGAACGAATAGGTCCAGACCTCTGCGCCCAGCCGCTGGGCCTCAGCTCGCATCTCAGGCGTGATTTCCCCACCCATCACTACCCATATGTCGTGCAGATCGCCATGCCCGTAGGCGGCCTGGGCGTTCATTGCCGTCACCATTCTGATGGGAAGCTCGCGCCATGGGAGCAGATATCGCCTCAGTTCGGCCGAGGGGTAAGGTGGCTCGTCTATACCGTAGCGAACCAGTTCCGGCCAGCCCTGCGTCTCGTGTTGATCCTGCAACCACGCGACCGCGGCGCGACGCTGCGCCTCGGAGAGATCGGCGAGGTTGTCCTGCAGAAGCATGCAGGGAATATGGCGGTGTACCAGACCTGCCTGGATGGCTGCCCGAACGGTCGCCGTCGGCTCTTTAGGGGGCAACGTGGCAAAATCCCCGCCCTCGTGGAATGTAACCGAGGTCTGCCCATGCGCGGCCATGTCCCGATACATCGCAGCCTGCCACCTGTCCGTTCGGGCCGACACAGGCACGTATCCGTTGTAGTGGTACATGCCGAATGCAACTCGCGCCGGCGCCAGCTCAAATGTCCTGACCCGCAGGTTGAGGTCCAGCTCTGTCGCTGGCTTACCTGCACATTGGATCCGGACCTTGCACGGGTGCTGGCCCACATCGGCGTCGGCGCCGGCGTGGAAAGTCACCCAGAAGCCCCCCGACTGCCCTCCGACGACTTGTCTCCGAGTGCTGCCTGGAACCAGAAACGCTGCCGCCGGAGCCCAGTTCGGGACCTGACCATCGGGTGCCTGATCGGTTGTTTGAGCCAGATGATAGACTTGCACACCGAGATCGCATTCGACGTCAAGGCTGACCTCCTTCAACTCCTCGCTCAAGGCATGCACCCCGATCTGCAACGACTTGTACTCGCCCCGCGCCAGCGTACACGACAATCCATCGCTGAGGGCATTCGGCTTAGGCACATAGGAGTCCGGCATCAGCTCCTGGATGCTATGAGCAAAGACCACATAACCTTTTTCCCGCACGCCCTCCGGCCACGCCTCCGAACTGGTCGCGGTCGTTGATCGGCACACCGACAACACGAAAAGAGCGATAGTGGTCGACCAGGCGATTCTAGGAGTCTGTCTGAATACCTGACTTCGTCTCGAAATTTCGGGAGGAACTGTCTACAAAATGTCAGTGGCGTGAATCCATTTGGGTTTAGCGGGATTTGAAAACTGTTGGTTGAATGTGACAGAGGTCAATTTCAAGGATGAGTCGAACGTTTCGCGAATGGACTCCGAATCAAGGTTG
>VGZD01000229.1 GCA_016872715.1 Planctomycetota bacterium
GGGATTACTGCGTCAACAGCAAAGGTCGCTGGCTCGTTGCGCGCATAAGAGCTATCAAACTCCTTGCCATCAAGCAGCGTGCCTTTGTAGTGAACCACAACGGTATCAGAGGCTTTAGGCTTATCGCCCTTGCCTTCGGTCAATACTTCATACTGAACGCCACTGGCTGTAGTGATTACGCCAGTCTTCTTGCCATTTTCAGCAAGAAATTTTGCTCCATCTTCCTTATTTTTTTGCGCGGCAGCTTCCAGAGCGGCTTGCTGGGCTTTTTCAGCTTCTTCCTGCTTCTTCATCATTTCAGCCTGAAAGGCTTGCATGGTTTGCTGGATTTCTTCTTTTGACAATTTTGGCTCACTGCCATCTACAGCAGTCTTGACGCCATCGGCAAAGCTCGCCTGATCGAGTGGCACATTGTTCGCCTTGAATTGACTGCCAATATTCATACCCAGAATGTAACTGACTTTCTGGTCCTGGGTAGTCATTGCACCGGCAGTGCTTTTCCCATCTGCTGCTGCAGGTGCAGCGGCTTTCTCTTCTTTACAGGCGCTCAGAGCAAGCAGACTGGCGGCCACAACGGCCAAAGTGCGAGTTTTCATCGAAAGATCCCTATGGTGGTGGTCAGAACGAAAGCTGATCATACAGCGGTAACTCAAAGACCGCTACGTCGGTTAGAAGTTCCCCCGTATTAACCTAACTTCCTTTGGGCGATTACTTATAAGCGCAGCGTGGCCGCGAGGTGATAATGGACGTCGACGCGGAGTTCCCATGAGCAGCCACGACAAACCCTTTTCTACACCCAAGCCGATGCCGCCCTATAACGCACTATGGGCCACACGACGCCGTATTGCCCAGCAGTTGCGCGAGCTGAACGAATTGCTGTTGACGCACGACGTACCTCATAGCGATTTGAGCGCCATGGAATCAACATTGGCTGATATGCTCCCGATAGCAAATCACGGATCTGCTATCGGCGGTCGGTTAGCATGGGCCGATGCACCTGGTGACCATGGCACTTACCATTTGTTATCACGCGAGACCACGCCCATTGCAGGGCATGCAAATGCCATGTCCCCGCCATTACATATGTGGCTGGATCGTGACAAAGGCGAAGCCTATGCCACAATCACCCTGGGCTGGGCTTACGAAGGCCCACCCAAGTGCGTACATGGCGGCTGGATTGCTGCATTGTTTGATGAGTTTCTAGGCTGCGCGCAATTGCTGACTGGCCAGACCGGTGCGACCGGCCATCTCGGCGTACGCTATAAACGTCCAACACCGCTGAATACTGAGCTCACATTTTTTGCTACAGTCAAAGAAGTCCATGGACGCAAGATCGTCATGGAGGGTACGCTGACTGCAGACGGCATGGTGACCGCTACCTGTGAGGGCTTGTTTGTGAGTTTTGCAGAAGGCGTCATGAATCTGGCGGAGAGAAAGCTGGTCACCGATTAACGGCGTTACGCAGGAACTGTTCATTCATGGAGATCGATCATGCACAAATATTTCGCTGGGATTTTATTAGCTGCCACGTCGCTAGCTTGTATCACATCGGCGCACGCCGACGATTATAAAGTGGATGACACTCACAGCTTTGTACA
>VGZD01000230.1 GCA_016872715.1 Planctomycetota bacterium
ACGGCGGCTGGCGGGATCCATGGTGGTTTCCCATAACTGCTCCGGATTCATTTCCCCCAGACCTTTATAGCGCTGGATGGTATGTCCTTTTCTGGATTCATCCATCAGCCATTCCAGAGCCAGTTTGAAACTGGATGCAGGCGTGGATTTATCCCCACGTTTGACATACGCCCCCTCTTCCAACAAACCCTGCAATTGCTGACCCAGTTTTACGATGTGCTGGTATTCACCTGAAGCGAAGAAATCGCGCTGGATCAGGTGTTCCATTGGCACACCGTGGGCAGTGATTCGTACTGCTGGTAAAAACAGGTGCCGCTCCATATCTTCGTAGACATTGACATCGAAACGATGGCTGCCATTAGCTGCCAGCTCCAAAGCTGTCTGCAATTTGGTGCACCACGCAGCTACTGTGTCCCGCTGGGCAAGTTGTTCCAGTGTCAGAGCTGGCTGATAGATCATTTCCTCAAGTACCAGAGATGGATACAACCGCGAGAGGCGTTCCACGATAGCCATCACATGACGGTATTCAGCTACCAATGACTCCAGTGCGGTGCCACCGATACCAGGCGCATCAGCATTGGGATGCAAAGAAGAGCCATCTAACGCAGCTTGCGTCAAATAGTTTGTTAGCGCTTGCTCATCTTTTAAGTACTGGTGTTGTTTGCCTTTAGCAATTTTATATAAAGGAGGTTGAGCGATATAGACGTAGCCATTCTCGATCAACTGGGGCATTTGACGGAAGAAGAAGGTTAATAACAGTGTACGGATATGCGAACCATCGACATCCGCATCCGTCATGATAATGATGCTGTGATAACGCAGTTTAGCCAGATCAAACTCGTCTTTGCCTATGCCGCAGCCCATAGCTGTAATCAGAGTGCCAACTTCCTGGGATTGCAGCATTTTGTCAAAACGCGCTTTCTCTACATTAAGAATTTTACCTTTCAAAGGGAGGATGGCCTGAGTGCGTCGGTCACGACCTTGTTTGGCCGAACCGCCCGCCGAGTCACCTTCCACTAGATACAATTCAGAAAGTGCAGGATCTTTTTCCTGACAATCTGCTAGCTTGCCTGGCAAACCAGCGATATCCAGTGCGCCTTTGCGACGGGTCATTTCACGCGCTTTACGAGCAGCCTCACGAGCCCTTGCAGCATCAATAATCTTGCCTGCAATCGTTTTACCTGCAGCAGGTGTTTCCAGCAGGTATTCCTCGAATTTCTCGTTCATTGCCGTAGAGACTATGTTAGTCACCTCCGACGAAACCAGCTTGTCTTTGGTCTGACTGGAGAATTTTGGATCTGGGACTTTCACGGAAACAATAGCAGTCAGACCTTCACGAGCGTCTTCACCACTGGTTGCAACCTTCTCCTTTTTCATGAACCCCTCTTTTTCCATATAGGCATTGAGGGTGCGAGTCAGTGCGGTACGAAAACCTTGCAAGTGTGTACCACCATCACGCTGAGGAATATTGTTAGTAAAACAATAAACATTTTCCTGATAGCCATCATTCCACTGCATGGCGACTTCTACACCAATGCCTTGAGTAGCTTCAGACTGCGGAATATTAAAGTGGAACACGTTGTTCAGCGTGGTTTTG
>VGZD01000231.1 GCA_016872715.1 Planctomycetota bacterium
CCGTACCTTGGCAGGGAAACAGTGCGCCTCGCTGCCCGCCTTGCCCCTGCGAGGAATCCAGCAATCTCGGCGAGCCCCTACGGCAGGCGGTCGTCGCCCCCGCGCAGCTCGACGGGCACGAGCGCCGGCCTGGGGGAGGGCCATACCCTACGGCCTCGGATCGCGTCGCGTTGGCATCACCTCGGTATCAGCATCACCGCTGTCGTTCTCGCAACTCATTGTATGCGCGCAACTTTTCCTCGATCACACGTCTTCGCTCTTCTCGCCCCCGGCAAAGCACAAGGGGGCACTCGCGGAGTGCGACCCACCCCGCATTCGCCCGATCGTTGTCGTCGCTGCTATCGACGAGACGTTTCAGCCAGCTGAGAAGTTCGGAAGCTCGACGCTCAGCTTCGACAGCGGTTGCCTCGAAGGCGGCGAGAAGAGACGCAGGAACCTCCCCGGAAGTGCGATACGCGTCGCGGGCCCACTTGCGTATTCGTTCACGGTGGCCTTGGAGCACCTTTACCTTCGGCGGGAGTGCCTCCTGCGCGAACCATCTCGCATGGTCCGCAAGTTCAAGAACGATCGCGTCCCGTGCTTCACATAGGGTCGGGAAGTTCCAGGAGTCTGCGACCGCTCGCCCACCCGTCGCACCGATGACTCCACCGGCGACTCCGCCGATCACCATGCCGGGCGGACCCAAGATTGCGCCAAGAAGGGCGCCTATCTTCGCGCCAGCCAGCCCACCTCCGCCAACGCTCAGGACTTCACGCCTGACTCGGCTCATGTACGCATTCGCATCGATCTTCGAACTGGCCAGAGACGGGAGGTGCTTCAGAGCGGCGACTCCGATCGTCACGATCGGAATCTCAAATCCAAGCGCGTCAGTGCCATCGAGCGCTTCAAGCGTTCCGTTTGTGGCCTCAAGAACCTGTTCGTGCGAGAGAGCGGTATCCACAAACACGCCGGCGTGGGTGCCAAGTTGATCAGCGAGTTCAGCATTTACGATCACTGGGATGTCTGGATACCGCTCAAGATGCTCGAGTACATGGCCTGCTTCGAGCGTGTTCTTAACCTGGAACGGCATTCCGTCAACCAGCAGATCATAGCCCGCTGTGTTCGGCGCTTCCGCGAACGCTACGTGGTGTCCCGATTGCATCAGGTGCTGAGCCGCGACTTGCTCGGCAACGTAACCAGAGAGGCGGGCGATGTTCCCGTCCCGCGCAGCATCCGTGGCTCGTTCGAACCACGCAGTTGCTTCTTTGAGAGCCCAAACCGTGGTCGGGTCTCCAGCGCTGGCAGCTGTGATCCCGTCCAGCACCTTCGGATCGAGCTCGCTCCACCAGTACAGATGAACGCCAAGGGTCGCCGAGCCGATCGCCGCAGTCTCAAGGATGCCGCTAAATGCTCTGCGCGCCTCCTTCGTCACGGAGTCCGCACCGAGGGCGGCCTCCAGTGCGTCAGGGCGAAGCAACTCGGGAGCACTTCCGATCAGGCCACTGTCATATGGTAGGTCGGCTGATCGTGCTCCAAAGAGACTGCCAATCCGACGCCCGACACCTTTCAGCCCACGGTACACGTCCCCCGTGAACCAAGTTG
>VGZD01000232.1 GCA_016872715.1 Planctomycetota bacterium
CCTCCCGCCTTTGGCGCGAGGTGAAAAAAAAGAAGCTGCATCTTTTACTAACATCTAATATCTAAAATCTTTAGTATATTTCGACATGAAGCCGACTTACGAAGAACTCGAAGCAGAGGTGCGCCATCTGAGAGAACTGTTGAAGCAAGCGCTAGAGAAAATCGCCCAGCTCGAAGAGCAGCTCAAACGCAATTCGAAAAACAGTTCAAAACCTCCATCCACCGATCAAAAAAGCAATACGCCTGACGCAGAGAGCAAAAAAGCTAGAGATTCAAGAGCAGGTAAGGCACGTCTCTCTTTTCCCCCTGACAAAATCGATAGCCACGTGCAGTGCAATCAAGAAAACTGTCCTCATTGCGGTTCATCGAAAATACAGCTAAGCGGCCGCTCACCCGAGATTCTTCAACAGGCAGAACTACCCGAAATCAAGGCGGTCATCACCGAATTCCAGCTACAGAAATATCGCTGCAATGAATGCGGGAAAAACTCTACAGCCAGCTTGCCACCAGGGATCCCCGATTCTGCTTTCGGCCCGAAACTCATGGGGTTATTAGTTACTCTGACTGGGGTATTGCATGTGGCAAAGAGAGAGGCGATTCAGCTGATCAAGGATTTGTATGATGTCGATATGGGGGTAGGTTCTGTCCCGAACGTGGAAGAGAGAGTCGCTGTAGCGCTGGATCCCGTCTATGATCGCATTCACAAATTTGTCGTAGAGCACGCATTCTGCACCCATTTTGATGAAACTGGGTGGAGAGATAGAGGGAAGCGCCATTTTGTATGGCTGGCCACGTGCCAGCAGGCTGCAGTCTATCGTATTGATCGCAATCGCAGCGCGGCAGCATTTAAGCGGCTGATTGGGCAAGAGACATGGACAGCTCCCGCTGTGACAGATCGCTATGCTGTGTATAGCTCTTTCAAGGATCACCAATTTTGCCTGGCCCATCTAATTCGTGAGTTTAAGGGGTATGGAGAGAGGGAGGGCCCTGATAAAAGCATAGGCCTTGCCCTTGAAAATGAGCTTCGCTTGAGTTGTAGGGTTCACCGTGAGTATCGAGAGGGAAAAATTCCTCTTGTCCAACGGAATAGGCGGCTTGGAGCTCGCAAACGGCGAGTGGAATACTGGCTTGAAGATGGGTTAGCCAATGGGAGCGATGCGTTGGCCAAAATATGCGGAACCTTGCTTGAAGACTTTCAGAAGTTATGGACGTTTACTCGGATCCTCGGCATGGAACCGACGAATAATATGGCGGAAAGAGATCTTCGGAAGCTGGTCATTTGGCGTAGAAGAAGTTATGGAACCAGAAGCAATCGCGGCAAAAAATTTGTCGAACGAGTCACAACCGTTGCTCAAACTCTTCGGAAACAAGGCAGAAATGTTCTCCACTTCATACAAGAGGCGATTGAATGTTTTTATTCGCAGGTTTTGCCTCCACTAATCTCTGAGGCGATGGGTTTTTAGCCTCCTTTTTTTTCACCTCGCGCCGAAGGCGGGAGGTGAACATCTACGAAAGCGGC